>NZ_JBYISA010000003.1:0-475866 GCF_057708345.1 Streptomyces sp. bgisy130
CCCCCCCCCCCCCCCCTCCGGCCCGTCCCCTCCCGTTGGGGGAGTGAGTGACGGTGGGTGGGGGCGCGCCACCCATGCCCATGCCCGTGGCCGTGGCCGTGGCCGTGGCCGTGGCCGTGGCCGTGGCCATGGCGTGTGATCGACAAGGCGCACCGGACCACTTACGGGTCCACCCACATCGGTTTTCCCATCCCTCAACGGGAGGGGACGGGTCGGAGCGGGTGGGGGTTTCCGGACGTAAAGCGAAGCAGTCCGGAAACCCCCACCCGCGGAGGCCCGTCACCGCACCCCGACAGCCCCGCGCAGCGGACCCGGCCCGCCGCAGGCGCAACGGCGGGGAAGCCACAAACGTCGGCCGAGGCCAAGCGCAGCGGACCGGCAACGGCGAGCAACACCCACGGCGGGACGGCCGAAAACGTGGGAGGCCGTCCACATCGTGGGACGGCCGCGCCAAAAAATTCGCCACTTTCCGCCGCGTCGGCGAACCCCGTCGCGAGGGCCCCGCCCGGGCCCGGGCCAAGACGCCCCGGCCCCGTTAAATGGGGGCCGGTCGGCGTCGCGGGCGCCAGCAAGTGGTTGCGTCGGATGGTCAACGACGGCACCCGTTGACCACTCGAAGTGATCGGCGGAATACAAAAAGCTGCAAAAGTCGCCTCGGGTCCGCAACCCAGGTGAGCTATTCTGCTGGGCAAGAAGGATCCGGGCAGCGTTGCCCCCGGGTCCTTTTGTGCTTTCAACCGCCTGTTGCGCGGTGGGAAGGACCGTACGAAGCAGTGCCGCAGACTCCCCCGGCCAGGGCCGGGAGGTGCCCCCCGTCGCAGGGACCGAGGAGGAACCAGACGTCATGGGCGAGCGAAGCAGGCAGGACCGCACGCAACCGAGGACACAGCACCCCGAGAACCGGGTAGGTGGTCGGACGTGAGTTCACTTCTGCTGCTGACCAACGCACTCCAGCCGTCGACGGAGGTGCTCCCGGCGCTCGGCCTGCTGCTGCACAGCGTGCGGGTGGCTCCCGCCGAGGGCCCGGCCCTGATCGACACCCCGGGGGCCGACGTCATACTGATCGACGGCCGCCGCGACCTGCCGCATGTGCGGTCCCTGTGCCAGCTGCTGCGGTCCACCGGGCCGGGCTGTCCGCTGGTCCTGGTGGTGACGGAGGGCGGGCTCGCCGCCGTCACCGCGGACTGGGGCGTCGACGATGTCCTGCTGGACACCGCGGGCCCGGCCGAGGTCGAGGCGCGGCTGCGGCTGGCGATGGGCCGCCAGCAGATCACCACCGACGACAGCCCGATGGAGATCCGCAACGGTGATCTCTCGGTGGACGAGGCGACGTACAGCGCGAAGCTGAAGGGGCGGGTCCTGGACCTGACCTTCAAGGAGTTCGAGCTGCTGAAGTATCTGGCGCAGCACCCCGGCCGGGTCTTCACCCGTGCCCAGCTGCTCCAGGAGGTCTGGGGCTACGACTACTTCGGCGGTACGCGGACGGTCGACGTCCACGTCCGGCGGCTGCGCGCCAAGCTCGGGCCCGAGCACGAGTCGCTGATCGGTACGGTCCGTAACGTCGGCTACCGCTTCGTGACGCCGGAGAAGGTGGAGCGGGCGGCGGAGGCCAAGGCCAAGGAGGACGCGGCGAAGGCGGCGCAGTCCGGCCGTGGTGGGGCGCCGTCCGAGGGCCGCGGTACCGGGGAGGGTGACGGCTCCGGGAAGGCGGTCACCGCGGGCGCGGACTCCGGGACCGTACGACCTGCCCGCCGGTAGCACCACCCGCGTAGACTGCCGCGCGTGGCCAAGGTGACGCGGGATGATGTGGCAAGACTGGCGGGTACGTCCACCGCCGTTGTCAGCTACGTCATCAACAACGGACCAAGGCCGGTCGCCCCGGCCACGCGCGAGCGGGTACTCGCCGCCATCAAGGAGCTCGGCTACCGGCCGGACCGCGTCGCCCAGGCGATGGCGTCCCGCCGTACCGATCTCATAGGTCTGATCGTGCCGGACACCCGGCAGCCGTTCTTCGCGGAGATGGCGCACGCGGTCGAGCAGGCCGCCGCCGAGCGCGGAAAGATGGTGCTGGTCGGGAACGCCAACTATCTCGACGAGCGCGAGGTGCACTATCTGCGCGCGTTCCTCGGGATGCGGGTGTCCGGGCTGATCCTGATCAGCCAGGGGCCCAGTGAGCATGCCGCCGCCGAGATCGATGCGTGGGATGCGCGGGTGGTGCTGCTGCACCGGCGGCCGGACGCCATCGACGATGTCGCGGTGATGACGGACGACGTGTGGGGCGCGCAGCTGGCGACCCGGCATCTGCTGGAGCACGGCCATCCGTATGTCGCCTTCCTGGGCGGTACGGAGGAGACCCCGAAGTCCGGCGACCCGGTCACCGACCATGTCGAGGGCTGGCGGCGGGCCATGCTGGAGTCCGGGCGGTCGCCGGAGGGCTACTACTTCCAGTCCCCGTACAACCGCTATGACGCCTACCAGGTCGCGCTGAAGCTGCTGGCCGGTCCGGAGCGGCCGCCGGCCATCATGTGCGCGACGGACGACCAGGCCATCGGGGTGCTGCGGGCGGCCCGCGAGCTGCGTATCGATGTGCCCGGCGAGCTGGCGGTCGCGGGCTTCGACGATGTGAAGGAAGCCGCGCTGACCGATCCGCCGCTGACCACGGTCGCCTCGGACCGGGAGGCGATGGCGCGGGCGGCGGTGGATCTGGTGCTGGACGACGGGCTGCGGGTGGTCGGCTCCCGGCGGGAGCGGCTGCGGCAGTTCCCGTCGCGGCTGGTGGTCCGGCGCTCCTGCGGCTGCGGCGGCTGAGCGAGCCGGGTACGCGCCGCTGATCCGGCCGTCCTTATACCGGGCATACCCACTTCTGTCGGGTCTCTCAGGACGTTCTCAGGCAGCTCTCATGCTGCAGTCGCAGAGTCATCACCATGACCGAGAGCTACCGCCGAAGCGGCGATGAGATGCCACAGCAGCGGCCGTACGCGTACGGCGACGACGAGCAGGGCCACGGCCAGGATCAGGGCCGTGGCCAGGAATTTGGCCGGCGCCAGGATCATGGCCAGAGCCCGGATTACGGCCAGAGCCGGGATTACGGCCAAGGCTACGGCCGTGAGACGTACGGGGGGACCGCGGCGGGTGGCCCGGGGGCCTCGTACGCCGGGTTCGGTGAGCAGGCGGTTCCGCCGCAGCCTTCGTACGCACCCGAGCCGCGGCGGCGGGCCCGGCGGCCGGTCGCGCTGATCGCGGCGGTGGCGCTGGCCTCGGGTCTCATCGGGGGTGGCAGCGCGGCGCTGATCGCCGGCGCCACCAACAAGGCGACGCAGAACACCTCCTCCACCCCGCTCGTCAACGCGGGCAAGACCAGTGGCAGCGGGGTCTCGGCGGTGGCCAAGGCGGTCAGCCCGGCGATCGTGGAGATCAAGGCGCGGACCGCCGCCGGCGAGTCCACCGGCTCCGGGGTGGTCATCACCAGCAGCGGCGAGATCGTCACCAACAACCATGTGCTGGCCGGCGCGGACTCGGTCAGCGTCACCTTCAGCGACGGCAGCCGGAAGAGGGCCGACGTCGTCGGCACCGACCCCGACAAGGACCTGGCGCTGGTCAAGGTGCGCGGCGCCAAGAACCTCACCGCGGCCTCGCTCGGCGACTCCAGCAAGCTCACGGTCGGCGACCAGGTGGTGGCGATCGGCTCGCCCGAGGGTCTCACCGGGTCCGTGACCAGCGGCATAGTCTCCGCCCTCGACCGGGATGTCACCGTCCCCAAGGAGGAGGGACAGGGGCAGGGGCAGGGGCAGCAGGGTGGTCGCGGCGGCTGGCCGTTCGAGTTCGGCGGGAATCAGTACAACGGCGACACCGGCTCGTCGAAGACCTCGTACAAGGCCATCCAGACCGACGCCTCGCTCAACCCCGGCAACTCCGGTGGCGCCCTGATCAATATGCAGGGGCAGATCATCGGCATCAACTCCGCGATGTACTCACCGAGTTCGGCATCGAGCAGCAGCGCGGGCAGCGTCGGCCTCGGCTTCGCCATACCGATCAACACCGTCAAGGACGATCTCGACACCCTGCGCGGTGGCGGAAGCAGCGGCGTCTGACCACCTGCCCCGCCGCCCTGCCCCCGCCCGGCACGAGAGGCTGCGTCCCCCTCTCGGATCGCCCGTCGTCGTGCAAGGCTGAGCATCAGCCGTCCGCACACCCGAGGTCCGAGGTAACCACGCACATGAGCCCCGCCGAGCACGGTGATCATCCCGCCCGCATCCTGATCGTCGACGATGAGCCCGCGGTCCGTGAGGCCCTCCAGCGCTCGCTGGTCTTCGAGGGGTATGTGACCGAGCAGGCGGTCGACGGTCTGGACGCGGTCGAGAAGGTCGCCGCCTACGACCCGGAACTGATCGTGCTGGATGTCCTGATGCCCCGGATGGACGGGCTGACCGCCGCCCGCCGGCTGCGGGCGAGTGGGGTGACGGTGCCGATCCTGATGCTGACCGCCCGGGACACCGTCGGCGACCGGGTCACGGGGCTGGACGCCGGCGCCGACGACTACCTCGTCAAGCCCTTCGAGCTGGACGAGCTGCTCGCCCGGATCCGCGCCCTGCTCCGCCGCAGCTCGTACGCGGCGGCGGCCGGTGCCCCGCCCGAGGCGGGCGAGGTGCTGAGCTTCGCCGACCTGCGGATGGACCTGGCGACCCGCGAGGTGACCCGGGGCAGCAGGCAGGTCGAGCTGACCCGTACGGAATTCACCCTGCTGGAGATGTTCCTCGCCCATCCGCGGCAGGTGCTCACCCGTGAGCAGATCCTGAAGGCCGTATGGGGCTTCGACTTCGAGCCCACCTCCAACTCCCTCGATGTGTATGTGATGTATCTGCGCCGCAAGACGGAAGCGGGCGGCGAGCCGCGGCTGGTGCACACCGTGCGGGGGGTCGGCTACGTCCTGCGGACGGACGGCGGGGTGGAATGAGCACGGCGACCACATACGGGGGAGCGGCGGCGGTCGGTGCGCACAGTCGGCTCGGCGCCTGGATGGCGCGGCTGCCGCTGCGCCAGCGGCTGACCCTGCTGACCGCGGCCGCGGTGGCGGTGGCGGTGGCGGTCTCCGCGCTGGCCTGCTGGCTGCTCGCCCGCGCCCAGCTGCGCGACGAGGTGGACAGCTCGCTCCAGAACGTCAGCGTCCCCGCGGACTATCTCCAGCTGACCTACGCCAAATGCCAGCCCACCGACCCGACCGAGAGCAAGAACGCCCCGCCCTCCTACTACAACGTCCAGATCGTCCAGGTCGACGGCTCACGCTGCATCGGCCCCAACTCCCAGCCGGTCCAGGTCCAGCGCGCGGATGTCGCGGTGGCGCAGGGCCTGGCGCGGGACACCCTGCATGACGCGGTCACCACCGGCGGCGCGGACGTCCGGGTGCTGACCAAGCACATCGGTGTCCAGGGCGTGCAGTTCGCGGTGTCCATCTCGCGTCCGCTGACCGAGGTCGACAGTGCGCTGAACCGCCTGGCGCTGCTGCTGATCGCCGTCGCGGGGCTGGGCGTCGTCGGCGCGGGCACCGCCGGTCTGGTCATCGCGCGCTCCGGCCTCAAGCCGGTGGACCGGCTGGCCGACGCGGTCGAACAGGTCGCCCGTACCGAGGACTTGACCATCCGCATCCCGGCCGAGGGCGAGGACGAGATCGCCCGGCTCTCCCGCTCCTTCAACTCCATGACCGCGGCGCTGGCCGCCTCCCGCGATCTCCAGCAGCAGCTGATCGCCGACGCGGGCCATGAGCTGCGGACGCCGCTGACCTCGCTGCGTACCAATATCGATCTGCTGGTGCGCAGCGAGCGGTCCGGCCGGCCGATCCCGCCCGCCGACAAGGAGGCACTGCTGGTCTCGGTGAAGGCGCAGATGGGGGAGCTGGCGGAGCTGATCGGCGATCTCCAGGAGCTGTCGCGGCCGCCGGCGCCGGGCCAGAGCGCCGTCGCCGTGGTGGCGCTGCACGAGATCGTCGGCGCGGCGCTGGAGCGGGCCCGGCTGCGCGGCCCGTCGCTGACCATCGCGGCGGACCTGGACCCCTGGTTCGTCCGGGCCGAGCCGGCCCCGCTGGAGCGGGCGGTGGTGAACCTGCTGGACAACGCGGTGAAGTTCAGCCCGCCCGGCGGGACCGTCGAGGTGCGGCTGACCGGCGGCGAGCTGACCGTACGCGATCACGGCCCCGGAATTCCGCAGGACGAACTCCCGCATGTCTTCGAGCGGTTCTGGCGCTCGCCGTCCGCCCGCAGCCTGCCGGGCAGTGGCCTGGGGCTGTCGATCGTGGCGCGTACGGCGGAGCAGGCGGGCGGTGCGGTGCGGCTGCGGTCCGCGGACGTCGGCGGCACCGAGGCGGTGCTGACCCTGCCGGGCGCCGCGACCCCGCCGCCCGGGATGCCGGGGCCGACGGGCACCCGGTAGCCGGCCCGCCGAATGCCGAGGGGCCGCGGCAGCGGAACCGCCCCCTACGGCGCCCGCCACCGCGGCCCCTGTGCGGCCGCTGCTCCGGCTACTTCTTCGGCTGCTTCTTCGCTGCGTCCCCGAACGGCAGCTCCGACCCCGTGATGTCGGCGCGGATGCCGTCCTCCTCGACGGAGATGTTGCGCAGCCGCACGTTCCCGGGCGTCTTGGGAAGCTGGAAGGACAGCGAGAGCTGGTCCGCGAGCTGCGGCTTGGTGAGCCCGGTCAGCGCGCCGAGGATCTTCGGGTCGATGCCGACCTTCTCCAGCAGCCACGGGTGGTCGGCCACCACATCGACCAGATTGACCTTCATCAGCTTCTGGACGAAGCGCGGCGACCCGGTCAGCTCGTGCAGCTTCTCCTCGTTGCGCAGCGCCTCCTGGATGTACGGCTTGGGAATGCCGATCCGGTCCGCGATCGCCGGGATGCTCAGCATCGACTTGACCTTGGCGGCCTGCCGGCTGAGCTCGGCGGCGGTCTTGCGGGTCAGCCGCAGGCCCTCCTCCTTGCCGGTGCCGGGGCGGTAGACGGCGATATCGCCGATGTCCAAGCGCATCCGGCTGATGTCGGTGGAGACCCCGCGGTCCCCGGCCCGCCGGATGCGCGCCTCGGCCCGTACGCGCAATTCATGGCCGGCGATCGGCAGTTGACCGACCGCGCGCACCGCGTTCGGCCCCCGTTCGCTGAACTTCACCTGCGAGGCCCCCAGCTCGCGGTTCATGTCGTCGAAGGCGAGCAGCACGCTGCCGTTCATGGTGCCGATCGTGGCGCCCTTGATGGAGCTGGGCAGATCGCCGTCGATGCGTACGTCATTCGCGGTGGCCTCGAATTTCGCCAGCGAAACCCGGTCGGCGGCCAGGTCGGGAATCGTGACTTTCACCTGGTCGACATGCTTGTCCATGACCTGGGTGAGGAACGGGAATCCCTTGATGTCGACCTCGGGAGTGGCGTTCAGATGCAGCGCGCTCTTCACCTTTTTCGCCGCCGCGTTCTGGACGTACAGCACCGCGAACCGGTCGAAGAGCGTCAGGAATGCCACCCCGACCAAAGCGGTGACCAGCAGTTTCAAGGTGATCGACATGGCGGCGAACTTGCTGAGACCGCGCTTCTTGCGACGGCTGCGGCCGCGGCTGCGGGTGCCGGTGCCGTTGCGGCGGCGGTGGTTCGGCGGCTTCCATGTCTCGCCGGTCTCCTCGTCCGAGCGCAGTCCGAGGCCCAGCGGGTCGTCGCTGTCGTCGCGCTCGTTGAGGTAGGTGCGCCGCCGCGGGGTGCCGTCGGCGTCGAACGAGCCGAATTCCGGCTCGGGTTCCGGCTCCGGCTCGGGGTCGGCGAGGGCCGCCAGGTCCGCGTAGGGATTGATCGCGTCGAGCTTTCTGGTGTCGCCGGTGGGGTCGTCCTGGGCGCCGGGCGCGGGGTAATCCGAGGAGTGCGGCGCGGCGGGCGTGGGCGAGGGTGAAGATATGCGTGTGGGGGTTCGCATCCGCTCATCTCACCACGAGCGGGACCCTCGAACGCAAGTCGTACCGGAAGTAAGTCGGATAGATGAAGGTTGTCCCGCCGGTCTTGGCAAAAAATTGCCGTGCGGAGACAGCGACTTGAACTACCGTCAGCTCTTTATGTGACCCGGGCGACAGTGCGCGGCTTGTCCGCGTCCATTGATCCATACCTGGACTCTCCGCGCCATTGTCCGGCTCCTTTTCCTTCCTCGCATTGAGCTCATTCACCCGACGAACGGAAGGCTGACGTCAGCCATGAAGTCGCAGGAAGCTGCCCCCATGATCGTTGTGACCGGCGCAACAGGCAACATCGGCCGCGTACTTGTCACCCGGCTCCTCGCGGAGGGCGCCGCGGTCCGCGCGCTGACCCTCCCCCGTGCCTAAAGGGCACGGGAGGTACCCCCACCCCGGCGCGCGCCGGGCTGCCCGCCGGGGCCGAGACCGTCCGCGCCGACCTCACCGGCGCGGATGCCCTCGAACCGCTGCTGGCCGGTGCCGAGGCGCTGTTCCTCAATCTCGCGGCCGGCGGCGACCACGCCGCGGTGGCGCTGACCGAGGCCGCCGTCCGGGCCGGTGTCCGCCGGATCGTCCTCAACTCCTCGATGGCGGTGACCGATACGCCGGACGACGACGCGCACCACATCGCCCGCCTGCACGCCGGTCCGGAGCGCGCGGTGCGGGACTCCGGCCTGGAGTGGACCTTTGTCCGCGGCGGCAACTACGCCACCAACGCGCTCGCCTGGGCCCCGGCGATCCGCACGTCCGGCGTGGTCCGCGACGCGCACCCGGACGCCCGCGGCGTCCCCGTCCACGAGGCCGACCTCGCCGATGTCGCGGCCGCCGCCCTGCTGGACCGCACCGGCGCGCACCTCGGCCAGGCGTATCCCGTCACCGGCCCGGCGGAGCTGACCGTGGCTCAGCAGGTCGCCGAGATCGGCCGGGCCACCGGCAAGGAGACCCGGGTCGAGCAGATCTCCGAGGAGGCGGCGGCCGAGGCGATGGCCGGGCCGCACTTCCCCAAGGAGGCCGCGCTGGAACTGGTCCGGATGTTCGGCCGCACGGTCGAGGCGCCGGCCTTCCCCGTCTCGGACGCCGTCGAGCGGATCACCGGCCGCCCGGCCCGGACGTTCGCCCAGTGGGCGAGGGATCACGCCGCCGACTTCTCCTGACCGGACGGGCCGCCGGTGCCCCCGGCGGCCCCGAGGCTCCGGTGGTGGAGCACGGCCAGCGGCAGCAACAGCACCGCGCCCACGAAGAAGTACGTATTGATGGCCATCTCGGTCCAGAACTCCCCGGACGACGGATCGGCCGGCTGCTCCGCCAGCCCCAGCAGCCCGTAGGGGGTGAGCCCGATGGCCGTGGTGACGTTCTCGACCAGCCCCGGCACACCCCGTACGACCAGCAGCACCGCCCCGAACCAGAGCGGCAGCAGCACCATCCAGGGCGGGAGCCGGCGGCCCCACGGCCGTACGGTCGCGAGCGCGAGGACCGCCCCGGCCGCCGACATCGCGGTGATCAGCCCGTCGTAGGCGAGAAACCCCCACACCGGGACGCGGCCCCCGCCGCCCATCGCCGACCGGTAATCGATCCCCATCCACAGATGCCAGACGAACGACACCACCAGCCACCCGAAGGCCGCATACGCCCAGAACACCGGCCGCCCGCACACCGTTTGCGCCCCCGACGCGCCACGCCCCGCCCCACTCACAGAAGTCCTCATGCCCGCCACGCTACGAACGCCCCGCCCCAACGGCGTCCTCCCACGGACCGGCCCCCTTCCCCCACCAGGCGGAGCCCCCAGTCCCCCTAGGGGACCCCAAGGCCCCCCGGACTTAACTAAATTCCTTTGCCGCGGCCGGGCTCCCCGCCCTACCGTCCGCGCATGCTGCCTCGCGTGGACACGGAAGACGAGTGGGACGCGATCGTCCCCGACGAAACGGTGATGCGGCCGGGCGTCGCCGCGCTCTGCACCCGGCTCGGTCTCCGAGCCGATCCCCTCACCCGCTACTCAGCGGGCTCCCTGCCCGTCTACGCCGTCGGGAACCGCTATGTCCTCAAGCTCTTCCCCGCCGCCTCGGCCGACGAGGGCATGACCGAGGCCCACGTCCTCACCCACCTCCAGGGCCAACTCCCCGTCCCCACCCCGTACGTCCACGACGCCGGTACGTACGAGAACGGCTGGCGCTACGTCCTGATGTCCCGCCTGCGCGGCACCGACCTGGCCGTCACCTGGCCCCGCATACCCCGCGCCGACCAGGACCGGATCGCCACCGAAGCCGGCGAGACCCTGGCCGCCCTGCACGCCCTGGACCCCGCACCGCTCGCCGGAATCCTCGGCCCCGGCAACTGGGACGACTTCCGCACCCGGCAGCGCACCACCGCGGTCGACCGCCAGCGCGCCCACGGCCTCCCCGGCCCCTGGCTGGAACAGCTCCCCGACTTCCTCGCCGCCGCGCCGCCCTCCGCCCCCGGGCCCGACGTCCTCCTCCACACCGAGTTCATGCGCCAGCACCTGACCGTCGACGCCCACGACGACTGGCGCCTGACCGGCCTCCTCGACTTCGAACCCGCGATGCTCGGCCGCCCCGCCTACGACTTCGTCGCCGTCGGCCTCTACGTCTCCCGCGCCGACCCCCGCCTCCTGTCCCGCATCTTCCGCGCCTACGGCGAAACCTTCACCCCCACCGACCTCCTCACCCACACCCTCCTCCACGTCCACAGCAACCTCCCCCGCTACCTCCGCGAACTCCCCGCCCCACCGGAGCCGACCTTGGAGTCGCTGGCGGAGACGTGGTTCGGGGTGGGGTGAGGCGGGGCGGGAGCAGCGAGCCCTGCGCAGTGGTTGGCGGACTTCGGCACTGTTCGGCCCGTCGGATCGCTGCTCAGGGCCGAGCCCCGTCAGGGAGGGGCTTGAGGCCCCGGGTTCGGGCGCAATGCCTGTGCACGCGGATGGTGTTGCCGGCGAGCGTCCGCAAGGGGCTGCGGGAGAGGACGACACGCACACCGTCCTCGGGCCACAGGGGTTTGGGACACAGTTCGCAGCGCTGCGCGGGCGGCCCGAGGTGCACGAGGGTGCAGACCGCGAGATCTTCCACGAGCCACTCATCAGCGATGTAGCCGCCCTCCCATCCACCCGGGTACACCCAGTGGGTGCCGGGCCCGTCGGTGAGGCCGATTCCAGGTACCCCGAACTCTTCGATGCTGGTGAGGACTTTGACGTAACGGGAGATGCGAGCCCAGGGCCATGGACGACGGCTGACGGCGCCGCGCGGGAGCAGCCAGCACACCGTGTCGTCATCCGGGTCGACGATGTGTGAAACGGGAGTCGTCCCCAGGGCGAGCATTGCTGTGCCGATGATGCCGGGGGCCTCGATTACGTCCAGGATCTCGCCGATCCGCATGGGCACCACTCGCGCCCCCACGGGTGGGCTCCATGGTCCTTGTGGCGTTCCCTGGTTCCGCACGGCCGTGACCTTCGGCAGGCTCGCCTTTGACCGGTTCGTCACTGCTGCTGCCCTTGGTGGTCGATGAGCCATTGGCAGTCTTTGGCGAGCTGCTGCACTTGGACGTGCGCCGAGAGCACCCCCGCCCCCAACCCCTGTCCGACCTGACGCTCGATGCCGTCCAGACGGGAAATCTGCTGGTGCCATGCGGCACCACCGTGCCAGAGCTTGTCGACAGCCGCCTTGGCGGCCGGCAACAACCGGTGGATGTGGCCGCAGAGTTCGGCCTCCAGCTCGGTCAGCTCGGCATGGCGCAGCGGCACACTGCTCTGACCTCGTGCGCGGCTGATCACATGCCGTACTGGCTCGAGGTCGAGGGGAACCCTTCGGGCATGGCTCGTTGCAGTTGCCTCGCCTGCCGACTCCAGCTGCTGCGGCTTCGCGGTGGGGCCCTCAGTTGCCGACCGCTCTTCCGTGCTGGAATCCGGCGGCAGTTGGCAGCTGTCCGGAGCAGGTTCGAAAGGGCCGGAGCGCGGCGGGAGTGGGGTGCCGACGCTCGGGGTCGGCCACATAGGTGGAGTGCTGACGTTTCGTGACGGCATGGCTTCAGCTAACTGCCGTCGCTCGTTTGGGTCGGGAGCCCACAAGGGGGCCAATTGGGGGGCCAGTATGGAGGCCAGTTACAGCTGTGCTTGGGAGTCGCCATGGACGACGGGTTAGGTATCGGGGAGCTGCTCGTTCGGTTGCGCCATGCTCGCGGATCGGTGACGCAGGCGAAGATCGCAGCGGAGTACAACGAAGTCGAGGGCAGTTCGGTGCCCACGATGACGGGCAAGGAAATCGGCAGGTACGAGCGCGAGGTGCGTCTGCCCTCCGAGAGGACACGCGGCTTCTTGGCGCGCGTGTTCGGTGTCGACTCGGCGATGCTGGACCAGGCCCACGCTGTCAGTCGGCGGCGCAAGGCAGATGAGCGCGGGAAGGCGGCCCCGTCAGACTCAACAGCTGTCATGGCCACTGCTCGGCGAGCGGCCCTGCCTCCGTCGTCCTGTGAGCTTGCCGCGGATGCAGCCCGGTCGGCGAGGTTCGCGCGGTTGATCGCCTTGACGAACTCGGATGCGTCTACGGTCGAGCAGCTCGACGCGGATGTTGCCCGGCTCGCTCGGCACTTCGTCAGCCGTCCGCTGAAAGAGTTGTACGCCGAGATTCGAGAGCTGCGTGATGAGACGTTTGAACTGCTGCGGGGTCGGCAACGGCCACAGCAGACGTCCGACCTGTTGGTGACCGCGAGCAGGCTGTGCGGCCTGTCGGCGCACGTCTGCCTCGACGCCGGCGACTACGACTCAGCCGGCAGTCATGCGCGTACTGCCTGGTCCTGCGCGGAGGCTGCCGGACACCACGAGATGCAAGCCTGGGTCAGGTCGGTTGAGTCGCTCATTGCCTTTTGGAACGGCAACCCGCAGCGAGCCGCGGACCTCGCCCGGCATGGTCAGCGCTACTCGGCCTCCGGGAGCGTGGGTGTTCGGCTCGCGAGCCTTGAGGCGAGGGCTCTCGCCGTCGCCGGCGATGCTCAAGGCGCCGTCGCGGCGCTGATGACGGCCGAGCAGGCCAGGGACGCGATGCAGGGGCCGGACGTGATGCCCGGCGTTTTCAGCTTCCCGCCTGCCAAGCAATTTACGTACGCCGGAACCACGCACTTGGCCATTGGCGGGCCCGGCCATGTGCAGCAGGCGATCGACTGTGCTGGGACGGCAGTTGACCTGTATGGCATGGCCGCAGCCGAGGACCGCTCGACGTTCGACCTGCTCGCCGCCAATCTCGACCTTGCCCGGGGGCACTTGCTCGCGGGGGAAGCCGACGCGACCGAGGTGCTGCTCGGCGCTGTTCTGGATTCCGGGCCGGGGCAGCTTTCCGCCAGCATCCTTAACCGGCTTGGGGCTTTGGCCGGTGAGCTGGGAGCCGCGCAGTACCGTGGATCACCAGGGATCGCCCATCTGCGCGAACGCATCGTGAACGCCGCTATGCCCGCGGCACTGTCTGCCGCTGACTCATCGGAGCCGCTGACGTGACCGACCTTTCCGCCGAGCACGACGCCGCCGTGACCGATCGCGCAATCCTTACTGGTAGTGCCTACAACACCGGGCGCGACCTTGCCGCCCGACAGTCGCTCTATCAGTGGCAAAATCCGCGCTATGACCTGCCGGGAATCGTCGTCGAGCGGCTTCAGGAGACGCGGGGCACGGTCGTCGACGTGGGATGCGGCAACGGCAAGTTCATCGAGCGCCTGCGGCGGGAACGACCCGAATTGCGGCTGCTCGGCCTCGATGTCTCGCTCGGCATTCTCGCCGGAGTGCCGCGCCCAGTGGCTGTTGCGGACGCCGTGCAGCTCCCCTTGGCATCGAATAGCGTCGAGGGTGCGCTCGCCCTTCACATGCTCTACCACGTCGGGGACATTCCGACGGCTGTCAGGGAACTCGCCCGAGTCGTCAAGCCGGGCGGAGTCATGATTGCGTCCACCAACAGCACCCGCGACAAAGCGGAACTCGATCATCTGTGGGAGCGCTCTGCGGGCGACGTGCTCGGCGTGGACAAGGGGCCGGCCAGGATTTCCCTCAGCGCCCGCTTCTCCTTGGAACAGGCATCAGGTCTGCTCGGCGCCGCGTTCGACAAGGTCGAGAAGATCGAGCTACCGGGGACCATCGCCGTGCGCAGTCCCGAGCCGGTAGTTGCTCATATGAACTCCTACCGCGCCTGGGCCGATCAACATGCAGTCCCGTTCGACGAGACGGTCGCGCGAGCCCGGGAGATCGTGTCCGAGCACATTGAGAGACATGGCGCGTTCGAGATCGGGTGTCTTGGCGGAATGCTCGTCTGCACTCGGTGAGGGCCCACCGAGGCGTGCGCAACGCGGGGGCTACACATCGGCAGCGCCGGCAAAGATCGTGCGTGATTTCGATGAACGTCTCTATGGGGTCTTCCTCTGACCACGACGAAAGGTGCGCTGTTGTGAAGGTCGGGCTCACGGGGCATCGCGGGCTGTCGGCTGCGGTCGAGAAGCTCGTCAGGGCGAGTCTTGAGGCCGAGGTGACGAAGTACGAACCGATGGAGCTGTGCGGTGTCTCGTGCGTCGCAGACGGGCCCGACTCGTGGTTCGCCGAGTCCGTGCTCGTCGTCGGCGGCCGGATCGAGGTGGTGATTCCCGCGGATCGGTACCGAGACGGCTTGCCGTCCGAGCATCACGCCACCTACGACGCGCTGCTACGACAGGCCGTGGAAGTCCACCACACGGGCATGGACCAATCGACCTCACAGGCGCATATGGCGGGGAGCGAGATCCTGATGGGGCTGGTCGACCGGCTGATCGCCGTGTGGGACGGGAAGGCGGCGCGTGGCTTCGGCGGGACCGCCGACGTGGTCGCTTACGCACGGCGCACCGGGGTGCCGGTGGACATCGTCTGGCCCGACGGGGCAGAGCGTGATTAGCACTGCCGCCCCGGCCCACTCCGCGAGGCCCGGGACCGTATCCGCGAGTTGCCGGCGAAGTAGGGAGACACGGAGAGAATGGCCACCATCGCCGTCACCGGGCACATGGACCTCACGGAGAGCACCGTGCCTCTGGCGGAGGAGGCGCTGCGGGACCTATTGCGCGAATACCGCGCAGGCGAGTTGACCGGGGTCACCTGCCTGGCACGCGGCTCCGACACGCTGTTTGCCGAGAGGGTCGTCGCGGCAGGCGGACGTCTGGTCGTCGTGCTGCCCTCGCGGGACTACCGGCAGGTGAAGGTCAAACCCGATCATGCCCCTGTCTTTGACCGGTTGGTCGCTGCTGCTGAGGTGGTGACCATGCCGTACGACGCGGCGAGCCGGGAAGCGTACGAAGCGGCCAATGGCGAGCTGCTGAAGCGGGCCGACCGGCTCGTGGCGCGGAGGGCCGTGCGGGGTGAGAGGGTCCCGCCCCCCACACCAACGTCCCCGCCCCGGTAGGTAGCCGGAGCGGGGGCGCGGTGTTTATCGGGACGGAGCCGGGCGCCGCCCCCTGGCCGAGGGGCGCCGCTTGTCTGCCGCGTCCTACTTCACGACCGTGATCCGGTCAGCCTTCGGCGGTGTGAGGGGCTTGTCCGCCGAGGAGTGGGCCGTGAGGTAGGCGGTGAAGGCGTCGAGGTCGGAGGGGCCGACGTGCTTGTTCTTGGCGTTCTTGAAGGCGGGGAAGCCGTCGCCGCCGCCGGCCAGGAACTCGTTCATGGCGACGCGGTAGGTCTTGGCCGGGTCGAGGGGCTCGCCGTTCAGCTTCACCGAGTCCTTGACGATGCGGTCGGCGCCCGTCTTGGTCATGTCCAGGGTGTAGGTCAGGCCCTGAGAGACCTGGAGGATCTTCGGGGAGGCCGCGTTGGGGCCGCTGACCTGCTGCTGGAGGCCGGTGAGGAGCTGGGCGCCGGTGAGGTCGATGACGTTCATCATGTTGGTGAACGGCTGGACGGTGAACGCCTCCCCGTAGGTGACGACCCCGTCGCCCTCCGAGCCGGATGCCTTGAAGGCGAGGTCGGAGCGGATGCCGCCCGGGTTCATCAGGGCGAGCTGGGCGCCGCCCTTGCCGTCCGCCTTGGTGGCTTCGAGCTGGGCGTCGGAGATGACATCGCCGAGCGGTGACTCGGGGGCGTTGGCGCCGCGGCCCGCGATATCGGCGGAGATATGGCCGACGGGGCGGCCGGCGACCGGCGCGGCCAGCTTGTTCCAGCGGGCGATCAGCGAGGTCATGTCCGCGGCCTTGGGCTGCGTGCGGTCGACGACGTGGTTGGCCGCGTGGGGCGCCTTGACGGTGGTCCGCACGATGTCGTGGGTGCGGCGGTCGTAGGTGAGCGTGGTGTCGGTGTAGAGCTTGCCGTACGACGCGGCGGAGGTGACGGTGCGCGGCCGGCCGGACGGGTCCGGGATGGTGCAGGCGTACGCCTGGTGGGTGTGGCCGGTGACCAGCGCGTCGACCTTCGGGGTGACGTGCTGGGCGATCTCGGTGATCGGACCGGAGATGCCGTCGCCCGGGCCGGGGCTGTCGCAGTTGTAGTTGTACGAGGTGGAGGCGGGCATGCCGCCCTCGTGGATGAGCGCGACGATCGACTTCACGCCCTGCTTGTTCAGCACCTTGGCGTACTTGTTGATGGTCTCGACCTCGTCATGGAACTTCAGCCCCTTGATGCCCTCGGCGTTGACGATGTCCGGGGTGCCCTCCAGCGTCACCCCGATGAAGCCGATCTTGACGCCCTTGCGCTTCCAGACGGAGTACGGCTTGAGCAGCGGCTTGCCGGTCTTCTCGTCCGTGACATTGGCGGTGAGGTACGGGAAGCCGGCGCCCCGGAACTTCTTGCCGTCCTCGTAGCAGCCGTCCTTCGGGTGACAGCCGCCCTTTTGAAGGCGTGTCAGTTCCGTGCGGCCCTCGTCGAATTCATGGTTGCCGACGGAGGTGACATCGAGGCCCAGCTTGTTCATCGCCTCGACGGTCGGCTCGTCGTGGAACAGCCCGGACAGCAGCGGGCTGGCCCCGACCAGGTCACCGGCCGCGGCGGTCACCGAGTAGGGATGACCCTTACGGGCCGTCCTCAGCGACTGCGCGAGGTACTCGGCACCGCCCGCCGGAACGCTCTTCTTGCTGCCGTCCGCCTGGAGCTCCTCGACCGTGCCGGAGGAGCCCTGCGGCGGTTCCAGGTTGCCGTGGAAGTCGTTGAAGGAAAGCAGCTGAACGTCGACGGTGCGGCCGGTGCGGCCGGTGCGGGCGTCGCGGCCGGTGTCGGCGCCGGCCGGCAGCGCGCCGGCGGCGATTCCTGCGGCGGCCAGTACGGCGGCGCCGATCGTCAATCTTCGTACGGCGCGGCGCCGTTGCGGTGTCGCGGGCATGGGGGTCCCCTCCTGGATGTTCCTGAGCGGACGGCAGCTTAAGGTCCACGCGCGTAGCGCAACAGGGGGGCGCGGGTGACGAGCTGGTTGCGGGGGAGCGGACCGAGTGCGGGTGGTACCCCGCCGGGGGCCCGGGGGAGTCGTACGCTTCACACATGAATGACGCTGCACAGGAGATGGGCCGGGCCGGCCGCAGGATCCAGGTGGTAGACGAGCCGGCGCCGGAAGCGGCCGCGGCCGTCCTCGAGCTGATCGAGCGGGCCGCGCGGACGGACGGACAGCCCGCCGTGTCCGAGCAGGGGCGGCTCCAGCTGCGCGGGGGCCGGCGCGCCGGCGTGCGCCATGTGCTGGTGTACACGCGCGGCGACGAGGGTGAGGAGCTGGTCGCCTACGGGCAGCTGGAGGACACCGACCCCGTGGAGGCACCGGCCGCCGAACTGGTGGTCCACCCGGGGCACCGGGGCCGCGGGCACGGCCGGGCGCTGGGCGGCGAGCTGCTGGAGCAGTCCGGGCGCCGGCTGCGGGTCTGGGCACACGGCGGGCATCCGGCGGCCCGGCACCTCGCCCAGACCCTGGGGCTGACGATGTTCCGGGAGCTGCGGCAGATGCGGCGCCGGCTGGCGGATCTGGAGCTGCCGGAGCCGGTGCTGCCGGAGGGTGTGTCCGTACGGACCTTCCAGCCGGGCACCGATGACGCGGCCTGGCTGGAGGTGAACGCGGAGGCGTTCGCGCACCATCCGGAGCAGGGTTCGCTGATCCAGCGCGATCTGGACGACCGCAAGGCCGAGGCGTGGTTCGACCCCAAGGGCTTCTTCCTGGCGGAGAAGGAAGGGCGGCTGGTCGGCTTCCACTGGACCAAGGTGCACGCCGACGAGGGCCTGGGCGAGGTCTATGTGCTGGGCGTGCGGCCGGGCGCCCAGGGCGGCGGCCTGGGCAAGGCGCTGACCTCGATCGGGCTGCGCCATCTCGCCGGCCAGGGGCTGCCCACGGCGATGCTGTACGTGGACGCGGACAACAAGGCGGCGGTGACCGTGTACGAGCGGATGGGGTTCGCGACGCACGAGACGGATCTGATGTATCGGTCGGAGACCTGAGACCTGAGACCTGAGTCCGAGACGGGGACCGGGACTGAGGCCGGGACGGAGACCGGGCGCCGGACGAGTGTGCCGCGGCGGGGCGGGCCCCTAAGGGCCCGCCCCGTTTCGTCATCGCTGCCGGGCGGGCTCCTCCTACCGCGCCTCCTGCCGGGCGCGCCCCTCCTACTGGCCGCGCCCCTCCTGCAGGGCCCGCCACTCGCGCGCCAGCATCGCGTAGATGACCTCGTCGCTCCACTCCCCGTCGAGGAACGCGTTCTCCCGCAGCCGGCCCTCCCGGCGCATGCCCAGCCGTTCGAGCAGCCGGGCCGAGGCGGTGTTGCGGCCGTCCAACTCGGCCTGGATGCGGTGCAGTCGCAGCTCCTCGAAGCCCAGCTTCAGCAGCGCCCGGCTCGCCTCGGTGGCGTAGCCGTGGCCGGCGTGGCCGGGGTGGAAGACATAGCCGATGCGGCCCTGGCGGCTGCTCTTCCAGAGGAAGGTGACATCGCTGACCAGGGTGCCGCTGTCGCGGACGACGACGGCGAGCTGGAGGCCGTCGCCGGACTCGCGCAGCGTGGTGCGGGTGGACCTGGAGGCGACGAAGTCCCGGGACGCGGCCTCGTCGAAGGGGCCCGAGTAGAGGTAGCGGCTGACCTCGGGGCGGAACCGGTAGGCGTGCACCGCTTCGAAGTCGTCGAGGGCGATGGGGCGCAGATCCAGGCGCTCGGTGCGTATCGGGTAGTCGGGGGTGTACGGCGGCGGCGCTGTCGCGGGTGCGGAAAAGGTGGCCACCTGGGCAGCGTAAGGAGCTGAGGTTGACAGGTGCAGCCCATTTCCCCCACCCTTTCACTACTTAATTAGTGGAATGGCTTAGGGGGCGGGATGCGGCCGATGGGCATGGACCAGGTGACCGGCCGGACCTCGGGGCGTACTGCCATCGAGGCGGTCGGCCTCGGCAAGCGGTACCGCCGCCGCTGGGCGCTGCGCGACTGCACCTTCCGGCTGCCGGCCGGCCGTATCTGCGCGCTGGTGGGGCCCAACGGCGCCGGGAAGAGCACCCTGCTCTCGCTGGTCTCCGGGCTGATCCGCCCCCGCGAAGGCTCCGTACGGGTCTGGGGCGAGGCCCCGTCCGGTGCCTTGGCCCGCCCCCGGGTCGCCCACCTCACCCAGGGCAAACCCCTCTACCCGCGGCTGACGGTCGCCGAGACCCTGCGGCTGGGCCGTGCGCTCAACCCCGGCCGCTGGAGCGGGCAATGCGCCGAACGGATCGTCCGGGACGGCCACCTCTCCCTCGACGCCCGGGTCGGCACCCTCTCCGGCGGGCAGCGCACCCGTCTCGCCCTCGCCCTCGCCTTCGCCAGGAGCCCCGAACTCCTGCTGCTCGACGAGCCGTTGGCCGGTCTCGACCCGCTGGCCCGGCACCGGATCACCGCACTGCTGCTGGCCCAGGCCGCCGAGCAGGGCACCACCGTCGTGCTGTCGTCGGACCTGCTCGCCGAGCTCGACGGGGTCTGTGACTATCTGCTGGTGCTGGGTGGCGGCCGGGTGCGGCTCGCGGGCGAGGTCGATGACGTCATCGGGGCGCACGCCCTGGTGATGGGGCAGCGCCCGGGTGCCGCGCTGCCGCCCGAGATCGCCGCGCATCCGGTCGTCGAGGCACAGCTGTCGGGGCGTCACTTCACCGCGGTCGTACGGCGCGAGGGCCCCGTGGCGGCCGGGCCCTGGGAGGTCGCGGAGCCGTCCCTGGAGGAGCTGCTGCTCGCCTATCTGCGGGCGCCCGGCGCACCCGACCTGATCGCACCGAGCGCGGAACCGGTCTCGGTGCCCGGGCGCCGCCGGCCCGGCAACAAGCCCGGTATCCCCGGCCTGCCGCGCAACGGGCCGCCCGGCCCGGCAGGCATGCGGGGCGCCTGGCAGTACCCGCCGGACAGCGCACCACGCACACGGCACATCCATCACAGCGGCAAGGGAGCGGCGGCATGACCACCACAGCACACCTCGGGGAGAACGGCGCCGGACCCGCCACGGGCGATCCGGACGCGACCCGGGAGGCGGGCGCCCGTGGACGGCTGGGCGGTCTCGTCTGGCTGGTCCGGCGGCAGCACCGGCTGTTCTTCGGCGTGCTGCTCGCCGCCGTGGCCGCCGGCATCGTCTGGTGCGTGGTGCTGCGCAGCCGGGCGGCCGCGTTCATCGACGCCCACCATCTCGACGGCTGCTCGATGATCTCCCTGGTCCCGCGCTGCGACGGCACCCAGGACGCGGTCATCGCCTTCCGCAGCACCTACGGCCGGCCGCTGGAACTCGCCGAGGCGGGGCTGCTGTTGCTGCCCGTACTGATCGGCGTGTTCCTCGGCGCGCCGCTGATCGCCCGCGAGCTGGAGGCCGGCACCCACAAGCTCGTACTGACCCAGTCGGTCGGCCCGCTGCGCTGGCTGGCGGCGAAGATTGCGCTGCCCGCGCTGGTCGTGCTGACCGCCACCACGGCGCTCTCGGCGGCGTTCGCCTGGATGTGGCAGGTCGTCGGCGACGAGGTCTCCGGCTCCTACTGGTACTCGACCCTCGGCTTCGCCGCTCTCGGCCCGGTGCCGGTCACCCATTCCCTGCTGGCCCTGGCGATCGGGGTGCTGGCCGGGCTGCTGCTGCGCCGTACGGTGCTGACGATGGGGGTGACGCTGGGCGCCATGGTCGTGGTCCAGGTCGCGCTCCAGCAGCTCAGGCGGTACCTGCTGCCGGCCGGGACCACCGAGTTCGCGCCCAAGGAGTCGGCCCAGCTGCCGGACAACGCCTGGCTCGTGAGCCAGGGGTACTACACCCGCTCCGGCGCCCATCTGCCTGACACCGTCTGTGAGTCCGCGGGCAACTACGAGGGCTGTCTGCGGTCGCACCAGGTGGTCGGCCAGTACATGGACCACCACCCGGCGTCGCACCACTGGCCGCTGGCGTGGATCGAGAGCGGCATCGTGCTCGCCCTGACGGCCGTACTGACCGTGATCGCTTTCCGGGTGATGCGCCGCGAACAAGGCTGAGGCGCCGCCGCGGAATTCCGGCGGGTTCTCCGCCCGGAACTCCGGGAGCTTCCGGGATTTCCCCTCCCGCCCCGATCGCCGTGGCATTTCGTGCCACGGGAATTCCGGCTCGGGCGTGGAAAGGGCGGGAGGGGGACGGGGGGCGGGGTGAGCCGGGGGCCGTCCCTGCGGACCGGCGGACTGGCGGACGGCCGGGACCGGCGGACCGGCGGGGCCCCGGCCCCGGTGCGAGGCACCGCCCGGCGGGCCCGGCCGCCGCCGGCGCCCCACCGGAATGCCGGGAATTGCAGAATCCCGCCGCATCCCACCGCCTCCCGCATCTCCCCTCCCCCCCCCGTGACCGCATTCCCCCGTCATTCCCCACCCGCATTCCGCAAGATCACCACCCCCGCAATTCCTTGATCGGAAAGCCGGCGCATTTCTCCCCGCTCTCCGCGCGTGTTACAAAGGCAGCGCAGGGGAAAGACAAGGGACGCGGCCCGCCGATCGGCCTCCGGCCCCGGGCCTCCGAGCCCCGCCGCCCCCGGCGTGGCGCCGGGCCCCGGCCGACCCGAAATACCCCTGGGAGTAGCACCCCGCTTGCCTGTCCGCCATATCCGCGTTACCGGCGATTCAACGTCGCTTGCGAGCATCGCTGAATGCAGCCCGCTGTGCCGACCGTCCCGAACCCGAGGCTCCATCTCGCGCCGCCGCCACCTCCTGACGCGCCTGGAACCCCCGGAACGCGGAAGAATAAGGCCATGAACCAGCAGCCCAGCGCTCAGGCACAGGTCCAGCCCGAGATGCCCACCACGCAGGCCCCGGGCCCCTCGGCCCAGCCTTCCGTGGGCTCCATCGCCGCGCACCGCCCGAACGCGGTCCGGGGCACGGTGCCCGGCCTGGAGCCCGATCTCGACGCCGATCCGGATGCGTACGAGGACGAGGGCGTGGTGGGCGCGGACGGCGAGGAGCTGCCCAGCGGCCGGTTCCTGGACCGCGAGCGGAGCTGGCTGGCCTTCAACGAGCGGGTGCTGGAACTGGCCGAGGACCCGGCCACCCCGCTCCTCGAACGGGCTAACTTCCTGGCGATTTTCGCCAGCAACCTGGACGAGTTCTTCATGGTCCGGGTCGCGGGTCTGAAGCGGCGGATAGCCACCGGCGTCGCCACCCGCTCCGCGTCCGGGCTCCAGCCCCGTGAGGTGCTGGACCTGATCTGGACCCGCTCGCGCGAACTCATGGCCCGGCATGCCGCCTGCTTCCAGCAGGACATCGCCCCCGAGCTCGCTGACCAGGGCATTCATCTGATCCGCTGGCCCGAGCTGACCGAGAAGGAGCAGGCCCGCCTGTTCACCCTCTTCCGCCAGCAGATCTTCCCGGTGCTCACGCCCCTGGCGGTGGACCCCGCGCACCCCTTCCCGTACATCTCCGGCCTCTCGCTGAATCTGGCCGTCGTCGTACGCAACCCGGTCAGCGGCCACGACCACTTCGCGCGGGTCAAGGTGCCGCCGCTGCTCTCCCGCTTCCTGGAGGCCTCCCCGCAGCGCTACGTCCCCATCGAGGACGTCATCGCCGCCCACCTGGAGGAGCTGTTCCCGGGCATGGAGGTGCGCGCGCACCACATGTTCCGGGTGACCCGTAACGAGGACCTGGAGGTCGAGGAGGACGACGCGGAGAACCTCCTCCAGGCGCTGGAGAAGGAGCTGATGCGGCGGCGCTTCGGACCGCCGGTCCGTCTGGAGGTCGAGGAGTCCATCGACCCGGCCGTGCTCGACCTGCTCGTCCAGGAACTGAAGATCTCCGACGCCGAGGTCTATCCGCTGCCCGGCCCGCTGGACCTGACCGGCCTCTTCGGGATAGGCGCCCTGGACCGGCCCGAGCTGAAGTACCCCAAGTTCGTGGCCGGCACCCACCGTGACCTCGCCGAGGTGGAGTCGGCGTCCGCGCCGGACATCTTCGCCGCCCTGCGCGCCCGCGACGTTCTGCTGCACCACCCCTACGACTCCTTCTCCACCTCCGTCCAGGCGTTCCTGGAGCAGGCCGCCGCCGACCCGGATGTGCTCGCGATCAAGCAGACGCTCTACCGCACCTCCGGTGACTCACCGATCGTGGACGCCCTGATAGATGCCGCGGAATCCGGCAAGCAGGTGCTCGTCCTCGTCGAGATCAAGGCCCGCTTCGACGAGCAGGCCAACATCAAGTGGGCGCGGAAGCTGGAGGAGGCCGGCTGCCATGTCGTCTACGGCCTGGTCGGCCTCAAGACGCACTGCAAGCTCTCGCTCGTGGTCCGCCAGGAAGGCGAGATGCTGCGCCGCTACTCCCATGTGGGGACCGGCAATTACCACCCCAAGACGGCCCGGCTCTACGAGGATCTCGGGCTGCTGACCGCCGACCCCCAGGTCGGCGCCGACCTCTCCGATCTCTTCAACCGGCTCTCCGGCTACTCCCGCCGCGAGACCTACCGCCGCCTCCTGGTCGCCCCCAAGTCCCTGCGGGACGGCCTGGTCCAGCGGATCAACAAGGAGATCGAGAACCAGCGCGCGGGCCGTGACGCCTACGTCCGTATCAAGGTCAACTCGATGGTCGACGAGGCCGTCATCGACGCGCTCTACCGCGCCTCCCAGGCCGGGGTGCCGATCGACATCTGGGTGCGCGGCATCTGCGCGCTCCGGCCGGGCGTCACCGGCCTGAGCGAGACCATCCGGGTCCGCAGCATCCTCGGCCGCTTCCTCGAACACTCCCGGATCTTCGTCTTCGGCAACGGCGGGGAGCCCGAGGTATGGCTGGGCAGCGCCGACATGATGCACCGGAATCTGGACCGCCGGATCGAGGCGCTGGTGCGGGTCGCCGACCCGGCGCACCGCGCCTCCCTCAACCGGCTGCTGGAGCGGGGGACGTCGGATGCCACCTCGTCCTGGCACCTGGGCCCGGACGGGGACTGGAACCGGCAGGCGGTGGACGCGGACGGCGCGCCGCTGCGCAACGTACAGGAAATGCTCATTGACGCCCGGAGGCGCCGGCGTGGCCCAGCGACATGACCAGCCGAGCGGAGGACCGGCGGGTCTCCTCGGATTCGGATACGAGCCCGGCCGGGCGCCCGGAGCCCGTGCCGCGGTGGTGGACGGGCCGTACGGGGGGAACGACGGCATGTACGGGCAGGATGACACCGGGTACGGGCCCGTGACGGCCGCCCGCACCGGCGACGACGACGGCGGAGACCGCGGAACCGGCCCCGACATCGGTGCCGGCCTCGCCTCCCATACGGCCGACGAGGTGCTCGCCGAGTACCTGCACCAGCAGTCCGCGGA
Source organism: Streptomyces sp. bgisy130 (assembly GCF_057708345.1). NCBI lineage: Bacteria > Bacillati > Actinomycetota > Actinomycetes > Kitasatosporales > Streptomycetaceae > Streptomyces > Streptomyces sp. bgisy130. The sequence continues at coordinate 24,668 of NZ_JBYISA010000003.1, forward strand.
CTTCCTGCGCAGTCTGCGGCTGCACCGGGAGAGCGGTTCGGACGCCGAGGGCGCCGGTGAGGCCGCCCGGCAGCTGCGCCGCGCCGCCCGCCGGATCAGCGCCACCCTGCACACCTTCCGGCCGCTGACCGAAGAGGACTGGGCCGACCAGCTCCGCTCCGAACTGGGCTGGCTGTCCGGCACCCTGGCCCGCGAACAGACCTGCGCGGCCCGCCGCGAACGGCTGATGACGGCCCTCCAGCGACTCACTGGCCGGGGCCCCGAGCGCAGCGACCGGACCGGCCGGGGAGAACGGGGCAAACGCCCCGACCGCACCCCCACGGGCCAGCCCCCCTCCTCCCCCTCCTCCCCTTCCGTCCCTTCCTCCGACCCGGACCCCGACGGCGCGCTGTCGGCCGGTGCGGCGCGCGCCGGGGCGCTGCTGGACCGCCAGCTCACCCTCGCCCGCACCCGCGCCCACTCCGCCGCGCTCCAGGCCCTGGGCTCCTCCCGCTTCCATGCCGTCGCCGACTCCGTGGCGGTGCTCGCCTCCGAGGTGCCACTGGCCCCCGAGACCGCCGAGCTGCCGGCCGGCGAGGCGCTCCCGCCGCTCGTCGAGCAGGCGCACCGGCGGCTCGCGGAGGCGGTCGCCGCCCTGCCGCTGTCCCGCGCGGGCTACCCGTACAACGCCGCGGCCCTCGCCGCCGACCAGCGCCAGGACGCGCCCTGGCACCAGGTCCGGATGCTGGTGCGGCTGAGCCGCTACGCCCGGGAGGTGATCGCGCCGGAGACCAGCGACCTCCGGCTCGCGGAGGCCGGCCGGGCCCTGGAGTGGCACCGGGACGCCGCGGAGGCCGCCGCCGCAGCCGCCGCCGCGGCCCGCACCCCCCGCATCGCCCCGGCCACCGCCTACGCCCTGGGCGTGCTGCACGCCGACCAGCGCCACGAGGTGGAGGCGGCCCGCTTCGCCTTCGGCCGCGTCTGGCTGCCCCGGGCACCGGACCGCAAAGGCTGAGGAGGCGACGCGGGACATGAACGCGCGGACGGGGCGCGGCCGGGCTGAGAAGGTGGCCCCATGACCGCACGGAAAGGGGTGCCGAGGTGACGTCTTTTCAGAATCCGGTACGGGCCGCGGGCTGCGTCCTGTGGCGCCGCGCCCCGACCGAGGACGGGCTGGAGATCGCCCTCGTCCACCGCCCCAAGTACGACGACTGGTCCCACCCCAAAGGCAAGCTGAAGCGCGGCGAGAACGCCCTGGCCGGCGCGGTGCGCGAGGTGGCCGAGGAAACCGGCATGGACTGCCGCCCCGGCGCCCCCCTGCCCACCTCCTACTACATGGCCAACGGCCGTCCCAAACAGGTCCGTTACTGGGCCGCCGAGGCCCTCGCCGGCGCCTTCACCCCCAACACCGAGGTAGACCGCCTGGAGTGGCTCTCCCCAGCGGACGCCCGCCTCCGCCTCACCCAGGAACGCGACCGCCCCCTGGTGGACGCGCTGCTGGCGGCACTCCATCTGGCGTGACGCCTGAGCCCCCTGCCTGCGTTCCCTGGAAGCCGCTCGCACACACCGATCCCGGCTGCCTCGGATGTGCGAGGCAGCCGGGATCAGTCAACCGGCGGAGCTACGGACCTGCTTCGAACCCGCGACTCGCGCCGGGCTGACTACACTCCACCCGGCTTGGTGGACGTGCACTCAGGTGCTGTGGAGTCTGCGCTGCACTTCACCATGACGCTGTGGACATTGTCGACGCCCTCCACCGGCAGGGTGACGGTCATGTGGTGCGTCCACGTCGACCCCACATCGTTGGTGAATGTCCAGTCGCCGGTGGTCGTCTTGAGCGCCAGGGCTCGCGCCAGCCACGCGGTCTGGCCGGGCGGAACATCGACCGTGTAATTGGTGCCCGAGGTCTCAGTGCTGGTCTGAGTCTTGGTCAAGGTGTGCTGGTATCCGATCTGGACGTCGGATTTCAGTGGGCTCAGATCCTCGCCATCCCATTTGCCCGGTCCGAGCGTGAGATTGACGCCGATGGTGTCTGTTTCGGTGACGGTGTCCATTGTGGACGATGACCAGCTGAAGGCGCAGCTCAAATTGCCCTCGGTGCTGGAGTTCTTGCAGACGGGGGAGGAGGGATCCTTGTCACTCGATGTGGAAACGAGCGAGTAGGGCCCGACAAAGGCGGGCTGGGAGTCGTCGGTGATGGTGTACGAACTCGCCGTGATGACGCCGGATCCATTGTTGCGCTGGATCAGCGCGTACTGCGTCGCCAGATCATCGAGGGTCGGGCCGGTTGCGCCCTCACCGGGGGCCGCGGTCACAGTCCACTGCACAGTGTGGTCCTGCCCGCTGTTGCCCGAATCTGGGGTGCAGCCACGGGAATTTATCTGGAGGGAGTGACCGCCGTCGTAGGCGGGGGCGTACTGGTCCCAATGCGAGCTGATGCAATCGTCGTTGTCGACGCGCCGAATCAGGTAGGTGTTGGCCTCGTCGTTGACCGGTTGGGCATAGAACAGCTGCTTCTGGTTGGTGGCATCACAGGTGGCGTCCATGGTGATGTAGCCATTTTCGTCGACTTCGACGCAGCCGCTCTTGCTGGGGATGTTGTTGCCGATTTGGAAGCTGCCGTCGTTGTTGGGGTTGGGCTTGAAGCTCCACTGATCGCTTGGCGCCGTGTCCGGGTTGTCCGCGTCGACGATCCGCAGGACGAGGTCATTGCTGTCCGATGAGTCGCCATTCAGCAGATCAACGGTGCCATTCGGGTCCGCGACCCTCCCGAGACCCACCCCAGTATCGTGCTGCACGCGGGTGATGGTCAGGCATCCGGTGTTGGAACTCTTGTCACACGAGGGATCCTCTGCATGAGCCGGCGTGGTAGCGAGCAGCGACAGTGGTACGGCGAGTGCCCCCGCAAGGAACGCCGACATTCTTCGCTTCGCACTTCGCGGGGCTTGTGGAGGGGGCATGAGCCATGTTCCTTTCGTCTCTTCTTCGCGTTTCCAGCGCTGCGACCACCCGACGCTGAGGCGACGGCACAACGGACGGTGATGCATCCGGTGATTCGGGCTGCTGCTTATTGCGCACCCCAGCGCCGTAACCGGGACTTGGCCGGACACCGGTTCACCCCGTGCGCCCAGGCCACCGCGGCATCATCAACGTAGGTGCGGGCAGCCGGATGCACATCCACCATCTAATGGATTCGGCCCTCGATTTCGGGTGCCGGATGATGTTTGTTCAGCGCAGGTCCAGGCCGGGTTCCTTGCGCAGCACGGTCGCCGGTTCGTGCGTGACGAAAACGCAGTGACTTGCGTAGTGGGAGCCCTCGCCGGCGGGTATCCCTCATCCGAAGTCGCTGTCAGCGAGCCGCTGTGCCCGCGTCCGAATGATCCTCAGTCCCGCAGGGTCCGCAGCGGGCCATACGCGCGCACCACGCCGCAACAGGTAAACGCCCTGGTGGATATCGGTGACGATCGTCCGGCGGCCGCCATCCTCCACCTCGTCACCGACCTCGGGCCGGCCATTCATCGCCATGCCGCTTCCTGCGCGGCCTTCCGCTTGGCAATCGCCTGACCCAGCTGGATGGCGTACAGCTCCACCTGTCCCGGGTCCATGACGAGCAGGGACGCTTCCGTAGCACCGTCGCGGTGGTGGACGGTCACCGACAGCGCGGCCTGCTGGGCGCGGGCGTCGTAGGCGATGTCCCGCTGATCGATCGTGATGTGTGAGATCACGAGGTCTCCTCATCGGTCGGCAGCCCGATCCGCCCAACCTCTTGGCGGCAGGCGCGAACAGAGCTGTCAAGCATCCGACGGAAGGAGCCTCCCGACGGCTGGTATTCACTCAACTCCCCGACGGCTCACCGGGTAAGGGAGCAGAGTGGAGGGACGGTTGAACGGGTTGAACGCTCGGGGGTTCACGAGATGGCATCACGCTCACGAACGCCGAACCTCGCACTCGCTGGTCTCATGCGGGCAGGTGGGATCGGAAACGCGCAGCTCGCGCGGGCGGTGAACCTGGCCGCCGCCGAACTCGGCGTGACGACGCACTACGACAAATCATCGGTGTCCCACTGGCTGAAGGGGTCCGTGCCGAAGGAGGAGGCGCGCGACGCTGTCGCCGAGGCGCTCTCCCGGCTGCTGAAGCGCCCCGTCACGCGGGCCGAAGCCGGCCTCGGTGAGAGCGCCGACCCGGGAGAACCAGCCGACATCGCGGCGGGAGTGATGGATTTGGGCAGGGCCGATATGGACCCCTCACGGCGGGCGGTGCTCGGCGCCGGGCTGTACTCGGCTGCGCTGGTCGTGCCGGGATTTGACGCCGTCGCGGGGAGGGGCGACGCGGCGACCGCCGGGCGTACGGTGCGGATCGGCGTAGGCGATATCGAGACCGTCCGGAAGATGACGGAGAACATCGCGGACATCCTCGATGACCTCGGCGGAGCGCACGCCCGGCCGATGGCCGCAGCCTTCCTCGTCAATACCGTCGGCCCCTATCTGAAGGCCGGTGGCACGGAAGAGGCCCGGAAGGCGATGCGGTCGGCCGCCGCCGACCTGGTCTATCTCACGGGCTGGATGGCCATGTACGAACGGGAACACCGCGTCGGGCAGCGGTACTTCGTCAAGGCCCTCAAACTCGCCGGCGCCGCCGAGGACCACCTCACCTACTGCCGGACCCTGCGGGGCATGGCGTTGCAGGCATCCCACCTCGGCCACGGCGCGAAGGCCCTTGAACTCGCCGACTCCGCCGCAGAAGCCGCCCCCGTCGCGGGCCCGCGCCTGACCGCGTTCCTCCGGGGACAACAGGCACACGGCGCCGCGATGGTGAAGGACCGACGCCAGGCGTTCACCCGGCTGCGGGAGGCCGAAGCGGCCCTGTCACGGGCTGACGGCCGTAACGACCACATCGGCGGTTACGACCGTGCCGCCTACGAGTTCCACGTGGCGCACGTGCTGTGGGAGCTGGGCGACCGCCCGGAATCGGTCCGGGCGCTGCGCCGCTCGAACCGTGTCCGGCCGGCGCAGGAACGCCAGGGCCGCCTGCACACCAACGGACTTCTCGCCCGACGCCTCCTCGCCATGCGCCACGTGGAAGAGTCCTGCGAGGCATGGGGCCGCTTCATGGACGACTACGCGGGGACCTCCGGCGCTCGCGGGGACGAGCATTTCGCCACCCTGCGGGAGGGGCTGCGCCCGTATCGCCGCTTTGCTGCCGTGCGTCAACTGTCCGACCAGGCACGGGAAGTGGGGCGGCTCAAGGCAGCGTAGTGCGCGTAGGACGGGACTCCGCTGACGCCGCATGCGGACCACGGATCGCCTCGTCCATGAGGACATAGAGCAGCCCGACGAGCGAACCGCTACTGACGACCTCCCGACGGTCGATCATTCCGCGGACCCGTGCCAAGGGAACCCACTCGATACGGTCGGACTCGTTCTTCTCCGTGGGCGGGCCGATGTGCGTCGCGCCGTCTGCCCGGAATACGTAGTGCTGGGAATCCGTGATGCCGTTCGCCGGTTCGGCATAGATCAACGGCTTCATCGGGCCGGGACGCCAGCCGGTCTCTTCCTCCACCTCCCGAGCCGCAGCCTCCTCCGGTGTTTCGCCATATGCCTTGACCAGCCTCGATGTTCAGGACGGTCTCGGCTGGCCGCTGTGGCTCGCCCGCCATGCCCGTGTCCGGCCCCCGCAGTGAAGAGACCGGCTCCCCCCCCCCGCAGCCTCCCCCTCACCGCCTCCGCAGCGAAGCGTCCGCGATGGCCGGCGGCAGGTAGTAGCTGTCGGCCCGGTTGAGGTCGGTGCCGGGCGGGACGATGGCGTCGATCCGGTCGAGGATGGCCGCGTCGAGCGTCACCCCGGACCCGTCCAGCATGCTGTCGAGCTGGTCGAGGGTGCGGGGGCCGATGATCACGGACGTCACGGCGGGGTGCGAACGGATGAAGGCGGTCGCCAGGTGGGGGAGGGACAGGCCGGCCTCCGCCGCGACCTTCGACAGGGCGGTGACCGCCTCGGCCTTGCGGGCGTTCCCGGGGATCGAGAGGTCGAACTTCTGGCTCTCCATTCCGGCCCGGGAACTGGCCGAGAGGTCGCGGCCGGACAGCCAGCCGGCGCTGAGCGGGCCCCACGTCAGCACGCCCATGCCGTAGCGCTGTGCGGTCGGCAGCACCGCGTTCTCCACCCCGCGGGCCAGCATCGAGTACGGCGGCTGCTCGGTGCGGAAGCGGAGGTGGCCGCGGCGCTCGGCGGTCCACTGGGCCTCGACGATCTGCTCGGCGGGGAAGGTCGAGGAGCCGATGGCCCGCACCTTCCCGGCGCGGACGAGATCGGAGAGCGCGGCGAGCGTCTCGTCGATATCGGTCGTCGGGTCGGGGCGGTGCATCTGGTAGAGGTCGATGTAGTCGGTGCCCAGACGGCGCAGGCTGTCCTCCACCGCGCGCATGATCCAGCGCCGGGAGCTGCCGCCGTGGTTGGCGTCCGGGCCCATGGAGCTGACGGCCTTCGTGGCCAGGACGACGTCCTCGCGGCGGCCCTTGAGCGCCTTGCCGACGATCTCCTCGGACTCGCCGGCGGCGTACACGTCCGCGGTGTCCACGAAGTTGATCCCGGCGTCCAGCGAGCGGTGCACGATCCGTACGCAGTCGTCGTGATCGGTGTTGCCCCAGCCGCCGAGCATCATCGCGCCGAGCGCGTACTCGCTGACCGAGATGCCGGTGCCGCCGAGGATCCTGCGCTGCATGAGGTGCTCCTTCTGCGAGTCTTCGAGCCGCGAGTTTGCGAGGTCTTAGGGGTCGTCCCGAACGGCGTCTCCGGGGCGTGCCGGAGCGCGTTCCGGGGCGCGCCCCGGGGACCTCCGCTCCGGGGCGCCCCCGAGACGTACGGGCACCACCTTGCTGCCCGTACGGGGAGCGGACCAGGCCCGTCGCATCCTGGGACGGGGGGAACCACCCAACCGGCCGTGCGTCGCATACTGGACCGATGCTGTACGCGGAAATCGAGATCAGCTCGTTCCTCAAGGCGCGCCGCGCGGCGCTCGACCCGGCCGACCTGGGCCTGCCCGGTGGCGTGAACCGGCGCCGGGTGCGCGGGCTGCGGCGCGAGGAGGTCGCCCAGCTCGCCGGCATCAGCGTCGACTACTACACCCGGATCGAGCAGGGCCGGGCCCCCGCCATCTCCGACTCCGTCCTGGACGCCATCGCGCGGGCGCTGCGGCTGACCGACGGCGAGATCACCTACCTGCGCAATATCGCCGTACCCCGGCGCCCCGGTGCGGACTGCTGCGCCGCCGGCCCCGCGCCCCGGCGGACCGTACGCCCCGAGATCCAGCAGGTCCTGGACGCGATGGCGGACACCGTCCCGGCCATCGTGGTCGGCCGCGGGCTGGACATCCTGGCCTGGAACACGCTGGGCGGCCGGATCGCCTTCGACCTGGAGGGGCTCGCCCCGGACCGGCGCAACACCGCGCTGCTGGTCTTCCTCGACCCGGCGGCGCGTGACCTGCACCCGGACTGGGAGGCGAAGGCCGAGGAGGTGGTCGGCAATCTGCGCGCCGACAGCGGCCGGCACCCCGACGACCCGCGGATCTGCGAGGTGGTCAATGAACTCCTCGCCCACAGCCCGGACTTCCGGCGGATCTGGGAGACGCAGTCGGTGCACGAGTGTCTGCGCGGCACCAAGCGGATTCTGCATCCCCAGGTGGGCGAGCTCGTCGTCACCTTCGAGAGCTTCCGGCTGGGCAACGACCCGGACCAGGCGCTGGTGACGTACACGGCGCCGCACGGCTCGGAGACGGAGCGGCGCATCCGGGAGCTGGGGCGGGCCCTGGCGGAGCCGGCGCTGATCGCGTAGGGGCGGGGCCCGGGTCATCCCCTGGGGGCCGGCGCTGACCTGTGTAGGGCCGGGGCTGCCCTGCTCACCCCTTAGGGGCCAGCGCCTCCCAGCGCACGGTGACCTCGCCCTGGCGGCGGCGCCGCGGGTCGCCGGTCAGCGGCCAGTCCGTGGCCAGCGCCGCCACGGCCGCCCGCCAGCGCTGGCGGGCGCCCAGCGCGCCGAGCGGGGCGGCGGTGGCCCAGGCGCGGTCGAAGTCCCGTAGGAAGGCATGGACCGGCTCGCCCGGCACATTGCGGTGGATTAGCGCCTTCGGGAGACGTTCGGCCAGTTCAGAGGGGGTTTGGAGGGCGCTGAGGCGGGCCGCGAAGGTGACCGTGCGGGGCCCCTCGGGGCCCAGCGCCACCCAGACGTGCCGTCGCCCGATCTCGTCGCAGGTGCCCTCGACCAGCAGCCCGCCGGGCGCCAGCCGTGCGCACAGCCGCCGCCACACGGCCGCCACCTCGGCCTCGTCGTACTGCCGCAGCACATTCGCGGCCCGGATGAGGACCGGCGCCCGCGTCCGCTGACCCGGCAGCGGCACCTCGAAGCCACCGTGGAGGAAGTCCAGCCCGGGCCGCTCGTAGGTCCGCGCGGCCGCGACCCGCGCCGGGTCGATCTCGATGCCGACGACCCGGGCGTCCGGCCGGACGGTCCGCAGCCGGCCCAGCAGCTCCACCGCGGTCCAGGGCGCGGCGCCGTAGCCGAGGTCGACCGCGACGGGGTCGGCGGCGCGGCGCAGCACGGCGCCGTGTTCCGCGGCGATCCAGCGGTCCATGCGGCGCAGCCGGTTGGGGTTGGTGGTCCCGCGGGTGGCGGTGCCGACGGGGCGGGAGGGTGCGGCCGCCGGGGCGGCGGCGGGGACGGAGGGGCGGCGGGCCATGGCATCGAGAGTATGGGGTGGCCGCGGGTGCGCCGCCCGCCGAGGTCCCCCGCCGGGGCCGGCCAAGGTCCTGCCGGGGCCGGCCGAGGTCCCGCCGGGCCCCGCCGAGCCCCCGCCGAGCATCCACCGGGCCCCACCTGGCCGCGCCCTCCCGGCCCCTCCCGCCCCGTTCCCGGCCACTCTCCCAGAGAACCCGCCCGCCCCCGCTCGGTCACGCTTTGGCAAAGTACGCGGAGTGCGTGCCGAACGGAAATGGATGGCCGCGGTCGGTTGTTGGACGGGGTCGGAGGCGCGCCGCCGCCTCGCCTAGGAGGTAGCTCGACGTGAGCCAATACGTGTCCCGGCTCCGCAGTCGTCCCCATGGCCAGTTCCCGGGCCAGGCCCGGCTGCGGCTGCCCGGCAGCCCCCGCCGTCCGCGGCGGGTGGCGATGCTCAGCGTGCACACCTCCCCGCTGCATCAGCCCGGCACCGGCGACGCCGGCGGCATGAACGTCTACATCGTCGAGCTGGCCAGGAAGCTCGCCTCGATCAACATCGAGGTGGAGATCTTCACCCGCGCCACGACGGGTACCCTCCCGCCTGCCGTCGAGCTCGCCCCCGGCGTCCTCGTACGGCATGTGGACGCCGGCCCGTACGAGGGCCTGGCCAAGGAGGAGCTGCCCGCCCAGCTGTGCGCCTTCACCCATGGCGTGATGCAGGCGTGGGCCGGCCACCGCCCCGGCTACTACGACCTGGTGCACTCCCACTACTGGCTCTCCGGCCATGTCGGCTGGCTGGCCGGCGAGCGCTGGGGCGTCCCGCTGGTGCACGCCATGCACACCATGGCCAAGGTCAAGAACGCCGCGCTGGCCGTGGGTGACACCCCCGAGCCGGCCGCCCGGGTCATCGGCGAGACCCAGATCGTCCGGGCAGCGGACCGGCTGATAGCCAACACCGCCGAGGAGGCGGACGAGCTCGCCCGGCATTACGAGGCCGAGCCCGACAAGATCGCGGTGGTGCACCCCGGCGTCAACCTCGACCGCTTCCGGCCCACCGGCGGCGATGTCGCCGAGAGCCGGGCCGCCGCCCGCGCCCGCCTCGGCCTGCCTCAGGACGCGGTCATTCCGCTCTTCGCCGGCCGAATACAGCCGCTGAAGGCCCCCGACATCCTGCTGCGCGCGGCCGCCGCCCTGCTGGCGGGGGACCCCTCGCTGCGCTCCCGTCTGGTGGTGCCCGTGGTCGGCGGGCCCAGTGGCAGCGGTCTGGCCAAGCCCGAGGGCCTCCAGAAGCTGGCCGCCCGGCTCGGCATCGCGGATCTGGTGCAGTTCCGCCCGCCGGTCGGCCAGGAACAGCTCGCCGACTGGTACCGCGCCGCCTCCGTGCTGGTCATGCCCTCGTACAGCGAGTCGTTCGGACTGGTCGCCATCGAGGCCCAGGCCTGTGGCACCCCGGTCATCGCGGCCGCGGTCGGCGGGCTGCCGGTGGCGGTGCGCGACGGTGTCAGCGGCTTCCTCGTCGCCGGCCATGACCCGGCCGACTACGCCCGCGCGCTCGCCCGCTTCGTCGCGGACCCGGACCTGCCCACCCGGATGGGCACCGACGCGGCCCGGCACGCCCAGTCCTTCGGCTGGGACACCGCCGCCGCGGCGACCGGTGACGTCTACACCGCCGCCATGCAGGAGCACCGCCGTCACCTACGATCGCTCCATGGGTGACACGGGCGAGGACCACGGCGTGAGCAAGGCGACGGGGCAGGCCGGGCCGGCCGTGCCCCCGGGGGCGACCGCGCACGAGGTGATCGAGCAGACGCTGAACGACGCCGGTCTCGACTGGGAGTCCCCCTCCCACGGCACCTACGTCATCAAGCTCCCCGGGACCCGCAAGCTCTCCACGACCTGCTCGCTGATCGTCGGCCGGCACTCGCTCTCCATCAACGCCTTCGTCGTCCGCCGCCCCGACGAGAACCACGAGGCCGTGCACCGCTGGCTCCTCGAACGCAACACCCGCCTCTACGGCGTCGGTTACGCGATCGACAAGCTCGGCGACATCTACCTCGTGGGCAAGCTCCCGCTGGCCGCCGTCACCCCCGACGAACTCGACCGCATCCTCGGCACGGTCCTGGAGAACGCCGACGGCAGCTTCAACACCCTGCTGGAGATGGGCTTCGCCACGGCGATCCGCAAGGAGTACGCCTGGCGGGTGTCCCGCGGCGAGTCCACCCGCAACCTCGACGCCTTCGCGCATCTGACCCAGCGGCCCTCCGCGTAGCCGTTACGCCGAAGGGCCCGGCGCCCCCTCACGCCACCGGCTCGCCCGCCCCCACCGGCGCCCCAACCTCCCGCGCACGCCCGGAAGGCGGCACCGGCTCCGACGACACCGACTGCGACGACACCGGCTCCGCCGACTCCCGCGTGTCACCTACGGGCTGCCCCGCGGCCACCGCCCCCGTGCCCTCCACCGCCGGCAGGCCCCGGAGCAGCAGCCCGTAGCCCACCGCCGCCACCGTGCCCACGGCCGCGCAGCCGGCCCACAGGACATCCGCCCCGTACTGGTCGATCACCACGCCGCCGAGCAGAGGGGCCGCGAGGGAGGCGACCGACCAGGACAGGTTGTACATGCCCTGGTAGCGGCCGCGGCCGTGCAGCGGGGACAGCCGCACCACCAGCCCCATCTGGGTAGGGGAGTTGATGATCTCGCCGAGGGTCCAGACGGTGACGGCGACCGCGTACATGGCGACCGAGCCGGCCAGCGCGGTCAGCCCGAAGCCGTAGCCGGCGAGCAGGGCGGAGCCGATGAGCAGCAGGGCCGGGCTGCGGTGTTCGATGAAGCGCGTCACCGGGATCTGAAGCAGGACGACGAGCACGCCGTTGACCGCGATGACCATGCCGAACTGGGCGCTGGAGAAGCCGTCCTGACCCATCGACACGGGCATCGAGACATAGGCCTGCTGGAAGAGCAGCGCGAGCAGCAGGTTGAGGCCGACGACGGTCATGAACCGGCCGTCGCGCAGGACGGTCAGCATGGAGACCGGGGCGGGGGCCGGACCGGTGGCACCGTCGTCCGGGCCGCCCGGGGTGCTCGGGTCGGGGCGCGATTCCGGGAGCTTCCAGAAAACCACCAGCGCACAGGCCAGCACGAGCGTGGCCTCGCCCACGAAGAGGGCCAAGTAGCCGTGTTCGGCGATGAGTCCGGCGGCGGTGGAGGAGATGGCGAAGCCGAGGTTGATCGCCCAGTAGTTCAGGGAGAAGGCGCGGACGCGGTCCTCGGGGGCGACGATGTCCGCCATCATCGCCTGGACGGCGGGGCGGGAGGCGTTGCTCGCCATACCGACCAGGCCCGCCACCACCGCGATGGCGACCGGGTCCGTCATGAAGCCGAGCAGCAGGACGGACGCTGCCGTCGACAGCTGCGCGATCAGCATGGTGGGCCGCCGGCCGAGCCGGTCGGTCATCACCCCGGCACCCACGGACGAGATCACGCCGCCCAGCCCGTGCAGCGCCGCCACCAGTCCCGCGTACGAGGCCGAGTAGCCGCGCTCGACGGTCAGATAGAGGGCGAGGAAGGTGGCGACGAAGGCACCCAGCCGGTTGATCAAGGTGCTGGTCCACAGCCACCAGAACTGCCGGGGGAGGCCGGAGACGCTCTCCAGGGCGGCCCTTCGGAAACCGGACCGCCTGGTGGGGCCGGGTGTGGATGCGGACATGACATTTCCCCCGTCGAATGGTGAAGCGGTGCGTGGCAGGGATGCGGGCAGGTCCGGCCGCGTCGGGCGCCGTAAGGGCGGGCGGCGGGCACGGAAGAGGCGAGCGGTGTAAGTGGTGACTGCGGCATCCGCACCCTACTGAGCGCCCGGCCCGACCCGCCACTCAATTGACGGGAAGCGTCAAACGTCGCCGGGGATCCCAGCTCCTGGACCCGCGCAGGGCCTGGTCCGGCCGTCGATTACGCTCGACGCCATGGCCGACGCACCGTACAAGCTGATCCTCCTCCGCCACGGCGAGAGCGAGTGGAACGCGAAGAACCTGTTCACCGGCTGGGTGGACGTCAATCTCAACGAGAAGGGCGAGAAGGAGGCAGTCCGCGGCGGAGAGCTGCTCAAGGACGCCGGCCTGCTCCCCGACGTAGTGCACACCTCCCTCCAGAAGCGCGCCATCCGCACCGCGCAGCTGGCCCTGGAGTCCGCCGACCGGCACTGGATCCCGGTCCACCGCAGCTGGCGGCTGAACGAGCGCCACTACGGTGCGCTCCAGGGCAAGGACAAGGCGCAGACGCTGGCCGAGTTCGGCGAGGAGCAGTTCATGCTCTGGCGCCGCTCGTACGACACCCCGCCGCCCGCCCTGGAGGACGGCGCCGAGTTCTCCCAGTCGGACGACCCGCGCTACGCGTCGATCCCGCCGGAGCTGCGCCCGAAGACCGAGTGCCTCAAGGACGTCGTCGTCCGCATGCTGCCGTACTGGTACGACGGCATCGTCCCGGACCTCCTCGCCGGCCGCACGGTCCTGGTCGCCGCGCACGGCAACAGCCTGCGCGCGCTGGTCAAGCACCTCGACGGCATCTCCGACGAGAACATCGCCGGCCTGAACATCCCCACCGGCATCCCGCTCGCCTACGAGCTGGACGCCGACTTCCGCCCGGTCAAGCCCGGCGGCACCTACCTCGACCCGGAGGCCGCCAAGGCCGCCATCGAGGCAGTGAAGAACCAGGGCAAGAAGAAGTAGCCCACGCCAGCGCAGTCCGCACCGCGTGCGGAGCAAGGCCCCCGGCCTGCGGCGATGACGCCGTCGGCCGGGGGCCTTGGTGCTTCCTCCTCGTGCCGGGGCGGCATCCGGCTCCTGCTCCGGCGCCGCCCGGCGGGCAGCCGTAGCTGAGAGCAAGGGCAGCGTGCAGCATGGAAGAGGGGGTGTCGTCTGCAACCTGGAGGATGAGCCCGATGCCCAAGTTCATGGACATCCATCACGGTATGAAGGACCTCACGCGCGATGAGTTCCAAGCCGCGCATCAGGCCGATCTCGCCATCCAGAGCGAGGAGGGCGTGACCTTCGAGCACGCCTGGGCCGACACGGAGTCCGGCGATGTGTTCTGTCTGTCGGAGGCGCCGTCGGCGGGGGCCGTGCAGCGCATCCACGAGCGCGCCGGCCACAAGGCGGACGAGATCCATCCGCTGACGCTCACTGTGTGACCCGGCCTCGCGGCGGCCCGTAAGGGGAGCGCCGCGGCCGCGGGACACGGCGGCGGCCCCGACCGGAACCGACCGGTCGGGGCCGCCGTGGCGCTGTGCCGTCGAGGTCGCTAGCAGCCGCCGCCGCACTGGCACGGTCCGCCCGACTGGCAGCCGCAGCTACAGCCGGGGCCGCAGCCACAGGCGCCGAGCAGCGGGAGCCGCGGGCGGTCGACGGCCGTCGGGGCCTCGGCCGCGGGGCTGGGGGAGTCCGCCATGGGTGCCATGCATTGCCTCCTAGGGGTCACCTGCTGCCCATTGCAAGCCCGGGTGACGAGGCGCGTCAACGGCGCGTGGAAGCACACGTCAACGGCGCACGGTGGCTCATGGGGCGGACTCGCGCCCTCCGCCCGCCGGTGCCGTCAGGCCCCCTCCACCGCCGTCGGCGGGGCGATCTCGTCGGCGTGCTCACCGGTGACCAGGTAGACGACCCGCTTGGCGACGGACACCGCGTGGTCCGCGAAGCGCTCGTAGTAGCGGCCCAGCAGGGTCACATCCACGGCCGTCTCGATGCCGTGCTTCCAGCGGTCGTCCATCAGGTGCTGGAAGAGCGTGCGGTGCAGCATGTCCATCGCGTCGTCGTCCTGCTCCAGCTGGAGCGCGAGGTCGACGTCCTTGGTGATGATGACCTCGGCGGCCTTGGCCATCAGGCGCTGCGCCAGCTGCCCCATCTCCAGAATGGTGGCGTGCAGATCGCGCGGAACGGCCGACTCCGGGAAGCGCAGCCGGGCCAGCTTGGCCACATGCTGGGCCAGGTCGCCGGAGCGCTCCAGGTCGGCGCTCATCCGCAGCGAGGTGACGACGATCCGCAGGTCGGTGGCGACCGGCTGCTGCCGCGCGAGCAGGGCGATCGCACGGGCCTCCAGGTCGCGCTGGAGGTCATCGACCTTCTCGTCGCCGGCGATGACGTTCTCGGCCAGCTTGAGGTCCGCGTCGAGTATCGCCGTGGTGGCGCGCCCGATCGCGGAGCCGACGAGCCGGGCCATCTCGACCAGGCCCTCGCCGATCGAATCCAGCTCCTCGTGGTACGCGTCCCGCATCAGTGACCTTCTCTCGCTTCGATGTGGTGATGTGGCGTGGGGTGGGAGGTGGAACGGGGTGCAGGGTGACCTGTGCCCACGCTCTCACGGCCGGTGCCCGCGCGGCGCGGATCCCGGAGGAGCGCTCCGCGGAGCCGGTACTCCGCGGTGCCGTGCTCCGGAGGGGCGCCCGCCCGCGGTCGCTCAGGGTGTCCGGTCGCGGGTCGGAGCGGAACCGGTCCGGCACCCGCACCCTCACCCTGCGGGCGCCGCGCGACCTGCGGTGCCACCGGGGGTGAACCAGCACCGACGTGAAGGTGAACTCTGGGCGACGCAACCGCTGCCCCGGGGCCGGCCGGGCGGTTCACCTGGCCGTGCGCCGGATCGGTGGGGCGCACGCGCCGGTTTCCCTAGGGGCATCCGGTGGACGGGCGCACGCTCCGCACCGGCCTCCGGAGTGAACCCGTAGGGACGCCACAGTGAACTCTGGGCGACGGCTGTTCGAGCAGGGCCTCGCACGGCTGGGGAAGTGTCCGACCCGGCGCATAACCTGGAGTCATGAACGTGGATGCGGCCGTCGCCGCAGTGGCAGCGATCGCCGGCTTGTGCACCGGCGTCTTCGCCATGCTGGCGTTCCGCTGGAGCGAGCGCGATCAGGCCAAGCCCACCCGCAGCTCGCTGCACACCGACGCCGCGCTGCCGCCCGGCGTCGACACCGTGCTCTCGGTGCTCCGCTCCTCCGCGGTGGTGCTCGACGAGGCCGACGCCGTCGTCAAGGCCAGCTCCGCCGCGTACGCCCTCGGGCTGGTCCGCGGCGGCAAGCTCGCCGTCGAACCGATGATGCAGATGGCCCGCGACACCCGCAGGGACGGGGAGATACGCCAGGTCGAGCTGGATCTCCCGCGCCGCGGCACCGGCCGCGGCGAGGCCCTCGCGGTCTCCGCCAGAGTCGCCCCGCTCGGCTCCCGGCTCGTCCTGCTGCTGGTCGAGGACCTCACCGAGGCCCGCCGCATAGAGGCCGTCCGCCGCGACTTCGTGGCCAACGTCAGCCATGAGCTCAAGACGCCGGTCGGCGCCCTGTCGCTGCTCTCCGAGGCCGTGATGGACGCCAGCGACGACCCCGAGGCCGTCGAGCGCTTCGCCGGCCGGATGCAGAACGAGGCCACCCGCCTGACCAGCCTCGTCCAGGAGCTCATCGATCTCTCCCGGGTGCAGAACGACGACCCGCTGGAGGACGCCGAGCCGGTCCGGGTCGACGAGCTGGTCGCCGAGGCGGTGGACCGCTGCCGCCAGCAGGCCGGCGCGAAGCAGATCACGATGGCCGCCGGCGGCACCGCCGAGCTCAGCGTCTGGGGCAATCGCGGCCAGCTCGCGGCGGCCCTGGGCAACCTCGTCGAGAACGCCGTCAACTACTCCCCGGCGCGCACCCGCGTCGGGATCGCCGGGCGCCATGTCTCCGCGCCCGGCGGCGACCTGATCGAGATCGCGGTGACCGACCAGGGCATCGGGATATCCGAGAAGGACCGGGACCGCATCTTCGAGCGGTTCTACCGTGTGGACCCGGCGCGCTCGCGCGCCACCGGCGGGACCGGCCTCGGCCTCGCCATCGTCAAGCATGTGGCCGCCTCGCACGGCGGGGAGGTCACGGTGTGGAGCGCCGAGGGACAAGGTTCCACCTTCACCCTGCGTCTCCCGGAAGCCGGGGCCGTACGCGACCGCGAACGGCCCGCCGACCTCTCCGCGGAGGGCCTCGACGACGAGGACCGCCCGTACGAGACCTTCAACGATCCGCTCCCTGCTCACCCAGCCCCGGAGGTCCTTCCGTGACCCGAGTGCTTGTCGTCGAGGACGAGGAATCGTTCAGCGATGCACTGTCGTACATGCTTCGCAAGGAGGGCTTCGAGGTCGCCATCGCGGCTACGGGCCCTGACGGACTGGACGAGTTCGAGCGCAACGGCGCCGATCTCGTGCTGCTGGACCTGATGCTGCCCGGCCTGCCCGGCACCGAGGTCTGCCGCCAGCTCCGCGGCCGCTCCAATGTCCCGGTCATCATGGTGACCGCCAAGGACAGTGAGATCGACAAGGTCGTCGGCCTGGAAATAGGAGCCGACGACTACGTCACCAAGCCCTTCTCCTCCCGCGAACTGGTCGCCCGTATCCGCGCCGTGCTGCGCCGCCGCGGCGAGCCGGAGGAGGTCGCCCCGCAGGCCCTGGAGGCCGGCCCGGTCCGGATGGACGTGGACCGCCATGTCGTCACGGTCGCCGGCGGCAAGGTCGATCTGCCGCTGAAGGAGTTCGACCTCCTGGAGATGCTGCTGCGCAACGCCGGCCGGGTGCTGACCCGCATGCAGCTCATCGACAGGGTCTGGGGCGCCGACTACGTGGGCGACACCAAGACCCTGGACGTGCACGTCAAGCGGCTGCGCGCCAAGATCGAGCCCGACCCGGGCGCGCCGCGCTACCTCGTCACGGTCCGCGGCCTGGGCTACAAGTTCGAGCCGTAAACCGGCCCGCGCGGCGCCCTGCGGCGCTGCGCCACGCCACGCGTCAGGGGCGCCCCTCCGGATCGGACGGGCGCCCCTGACGCGTGGTGGTGACGGCCTGCCGCCGTCGTGCGGCCGGCTCAGTGCTCGGCGTGGTCCGCCGCGGTGGTCGGCTCGCCGGAACCGGACGGGGACGCCGACCCCGACGGCTTGCCCGAGGGCTTGCCGGACCCGGACGCCGACGGCGAGCCGGAGGGCGACGGCACCTTCGAGGGCCCGTAGCCCTCGAAGTAGTTCTTCGCCGGGACGACGTAGGCGTTGATCCGCACCTGCCCGGTGGAGCTGAACTTGAAGGTCAGCGGCTGCGCGTTGCCGTCCTGGACGGCCTCCCGGCCGCTGGCGAGGACGGCCGAGGGGTTGCCCTCGCCGCCGATCACGACGGAGCCGCCGGCGGGCACGGTGATCGGGCCGGAGCCGTGGTCGGCCGGCGCGAGCTTGGCCGTCTGGCCGGTGCCGTCGACGGAGAGCGCGGTCAGCTTCTGGTCCTTGGTGCCGCTGTTGAACACCGTCGCGGAGACCACGGCCGGGCCCTTGGCGTCCACCTCGGGCTGGGTGATCACGTTGGCGTTCTGAATCTTGATGTCGCCCACGGAGGTCGCGGCGTTGTCCGGCTTGACCTCCAGCGTCTGGGCGTCGTTCCCGGCCCCGCACGCGGACAGCGTGGCGATCGAGAGCGAGAGGACGGTGGCGGCGAGGACGCCGCGTCGAAGGCTGCGGCTCACGGCGGCGGCATCTCCTTGACGAGCTACGGCGGCCGAACGTTCGTGCCCGGTCGCGGATGGACGGCTGGGGCGGCCCTCCGTACGCGTCATGACGACGGGTGCGTAAAGCCGCCCTAAGGGTGTGTCAGCGCCGCTAGGTTACCGAGCCGCCCTCGCGCCGCCGCACCCGACCCGCCCCCAGCGCGATCAGCGGCCCGCCACCGCCGCCCGGGCCCCGTTCCACCGCCCTCGTACGCGGCCCCTGTACGGGACCCGACGGCGGCCGGAGCCCCCGGGAAGCGACGGGAGAACGCACCGCGAAACGGCCGGCCGCACGCGGTACCCGGAACGACCGATGGAACGACCGATGGAACGGCCGGCGGAACGGCACACGGAACGCTTCGCAGATCAGACGGAGTCGAGAACGTTCTCAAGAACGGGCATGAATTTTCGGCAAGAGGCCGTTCGGGTGGCGAGCGGCTGGTTTCCTTCCTGGGAAAAGCGGTATTCGCAGGGAATGTGAAGGGCACGCGGAATTGATCACACTCTTCGCCCGCCGGTTCGTGATCAATTCCGGAATCCGTCCGAAGAGGCCCCTGAGCAGCCGAACGGAGTACCGGAACTCGCTCGTGTGGATCCGTGCAAACCGGGACGTTCGGCCTGTCGGTCATCGCCTTCCCGGTACATGACGGGCATGTTTCCGCTCACCCGTGCAGCCCCTCCGACCTGCGAATTCCCATCTCCCGAGACCCCTCGCAGCACGTTCCGGTCGCTGTTGTCAAGCCCCGAGATATGCCCTGACCTGCGAAAACGCCATTCAGAACGGCCCGTTCCCGTGTTAGCATGGATAGCCACGGAAGGGGTACCTGTCACATGACGTTCAAGGTTGGCGACACCGTGGTCTATCCCCATCACGGGGCCGCGCTGATCGAGGCCATCGAAACTCGCCAGATCAAAGGCGTGGACAAGACCTACTTGGTGCTGAAGGTCGCCCAGGGCGACTTGACTGTTCGTGTGCCAGCGGACAATGCGGAGTTCGTCGGCGTACGCGACGTGGTTGGTCAGGACGGGCTGGACCGGGTCTTCGAGGTGCTTCGCGCACCGTATGCCGAAGAGCCCACGAACTGGTCCCGTCGCTACAAGGCAAATCTCGAGAAGCTCGCCTCCGGCGATGTGATCAAGGTTGCCGAAGTGGTGCGTGACCTGTGGCGGCGTGAGCGTGAGCGCGGCCTCTCCGCCGGTGAGAAGAGGATGCTCGCGAAGGCGCGCCAGATCCTGGTGAGCGAGCTCGCCCTCGCGGAGAACACCAACGAGGACAAGGCCGAGGCCCTGCTCGACGAGGTACTCGCGTCCTGACGACGCTGAAGCGCTGGCCCTGCCCGGCGTTGGCGCCATCCAACGCAGGCAAATCCAGCGCCAGGAAATCCCAGCCAAGGAAATCCTACGCAGCGACGACGTAGCAATGCCGCGGTGCCCGAGTGACGATCGACTCCCCGAGGGGAGCGGTCCGTTGCCGGGCGCTGCGGCATATCTGCGGGTGTTGCGATGGATCCATGGGGGGCGATCAGCTGGTACCCGCGAGGACCACCGCCCCCCTGTGACGTGCCGGGCCCGGGCAGCTGGCTCGACCGATGTCACGGAAGGGTCCGGTCAAGGCGTCGCGCCCGGCACTCCCCCCGTAGGGGGCACGCCCAGGCCATACCCACCTCGTCCGAGGAAACAAACCTGTCTGCGTCAATTCCGGGCTCGCCCCGGACTCCGGAGCCATCGATGTCAGATCCCTCCCGTCCCCTCCGCACCGCCGCGGTGATTCCCGCCGCCGGCCGCGGTGTCCGGCTCGGTCCCGGCACCCCCAAGGCGCTGCGCACCCTGGGCGGCACCCCGATGCTGGTGCACGCCGTCCGCGCGATGGCCGCCTCTCGCGCGATCTCCGTGATCGTGGTGGTCGCCCCGCCCGACGGCGCCGCCGAGGTCAGCCGCCTGCTCGACGAGCATCCGCTGCCCGAGCGGACCGAACTGCGGGTCGTCCCCGGCGGCGGGACCCGCCAGGAGTCCGTCCAGCTCGGTCTGGCCGCCCTCCCGGACACCGTCGACGTGGTGCTGGTGCACGACGCCGCGCGGCCGCTGGTCCCGGTCGACACGGTCGACGCGGTGGTCGCCGCCGTCCGTGCAGGTGCGCCCGCCGTCGTCCCGGCGCTGCCGCTGGCCGACACCGTCAAGCAGGTCGATCCGCAGCCGCAGGGCTCCCCCGAGCCGGTCGTCGGCACCCCGGAGCGGGCGCTGCTGCGCGCCGTACAGACCCCGCAGGGCTTCGACCTGGCGACCCTGCGCAAGGCGCATGACACCGTCGTCGAGGGCGAGGGTGCCACCGACGACGCCGGGCTGGTCGAACGGCTCGGCTCGCCGGTCGTGGTCGTTCCCGGCCACGAGGAGGCATTCAAGGTGACCCGGCCGCTGGACCTGGTCCTGGCCGAGGCCGTACTCGCCCGCAGGAGGGCCACCGATGGCTATGTCTGAGCCGATCCCCGCCGGGGCCCCCGCCGCCCCGCTGCTCCCGCTCGTCGGCATCGGCACGGATGTGCACGCCTTCGAGCAGGGCCGTGAGCTGTGGTGCGCCGGGCTGCTCTGGGACGCCGCGGAGAGCGACGGCTACGGCCTGGCCGGCCACAGTGACGGCGATGTGGCCGCCCACGCCGCCTGTGACGCGCTGTTCTCGGCGGCCGGCGTCGGCGACCTGGGGGCGCACTTCGGCACCGGCCGCCCCGAGTGGTCCGGCGCGTCCGGGGTGACCCTGCTGGCCGAGGCCGCGCGGATCGTGCGGGCCGAGGGCTTCACCATCGGCAATGTCGCGGTGCAGGTCATCGGCGTCCGCCCGAAGGTCGGCAAGCGCCGGGACGAGGCCCAGAAGGCGCTGTCGGCGGCCGTCGGGGCGCCGGTCTCGGTCTCCGGCACGACCTCGGACGGGCTGGGCCTGACCGGCCGCGCCGAGGGCCTGGCCGCGGTCGCCACGGCGATCGTCTTCCGTACGGCCTGACCGGTTTCCGGCAGGGCCCGGACCGGCGGACGCGGCGCCCGGCATTCCCCCGTATGGCGCGGGAATGCCGGGCGCCGCGCGGGTGTTGGGGGGAGCATCGGAGTACTCGTGTCCCTCGGAACGGCCCGCTGGAAGGACCCCTCGTGACTGCCACCCTGTCGGACGACCTCAAGCAGCTCCTCGACACCCCGGTCTTCGTGACCGTGGCGACCGTCCAGCCCGACGGCAGCCCCCAGGTCTCCCCGGTCTGGGTGAAGCGGGACGGCGACGATCTGCTGATCTCGACGACCGTCGGCCGCCGCAAGGAGCGCAACCTCCGCCGCGATGCCCGAGTCTCCGTTGTCGTGCAGCCCTTCGACGCGCCCTATACGTACGCCGAGGTCCGCGGCTCCGCTTCGCTCAGCACGGAGGGCGGGCCGGAGCTGATCGACGAGCTGTCGCGGAAGTACACCGGCAAGCCGTACGCGGAGTTCAACCCGGCGTCGGCCGAGGACGCCGAGCGGGTCGTGGTGCGGATCACCCCGCGCAAGATCGTGGGCAGCATCTGACCAGGCCCCGGGCCGCTCCGGGCGGGGTGGCACTTCGGGCGAATCGGGCGGTTGTGGCGGATCTGTTTCCCCGTGGCCCAATGGGTCGCGGGGCACTGCCTCGTTCCGACTACCCTGGTTCCGTGACGATTCGCCTGTACGACACCAGCGCCCGGCAGATTCGCGACTTCACCCCGCTCGTGCCGGGCTGTGTCTCGATCTACCTGTGTGGCGCGACCGTGCAGGCCGCCCCGCACATCGGGCACATCAGGTCGGGACTGAACTTCGACATCATGCGCCGCTGGTTCGACTACCGCGGCTACGACGTGACATTCGTGCGCAATGTCACGGACATCGACGACAAGATCATCAAGAAGGCGGCCGAGCAGGGCCGTCCCTGGTGGTCGATCGGCTACGAGAACGAGGTCGCCTTCAACACGGCCTATGACGCTCTCGGCTGCCTGCGTCCCACCTATGAGCCGCGCGCCACCGGCCACATCCCCGAGATGATCGAGATGATGCGCGGCCTGATCGAGCGGGGCCACGCCTACGCCGCCGACGGCAACGTCTACTTCGACGTGAAGTCCTTCCCGGAGTATCTCCAGCTGTCCAACCAGGAGTTGGACAACCTCCGCCAGCCGGAGGGCGAGGGCGAGACCGGCAAGCGGGACCCCCGCGACTTCGCGATGTGGAAGGCGGCCAGGGAGGGCGAGCCCAGCTGGGAGACCCCCTGGGGCCGCGGCCGGCCCGGCTGGCATCTGGAGTGCTCGGCGATGGCCCACAAGTACCTGGGCTCGGCCTTCGACATCCACGGCGGCGGCGTCGACCTCGTCTTCCCGCACCACGAGAACGAGATCGCGCAGGCCAAGGCGTACGGCGACGACTTCGCCGCGTACTGGACCCACAACGCCTGGGTGACCATGAGCGGCGAGAAGATGTCCAAGTCGCTCGGCAACTCCCTGCTGGTCGCGGAGATGGTCAAGCACTGGCGCCCGATCGTGCTGCGCTACTACCTGGGCACCCCGCACTACCGCTCGATGATCGAGTACAGCGAGGAAGCGCTGCGGGAGGCCGAGTCCGCGTTCGCGCGGATCGAGGGCTTCATCCAGCGCGCGGTCGAGAAGGCCGGCGCCGTCGAGCCCGCGCCCGAGGTGCCGCCGGCCTTCGCCGAGGCGATGGACGACGACCTGGGCGTCCCGCAGGCGCTGGCGATCGTGCACACCACCGTCCGCCAGGGCAACTCCGCGCTGCTCGCCGACGACAAGGAATCGGCGGTGGCCCGGCTCGCCGAGCTGCGGGCGATGCTCGGGGTGCTCGGCCTGGACCCGCTCGACGAGCGCTGGTCCGGCGCCGGGACGGACCGCGGCGACGACCTCCACGGCGTGGTCGACTCCCTGGTCCGCCTGGTCCTCGACCAGCGCCAGGCCGCCCGCTCCCGCAAGGACTACGCCACCGCCGACGCCATCCGCGACCAGCTCCAGCAGTCCGGACTCGCCATCGAGGACACCCCCTCGGGCCCGCGCTGGTCGCTGTCCTGACCCCCGTCCCGCCCGTCACCGGCCACCCGGATTCGACCGCCCCGGTGGCCGCGGGCGACACTCATTCCATACGTACGTCCCCACTCCACGTCGCGAGACGTCGAGAGCAGTGAAGAAACAGGTGACCCATGGCCGGCAACAGCCAGCGCAGGAACCGCCGCACGTCCAACAAGAAGGGCGCGCAGGTCGGCAGCGGCGGCAAGCGGCGCCGGGGCCTGGAAGGCAAGGGCCCGACCCCGCCCGCCTCCGCGCGCAAGGGACACGTCAAGAACCGCGTGGCCAACGCCCAGGCGAAGCAGGCCGCGGCGCGCCGCCCGGCCCCGCGGCGCGGCGGTGCCAAGGGCACCGCGGAGCTGGTCGTCGGCCGTAACCCGGTCTTCGAGGCGCTGCGCGACGGCGTGCCCGCGACCACCCTCTACGTCCAGCAGTTCATCGACACCGACGAGCGGGTGCGCGCCGCACTCCAGCTCGCCTCGGAGCGCGGCGACATCAACCTGATGGAGGCGCCGCGCCCCGAGCTGGACCGGATGACCAACGGCCTCAACCACCAGGGCCTGGTCCTCCAGGTCCCGCCGTACGACTACGCGCACCCCGAGGACCTGGCCGCGGCCGCCTTCGACGAGGGTGCCGACCCGCTGATCGTCGCGCTCGACGGCGTCACCGACCCGCGCAACCTCGGCGCCGTGGTCCGCTCCGTGTGTGCCTTCGGCGGCCACGGCGTGGTCGTGCCGGAGCGCCGGGCGGCCGGGATGACGGCCGGTGCGTGGAAGACCTCGGCGGGCACCGCGGCCCGTACGCCGGTCGCCCGCGCCACCAACCTGACCCGGACCCTGGAGTCGTACCAGAAGGCCGGTCTGACGGTCGTCGGGCTGGCCGCGGACGGCGAGCTGGAGCTCCAGGACGTCGAGGCGCTGGACGGCCCGGTCGTGATCGTCGTCGGCAGCGAGGGCAAGGGCCTGTCGCGGCTGGTCGGCGAGACCTGTGACGTCCGGGTGCGGATCCCGATGCCGGGCGGCGCGGAGTCGCTGAACGCCGGTGTCGCGGCCGGTGTCGTCCTGTGGGAGGCGGCCCGCCGCCGCGCCTGAGTCCGGTGCCCCGGGGCGCCCGGCACACCGCCGCGCCACCCCGGGGCAGGGCCTGACCCTCCGTACGTCTTCGCCGGATCCCGTGATCTTTTGACGGGTCTCGGACAGATCGACCCGGTCAAGGCAGTGTCTTTCCCGCGAGTCACTCGGTTAGATGAGCGTGGACACCAGAACACCCCGCACGCCTACGGGGGGACGCTCGCCGGGCTTCGATGACGAGCCGGGCCTGAGCTCGGTCAAGGTGCCGTGCGATCCCGCGCAGGTCATCGTCAACCACGCCAGCTTCCGCGTACAGCTCGCCGCGCCCGTGGCGGGCGGCGCCGCCGACACCGCGCACATCCCCGCCGGCCGGGGCCCGTCCGCCGGTGCCAGACGCCGGGCGCCCGTGGTGTGGAGCGGCCGCACCGCACCGGGCGGCACGGCCGGCGCCACCACCCAACTCCTGCACGCGGTACGCGACGCGGGCATCGGCCTCGACGGACCGGGCGAGGACGTCGGCACGACCCAGGTCCTGCCCCGGGTCCGCCTCGACGACGCGCCCCCCGCCCAGACCGTGATCGGCCAGCGCGGCCCCGCCCAGAACGACACCAAGCTGCTGCGCGGCGTACGCCCCGTGGGCAGCGCGTACGCCGACACCTACCGCGACACCCCCTACCGGAACACCTCGTACGGCAGCCGCGGTCCGCTCGACGACGGCTACGAGGACGACCGGTTCGAGGCACCGGACGGCTACGACCCCGGCGGCCGGCGGCGCAACGCCGACTCCGTGCGGCACGCGTACTACCCCGGCCGCCGGATGAACCTCGGCGTCGTCCTGCTGCCGCTGCGCATCTTCCTCGGCCTGATCTCCGTCTACGCCGGGATGGGCAAGCTCTGCGACCCCGTCTACTTCGACGGCGGTGAGCGCGGCTCGATGGTCAAGTGGCTGCTGTCGCTCGACCCTTGGGCGCTGGCCGTGCCGCTGCGCGACTTCGCCGTCTCGCACCCCGTCGGCGCCGGCCTGACCGTCGCCTTCCTCCAGGTCGTCGTCGGCGTCCTGACCATCTGCGGACTGTGGCAGCGGGTCGCCGCGTCGATCGGCACGCTGCTGTCCGCGGCGCTGCTGATGACCGTCACCTGGCGCACCGTCCCCGCCTACGACGCCCCCGACATCATCTACCTCGCCGCCTGGAGCCCGCTGATCATCGCGGGCGCCCCGGTCTACTCCATGGACGGGCGGCTGGCCGGTGAGGCCTGGCGGCGGCTCGGTCCCCGCGTCGAGGTGGCCGACCTGCGGCGCCGGGTACTGCGCCGCGGCGCCCTGATGACCGCGATGGTGGCCGGGCTGACCCTGCTCATCGGCTCGCTGCTCGGCGGCGCCGTCCGCTCCGCGACCGTGGCGACCGTCCCCCGTCCCGGCGAGCCCGCGATCAACAACCTCCCCGGCTCCCCGCTGCCCCGCCCCGGCAAGCGCGCCACCCGTCCCGGCCACCGCCACACCGGCAGCGCCGCACCGCGCCCCGGAACGCCCTCCGCGGGCGCCTCGCACAAGGCCCGCAAGCCCGGCACACCGGCCGCCTCGGCCCCCGGCACCGGACGGTCGACGGGCAGCAGCAGCGGCCTCGCGGAGCAGCCCGGCGCGACCACCAGCGCACCGCAGCAGAGCGTGCCGACCCGCCGGGCCCCGGTACCGAGCCGGGTACCGCCCTCGGCGGGCGGCACCGGCGGCGGCACCACCGGCAGCAGCGGCAGCAGCAGCGACTCCGGAAGCGACTCCGGCCGCGACGCCCTCGGCGGCCTCCTGGGCTGACCCACCGCCCCCGCACCCACCGCCCCCGATCGCCCCGATCTCCCCGCACGGCTCTTCTGCACCGGCCGTTGGGGGAGGGGGTGGTCGGGGGCTGTTGTGTGTGGGGGGCGCCGGAGGGTGGCAGCGGGATGGCGTGCACGGCCGAGGGTGGCGGGCGGGGCGCGGCGTACGGCCGACCTGGCGGCAGCGTGCGTGTGGTGGCCGTGGTGGCGGGGCAGGGGCGTCGTACGGCTTCCTGGGCCCTCAGGGCCCGCCACGGCCCTGCGTACGCCCCGCCCTCCCCTTCAACGCCCTTGGGCGCTCAGTTCCTTGGCGGCCTCGGTGAGGTCCTTGGCGGTGTCGATGGCGCGCCAGTAGGCGCCCTGGGGGAGCGGGAAGCCGGCCAGCCGGCGTTCGCGGGCGAGGCGCGGGAAGGTGGTGCGCTCGTGGTCGCCGCGGTCGGGGAGCAGTTCCGTGAAGGCGGCGGAGAAGACGTAGACACCGGCGTTGATGAGATACGGCGAGGGCGGCGACTCGATGAAGTCCAGCACATGCCCGAACGCGTCGGTCTCCACGGCGCCCCAGGGGATGCGGGGGCGGGCCAGCGCGAGGGTGGCCTCGGCGGCGCGCTCGTGGTGGAAGGCGGCCATCTCGCGGAGCGGGAAGCGGGTCCAGATGTCGCCGTTGGTGGCGTACCAGGGCTCGTCCGGGCGGGGCAGTGAGCCGGCCGCGTACTTGAGGCCGCCGCCGCGGCCCAGCGGCTCGGTCTCGACAACGGTCGTGACGCGCAACGGGAGTTCGGCCCGGTCCAGCCAGTCCTGGAGTACTCCGGCGAGGTGCCCGCAGGAGATGACCGCGTCCGTGACGCCTTCCTCGGCCAGCCAGTTCAGCTGGTGGCCGATGATCGGGGTCCCGGTGCCGGGAATCTCGACCATCGGCTTGGGGCGGTCGTCGGTGTACGGGCGGAGACGTGAGCCCTGGCCGCCGGCCAGGACCACGGCCTGCGTGGGATAAGGATGCGGGGCACCTGTCATGGATCGCACCCTATGCGGTGCGAGACGGGGTCACTGGGCGGCGGCGACGCCGGTGGCGAAGGAGGTGTCGCAGACCGGGCGGGAGAAGGCCTGAGCGCGGTGTGCGGCGCCGTACTTGGCGACCGCGGCACGGCCGAGGTCACGGGCGATGGAGACGCAGTGCTTGGCCAGCGAGGGCCGCTTGGTGGTCGCCTCCTGGAGGTGGGTCAGGGCGACGCCCGGATCCTTCTCCTGGAGCTCGACCAGGAGGCGCTTGCGCAGGGCCTCCTCGGGGGCGCGGGCGGCGGTCTTGGTGACGGCCTGGCCGGCGGCCGCGGTGAGTACCTGGGAGTCGGTGGCCGTCGACGACGCCCAGGGGACGGCGGTGACGGCGAGGGTCCCGGACAGCACCAGGACGACGGGGAGGACGAAGGCGAGAGTTCTGCCGATGCGGCGGGCTGCGGAGTTCACGGTCGCGATCGTAGCGAGGAGTGATGATTTGGCGACATTTGGTCACCTTATTGGGGGACGCAATGGCTCGTCGGTGCGGTTGTGGGGTTGACGCACTGGTGTGGAAAGTCGGGTTATGTCCCTATGGTGCCGACTTGGCGGCGACTTGGTGCCGACTTGGTGGCGGCGGTGCGGGAGTTGTTGCCGGCGGGCGGACGCCGCAGTGGTGCGGGAGCTGGTGCCGGCGAACGCCGCGGCGGCGGCCCCGGATACGCCCGGGACCGCCGCCACGCTCGCTCTCCGCCCGTGTCAGTCGGTGAGGCGCTCCCCGGACGACGTCGAGAAGACATGCGTCTCGCCCGCCCGCGGCACCACGTGCAGCCGGCTGCCCTTCTCCGGGACCTGGCGGCCGTTGACCCGTACGACGAGATCCTTGACCTCGCCGCCGACCTCCGCGGTGCCGTACACATAGCCGTCGGCGCCGAGTTCCTCGACGACATTGACCGTGATGGCCAGACCGGCCGGCGCGTCCGCGGACTCCTTGGACAGCGACTGCGCGGCGGCACCGTTCTGCTCGACGATGTCGAAGTGCTCGGGGCGCACGCCCACGGTCACCGTCCGGTCGCCCTTGTCGGCCGCCGAGGCCAGCGCCTCACGAGGGACCGGGACGACGCTGTTGCCGAACTTCACCCCGCCGTCGGTGATCGGCACCTCGACGAGGTTCATCGCGGGCGAGCCGATGAAGCCCGCCACGAACAGGTTCGCCGGCCGGTCGTACATGTTCCGCGGCGAATCGATCTGCTGGAGCAGACCGTCCTTGAGCACGGCGACCCGGTCGCCCATCGTCATCGCCTCGACCTGGTCGTGCGTGACGTACACCGTCGTGATCCCGAGCCGGCGCTGGAGCCCCGCGATCTGCGTACGGGTCTGGACGCGCAGCTTGGCGTCCAGGTTGGACAGCGGCTCGTCCATCAGGAAGACCTGCGGCTCCCGGACGATCGCCCGCCCCATGGCGACACGCTGCCGCTGGCCACCGGACAGCGCCTTGGGCTTGCGCCCCAGGTACTCGGTCAGATCCAGGATCTTGGCCGCGTCCTCGACCTTCTGCCGGATCTCCGCCTTCGGTACACCGGCGATCTTGAGCGCGAAGCCCATGTTGTCGGCGACCGTCATGTGCGGATACAGCGCGTAGTTCTGGAACACCATGGCGATGTCCCGGTCCTTGGGCGGAAGGTGGGTGACATCGCGGTCCCCGATACGGATGGCGCCTCCGTCGACGTCCTCCAGCCCCGCGAGCATCCGCAGCGAGGTGGACTTGCCACATCCGGAGGGGCCGACCAGAACAAGGAATTCGCCGTCTTCGATGGCGATGTCCAGTTTGTCGACGGCGGGCTTGTCGGAACCCGGGTAGATGCGGGTTGCCTGGTCATACGTGACCGTAGCCATGGTGAAAAGTCCCTTCACCGGCAGGAACGTGCCGGACGATCCGAGTAAAAGGAGTGGTGTAGTCCACTGATATGGACTCTCCGTGACGCTACCCGCGGCGGGCCCCGATGTCAGTAGCCCGGCAGTCACGAAATGGGAACCGGCATCCGGCGCGCCTGGGTACACTGCTTCACGCACGCCTCCTTAGCTCAGCTGGCCAGAGCACCGCTCTTGTAAAGCGAAGGTCGTCGGTTCGAATCCGACAGGGGGCTCTACGTACACCGCGCTGACCTGGGATTTCTCCCTGGGGAGGCGTTCTATTCGGCCTCGGACTCCTCGTCCGGGGCCGTTTGCGTGCGCGGTGCGTGAGCGGATGGGGCACCAGAGCCGCCCTCGGCCGCGGATTCTCCGGCACTGTCCGCCACAGCTTCGGCTTCGGTTCTGGGTTCTTCGTCCGCTTCGAGGTCCACCTCAGTCGCGGGGGTCGGCTTCGTCGGGCGTGCGCGGGGGACGAGGCGGGCGGCGGCTTCGGCGATTGCCCGGTCGGTCTCGGGCAGCAAGCTCGTGTAGGTGTCCGCCGTGATGGCGATCGAGGAGTGGCCGAGCATCTCCTGGATGTCCTTCAGGTCGGCGCCGGCCGCGTGGGCGAGGGTCGCCGCCCCATGGCGCAGGTCGTGGAGCCGGATCGGCGGGAGGTCGATCTCCTCGCACAGCTCGATGAAGCGGCGGGTGACGTTGGCAGGGTGGAGTATCTCGCCGTTCTCCTTGGTGAAGACGCGTCCGGTCTCCGCCCAGGCGCTGCCCCACTCCTCGCGGTCCTTGTCCTGCTGGATGCGGTGCCGCTTGAGGGCCCGGACCGTGTCTGAGTCGAGCGCGATCGTCCGAGCGCCCGCGTCGGTCTTGGGATCGTCCTCGTACACCTCCCAGCCGCTCACGACGAGTTGCTTGGCGACGGTGATGCGGCCGTCATCCAGGTGCGTGTCGGTCCACCTCTGCCCGCACGCCTCGCCTCGCCGCAGTCCACGGAAGACGATCAGGTGCCACAGCGCGTAGAGACGGTCCTCGGCGACGTGGTCGAGGAAGAGGCCGGTGTGCTCCGGTGTCCAGACCATCACGGGCGAGGGCTTCTCGCCGGTGCGCTTCCAGTGGAGGATGCGCTCCTCTGTCCACACCAGAGCCTTGGGGCGCTTGCCGGCCTCCAACTCGACGTGGGAGGCCGGGTTGAAGGTAATCAGCTGCTGGGCGATCGCAGCGTTCAACGCGGCTCGCAGCGTGGAGCGGATGCGCTGACGCGTGGCTGGAGTGACGACGCGGCGGAAAGGATCCATCTCAGCGATGGCAGCCTTCAACACCTGGCGGCGGGCGCGGTGGACGCGACCCTTCCAGGGAATCTCGGCCAGGTCCTCAATCGCCCTGCGACGGGTGGCATTTGCCTCGGTGATGTCGACGTTGGCCTCGCTGATGGCCTCGAACATCTCCGACAGGTGGCTGACGCGAAGACGGTCAAGGCGGAGGTGCCCGATCCGCGGTTTGAGGTGGAGGCGGATGTTGCCCTCATCCCGGCTGATGGCACTCGGTCGCCCCTTCTTGCCCGCCAGCCACATGTCCAGCCAGTCGCCGACAGTGAGGCGGCTGGTCAGGTCCAGGCCGTGGCTGAGGCGCCGCCGGGTCTCTTCGACGTTCGGCAGGGGCGCCTTCTCGTCCGCCACCTTCTCCAGCAGCTCGGCGATCTGGGCCAGGCCCTCGGGGTCGTCGGCGTCGGAGAGCCCGAGCAGGGCGCGTATGTGGTCGAGGTCGGCCTGTGCGGCTTTGAGGGACTCGTAGCCGGCGCGGCTGAAAGAGCGGCGGGTGCCGTCCTCGCGGGGTGGGAGCTCCTGGCGTATGGAGTACGAGCCGTGCTTGCGGCTGGTGAGCTTGGGGCAGTTCTTGCCGAGCGGCTTGCCGGTCTTGGGGTCGCGGCAGTAGCAGCGGCGGTGGGTGGAGCCCTTCAAAGGCGTTTCTCCGGGGTGGCGTTGGCGTCGGCTTCGGGTGGGTCGACGTCGTTGAGTGCGGGTGGCAGGTCGGGCGGGGTGGCTCCGTCGTCGCGGAGGTCCCGACGGAGGTGGCGGAGGTTGTACTTGGCCGAGATGGCCTGGTCGGCGTACGTGGTCCGCTTGCGCTCAGCTTCTTCCTGCTGGGCACGGCTGGTTGCCGTCTTGACCGCGAACCGTGCCTGCTCTTCTTCATCGAGTGCGGCCAAGGCGGTGCGTACGAGGCTGGCGTGAGCTTCGAAGTCGGGCACGAGGCCCGCGTCGTAGCCGGGCACTTCCTGCTCGCCGGTGAAGCGCCGCAGGGCGTCCCAGGTGGGCACGAGGTCCTGGAAAGGCAATTCCTGGGTCTGTTCGACGTACCCGACGGGGAAGATCAGGCATGCCGGGTAGGTCTCTAGGGCGGCGGCCAGGACCATGACGTCCACCAGCGGAAGGCTGGCCCGGCGTCCGGACTCCATGTTGGCGATCACGTTGCGCGGGATGGGATGCCCGAGCCTCTCGCACTGGTCGGCCAGATCCTGAGCGCTCCACCCCATCTCCTTCCTTCTCCGCCGGACTTCGCCGGCCACGTTGGCCTTGATCCGGTCCTGCCACTCGGGGAAGTCGTCCTCATCATCATCGCTACCGCGTTGTGTCACATAGACACATTAGCTTGAGGATTCTGGTTGGTGGACGCCTGGAGACGGACGTGATGACCGCGTTCGCCGACGGCTGTACCGAAAGGGATGCCGCATGCGCGAAAACGCCGCTGCCGGACGAATGAACGGGATGAGCCGGGAAGATCTGCTTGCGCTTCCAGTAGCCGTTGACCTGGAGACCAGCAATCGCGCCTTGGGGCTCGGCCGGAGTAAGGGCTATGAGCTGGCGAAGCGGGGTGCGTACCCGTGCAAGGTCCTGCGACTCGGCAACGCCTATCGCGTCGTCACCGCAGATCTGCTGGATCTGCTCGGGTTGGCGGCGTGAAGGGGCGGCAGCGTAGCAGGCGATTCTGCGTTGAGCTGACACAGAATCGCTGGACTGTGGGCAGGGGTGGACGTACGGTCCGTGTTCCCTCGCGATGGCCTGGTGTCCGCGAGACGGGGAGGGGCCCCCGGCGGTGCAACGCCGGAGGCCCCAGCAACCCCGAACGGCCCGTCAAGAACCAACCCGGCGGCAAGGGCGTGCAAGCCCGCAACCGCCAGACGAGGAGCTGCCCTGTGGAACATGCGGGAGCCGAGCCCTATTCCGACTCCGACAAGCCCGTATGGCCGCCTGTTGCCGTCCCCGGCCAGCCGAGTGATGCCCCCTCTCTGCCGTCACCGGAAGAGCCGCCCACCGTCATACCCGACCCCGCCCCGGTATCCGAGGGAGAGCAGGTGCTGACAGAACTGCGGGAGCAGATCCGTCGGTACGTCGTGCTGCCGAGCGAGGAAGCCTTCACGGCGGTCACCCTGTGGGTGGCGGCGACCCATCTGCAGACCGCGTGGCAGCACGCTCCGAGGCTGGCCGTCGTCGGACCGGCCAAGCGGTGCGGCAAGTCGCGGCTCCTGGACGTGATCACCGAGAGCGTCCACGACCCGCTGATCACGGTCAACGCCTCGGCTGCCGCGGTCTTCCGGTCGATCACCGACACCCCGCCGACCCTGTTGGTCGACGAGGCCGACACGCTCTTCGGCTCCGTGAAGGTCGCGGAGAAGAACGAAGAGATGCGCGGCCTGCTCAACGCGGGACACCAGCGCAACCGCCCTACCCTCCGGGTCTCCGGCCCCAACCACGAGGTCGCGAAGTTCCCCACCTTCGCGATGGCAGCCCTCGCCGGCATCGGCGACCTGCCTGACACGATCATGGACCGGTCGATCGTCATCCGGATGCGGCGCCGCAGGCCGGGCGAGAAGGTTGCGGAGTTTCGCACCTTCCGTGACACTCCGACCCTCCACGCGCTGCGCGACAGGTTCGTCGCATGGCTGGCACCGCTCCACGCCGACGCGATGGAGCTGACGCCGACCATGCCGGTCGAAGACCGCGCGGCTGATACCTGGCAGCCTCTGGTGTCCGTCGCCGACCTCGCGGGAGGCCAGTGGCCTGACCTCGCCCGCACCGCCTGCCGGGTCATGGCCAAGCACGAGGCCGAGCAGGACCAGGACAGCAGCAGCCTGGGCATCCGCCTCCTGGCCGACATCCGCCGCGCCTTCGCCACCGAGGGCAATCCACCGGCGCTCCGCACCGGTCGTCTCCTCGACATCCTCAACCAGGACGACGAGACGCCTTGGCCGGAGCACACCGCCAACGGGCTCACTCCCCGCGGCCTGCAGATCCTGCTCAAGGAGTACGGCATCAGCTCGGCCACCCGTCGCTTCCACGGCAACGTCCAAGCCAAGGGCTTCACCCGCCTGCAGTTCGCCGACTCCTGGGCGCGCTACTGCCCCGAGTCCACGCCGGAAGCCACAACCGGCGCCTGACCCGGCACGACTCGTCGCGACTCGTCTCCACGCAGGTCAGCGCGGGGACGAGTCGGAGACCGGCAACGAGTCGACTCGACATCACCGACGCACCCGTACCTGCCCTGACCAGGCGTGTAACGAGTCGCGACGAGTCTCCTCAGACCACGGCCACATCAGCCCTGCATTTCCTGGAGCACCACGCTTGCCTTCACCGCTCAACGCCCCCTCCGCTTCCCCGGTGCCGCTGACCGTCGCGATCCGTGCAGGTGTGGCGCTACTGGCCGTGGCGGCCTTCGCGCTCTCCTACGACGCCCTGCGCCAGATGGCCGCCGCCAGCCACATCCACCCGGCGCTCACCTATGCCTTCCCGCTCGTCATCGACGGCTTCATCGCCATCGGGATCGGCGCCCTGCTCACCCTGCGGCAAGCGCCTCTATCCGCCCGCCTCTACGTCTCGGCGCTGGTCGGCATCGCGACCGCCACAAGCATCTGGGCCAACGTCCTGCATGCCATCCGCCTCAACGAGCAGGCCCGCCACACAGGACTTGCCCTCGACGACATCACCGTCGGCGTGATCTCTGCCATCGCCCCACTCGCCCTGGCCGGGGCCGTTCACCTTTACCTCCTTGTCGCCCGGCGCCCGACCGCCGCCGACGGCCACGACAGCGAGGGCCACAGCGACAACAAGGGCCACACACCAGTCTGGGGAAACAAGGCCAGTGCCACAGCACCGCCTCCCGCTACGAACGTCAACGCCGTGGATGGGCCGGCGATCAAGCAAGTGGCGGTGACCGCGCAGCAGCACGGTAGGCGCGGAGGGAACCAGCCAAGCCTTTCCCTGGAGCAGGCCATCGACATCGGCCGCACCGCCCCCCTCGGCCGGGCCGGGCGCGTCTCGCGCCGCAGCATCGAGAAGGCGATCCGGGACAAGGGATTCGGCATCTCCCGCAGCCGCCTGGATGAAGTCAAGAACCTGCTGCAGGCCGAACTCGACGAAGCCGCCGCATGAACCGGTTGGCCCCCGTAGCCCTCGTCGTCCCCGCCCGCCTCTCCCGCGCATCAGCACGAGAGGGGCGGGCCCTCACTCCCACCGTTTGCAGGAGCCCACATGCACGACGTCGATGACGAACCCCAGCTCCCCTCAACACAGCAGACGATCACCACCCCAGCTTCAGACGCAGCAAGTTGTCGGGTAAGGAGTCCTTACCCGGCCTCCGCCCCAGAGGGGGCGGAGGCAACCGGCGCCGAGGGGGCGCCGGAGTCGGCCGGCCCAGGGGAGCCGACCGAAGGAGGGGCCAGTCAGTCCTCACCGAGCGCACCGCAGACACCTGCCCCTCATCGTCGTCTGCGAGAGCCGCAGCCGCGTGAGAAGCGTGTGTATCCCCGCTACAGCGACAACGAGTTCGGCCTCGTCCAGAAGGCCGCTGAACTGAGTCACATGGCGCTCGGCGGCTACGTGGCTGAAAGCTCGCTCGCCGCTGCCCGCTCCGATGCCCCCACCGCTGCGGTCGCCGACTATCGCGCCGCGGTCAAGACGCTGATGGATGCCAACCGCCAGCTCGCCATGGTCGGCAACAACCTCAACCAGCTCACCCGGCACCTCAACGAGGACGGCGCCTGGCCCCACCACGACACCGTCCAACGGCTCCTGGACCACGTCGAGACATCGATCGCTGAAGTGGACGACGCCATCGTTCACGTGACCACGGGTCGGTGAGCCGTTGATACCCAAGATCATCTTCGGCAAGGGCCCACACGCCACGCGCCGCACGATCGGCTACCTCTTCGGCAAGGGCCGGGCCAACGAGCACATCGACCCCCACCTGGTGGCCTCCTGGAACGACTTCGCCCCCGACCCCGGCCGCAGCCCGCACCGCAACCCCAAGGACGTGGCGGACCAGCTCGCCGCGCAGCTCGACCAGCCCGTGAAGATGCTGGGCGACAAGGCACCCAAGCACACCGTGTGGCACTGCCCCGTCCGTGCCGCCCCCGAGGACCCGATCCTGACCGACGAGCAGTGGGCGGATGTGGCGCGCCGGATCGTGGCCGCCGCCGGCATCGCGCCCGACGGGGATGAGGAGGCGTGCCGGTGGGTGGCGGTGCGCCACGCGGACGACCACATCCACATCGCCGCCACATTGGTGCGCCAGGACGGCCGGCGTCCGAGCCGCGGCTACGACCAGCGCGCTGTCCAGAAGGAGGCCCGCAGGATCGAAGTGGACTACGGCCTCAGGCGGCTCAAGCCGGGTGACGGCACCGCTGCTAAGCGCCCGACCAGCAAGGAGCACTTCAAGGCCAAGCGCCAGGGCCAGGACGCGACAGCACGCGAGGTCCTGCGCCTCCGGGTACGCCGCGCCGTGGCAGCCGCGTCCAGCGAGGCCGAGTTCTTCGCGTTGCTGGAGGCGACGGGCGTGACCGTGCGGCCGAAGGCCGGGCCTTCCGGCGATGTCCTCGGCTACAGCGTCGCCCTGCCCGGCGACGTCAACAAGGTCGGCGAGCCGGTGTGGTTCTCCGGCTCCACCCTCGCCAGCGACCTCTCCCTGCCCAAGGTCCGCCAACGCCTCTCCGACACCGCCCCCGAGCCGATCGCTCCGCGGCCGGGCGATCCGTGGCACCAGGCCACAGCCGCCACCGAACGCATCCCCAGCCACCTCACCTTCGGCGATGACCACGCGGCCCAGGGACAGCTGGTCGCGCTCGGCGCGGCCCTGGACCTTCTGCCGATCACCGCACCGTCCGCAGCGAAGGCCGAACTGCAGCTGGCCGCAGCTGCCTTCGAGCGCGCCACCCCCTCTCGCATCACCGCCGACCGCGACAGCGCACGCGTCCTGCGCCGCAGCGTCCAAGCCATCTGGCGTCATCCCGATGCGGCGGGCGACGGGTCGGGGCCGGCAATGCTGCTGGACGCCGCGCTCACCGCAGTGGCCTTCGCGATCCACTGGCACCGCACGCACCAGCACGCCCAGCAGGAGGCGGCAGCCGAGCAAGCCCTCGTCCACCTCCAGGCCGCCTACGGAACGGTCATCGAACCTGCACTCGGCGACCTCGCCCGCCGCGCTCCTGGCCAGCAGACCAAGCACCGCTACGCCCACCACCTCCAGCGGGCCGTCCCCGAACACGCCGAGCGCATTGTGGAAGACCGGGCCTGGGATGCACTCGCCACCGTGCTTGCCGAAGCAGAGACGCAGGGCCACAACGCGGCCACGGTCCTCAATCAGGCACTCAGCCAGCGCTCCCTGGACGACGCCCGCCACCCCGCCCGCGCACTGACCTGGCGCATCCAACGCCTCGGCCAGCGCCACGCCTCCGGCCCTCGGGCGCAGGCCGCCATGGCCCGCAGCACCGCGCTACACCCCACCGCGCCGGCCTCAGCAGCAGCCGTCCCGTCCTCGCAGCGCTCACCGGCCCGACGACGCTGATCCGGATCGTGGGTCCTTCAGCCGACTGAGGTGTTGCCGTACGTCGTCGGCCAGGTCTGCGTAGAACGGCACTCGGGGAGCGGCTTGGAGGATTTCCGTGCAGGCGCTCAGTTCGCCGATCCGGCCGGGCGGGGTGTCCAGTACGTGGGCGAATTCCTTGCGGATGCGCTCGGCGACGTCCGGCACGGGTAGGGAGTGCAGGTAGAGGGTTGCGGCGTCGTAGCCGATGGGTGCCGTGCCCCAGCCTTCCCAGTCCAGGAGGGTCAGTGCTGGGCCGGTGAGGTTGGCCCAGTGGAGGTCGCCGTGGGCCGTGGTCCAGGTGATCTCGCCGGGGGTGACGCCGGTGAACTCCGGGACGCGGCGCCGGATGTACTCCTCGCGCACCGCCTGACGGTCTGTGCCGACGAGCGCGATGTGTGTCAGGGCCAGGCGGAGGTCCTGCCACCAGATGTCCGGGAGATCGGCGTGGTGGCGGAGTACCGGGCTCTTGGCCACGGGCGGTGCCGCGACGAAGTCGTAGTGCTCTGCCCGGTAGTCCCAGCCGTCCGTCGACCAGTCGCGTAGACCAAGCAGCCGGGGCCGGGGCACTGCGGATGGGAGGGACCGTTCCGCCTCCCGCGGGCCTTCCCACAGCTTCCCGCCGCTCTTCCCCTGGGGATCACTCACCAGCCTCAGCCATGAGGCCCCCGCGGGCGTGTGGACGGCCCCGGAAAGCGTCCTTCCCGCGTATCCCCACACCTCTCCGCCCGTGGTGTCGACGAGGCCCATCAGGGCACAGGCGTGGCCGCGGGCGGAGAACATGCGGTCCCTGACGGCAGGCTCAGGGGCAGTGAACATCGTCGGCTACCTTCTCCGGCTGACGGCGGCGACACCGGCCTCAACCAACTCGGAGATGAGAGCTGCGACGTGGCCGAGGGGGAGCCTGGAGCTTACCGACAGTTCGCCCAGGGTTGCGGCGCTTCCGTCAAGGAGAAACTTGATCACGGCGAGGACCGGCCTGCTGAACGTCCACTCCTGACCGCCGGCGCTGAACACGACGTGCCCGTCCTCGTCCACGCCGTACCAGGCTCCGGCGGCGGTGAGCCGGACGCACAAGCTCCCGTCCGCGGGGATGCCGTCCACGAACGGCAGTGACGGCATCGGCCGACCGGCATCCGTGCTCCCCCGGGCGTTAATGAACTCCTCGATCACCCCCTCGTGCAGGGCGTCGGCGAACTCCTTGCGCAAGGCTTGGAGATACGCGGCCCGCTCGTCCGGAGGGGCGAAGTACGGCAGGTTCGCACGGATCGTGGTCGAGACCCGTAGCTGGTCCGAGAGCCACGACAGGAGGTCCGCTCCGGTGGTGGGCTTGAGCCCGCAGGTCAGGTGGAGGGACCGGCCCTCAGTGGCAGCGACGGCGTGCCACCAACCCCGGGGCAAATAGAGCATGTCGCCGGCTTGGAGGACGATCTCCGCGACCGGGGCCCCGGTTGGTGGCTCGGGGGCCTCGGTGTCGACGCGCAGGGGGTCGATCCGGGTGGCGCCGTAGATCTTCCACCGCTTGGTGCCTTCGAGTTGGACGACCACCACATCGTGATCATCCCAGTGCACTCCGAAGCCTTCCTTCGGAGTCCATGAGGCGTAGAGGTTGACCTGCACGTCGGTACGGAAGTGCCGCTCCAGTGCAGTCGCGAGGTCTTCCACGCCGGGGTGCAGCGCGTCGACGGCGTCCAGGACGAGCGAGGCGCCGTCCTTGAGCTGGTGGTGCAGGTTGGCGGGCTCGATCCGGTGCCAGACCGTGTGGCGTTTGGACACCACAGGGTGGGCGTAGCTGTGTTGCGGGATCTGGCTGCCGTCGTTGAAGAGCCGCAGCCGTGGGGGTTCGAGTCGGTGCCGGGCGATGATCTGGTTGAGGTCGTCCCAGGTGAACAGGTCCGAGAAGTCGCCGACGCGCGGCCAGAGGCGATAAGTGCGGCCGAACGCCTCGGCGGGGAAGTCCCCGCCGAGGCTCCGGACCGCCGAGAAGATGGCGGTCATCTACGGCTCCGATCAGTCGTTGCCGTCGCCCTTGCCAGTGCCGCCGCCGTCGCTCAGCCGGTCCTGGCTGCGGGCGGCCTGCACGGAACGCTTCGAGACGATCAGGTCGTTCATCGCATGTTCCTTTCTCTTCGGTTCTCCCACCGGGGTTCCGGTGGGAAATCTGTGGACGCCTAGACGGGCGGCGCCGGGTCGGTGTCGGGTGCGGAGGCCGGGGCTGTCAGGGTGTGGTCGGCGTCCTGCTGCACGGTCAGGGCCAGGAGCGTGAGGGTGGCCGATGCACCCAGCAGCCACAGACGCCCCAGCCAGATGTCCAGCCGCGGCTCACCGCTGCGGTGGCGGCCCCTGGCTCCGTGCTCGGAGCGCGTCACCTCACGCCCCCTGGCCGTGGTGGATCTGGCGGAGCATCTGCTGGACGGAGCGGGCCAGCGACTGAAGGCGACGGGCGGCCGACACCAGTCCGTCGCCAGGCCCGGATCGCAGCTGGATCTGGGCGTTGTCGATCTGGGCGTGTTCCCGGTACCAGGCGACCTCGCCCGGCCGGTGTTCTTGGACGTGCTCCTTGGCCTGTTCGACCAACGGGCCGAGATGTCCCTTGAGGGTGTCGATCAGCCGGAGGACTTCGTCATACGGGGGAAGGACGATGGTGGAGCGCAGAGCTGCGGCGATGTCCCCCTGGATCTCGTCGCTGCCCTCGGTGCCCGCCGGGCACAACTGACCCGGCAGCGGCTGCTGATCGGCATGGGTGGCATCCATGGTGCAACTCCTCGAAGACGGTGGTGGTCGTCACCGCCGCCAGGGGCGAGGAGAGGCTGGCCGTACGCGGCCCCTGGCGGCTGAGTACGAGTCAACCGCCGGAGGAGCAGGCAGATCCGCAACCGGGTTGCGAGGTAGTAATCCCTTTGCGGGTGAGTCAGTTGACGGCCACGCCCGCGCGGCCGGCGAACGCCCGGACGCCCGGCAGAGTCCGGTCATGCCGGAGCAGACCGCCGGCAAGGCTCTTGACCGAACCGCGCCGGATCTCCTGCGGTGCGGCCCGCTCGGCCGCCAGCAGAGCCCGGTAGCACTGCTCTGGCTTGCCCCACTGGTCGAAGCAACGGGCCACGTCGGTGAAGAAGCGCCCCTGCCGTTCGGCGGTCGGCAGGGCCGCGGGGTTGATGGTCTTGGCCAGGTCGATCGCCTGCCCGGCGTCACCGAGCAGGTAGTGGACGGAAAGCTGGTGCAGCAGCACTTGCTGGGTACCGGTGTCCGTGCGGGCCTCGGGGCTCGTCCGGCCGATTTCGGCGGCTTCGGCGGCCTCGCCGATCAGCCCGTGCGCGGTGGGCCGATCGCCCATTTTGGCCGCCGTGTACGCGGCAGTGGCCAGCAGCGAGACACTCGCGGCCAGCCGGGCGGTCTCGGGGGTGCTGCGATCCCCACGCACGCCCTGCGCGGCCCTGACGGCGATATCAGTGGCGCGTGCGAGGTGACCTTGGCGGCGCCACGCACTGGACACCATCCGGTGCGCCTCGGCGATCGTCAGGGCATCGCCGCCGATCCGCGCAGAGGTCAGCGCACGGTCCGCGGTGATCGCCACCAGACCGTCCTCGCCGAGCTTGATGCACAGTCGAGTAGCGATGTTGTAGAGGTCTGCGACGGCGGTGGCCGACGTCTCCACCGGTTCCAGGGCCTGTGCTTGCGCGATCCGGCCAGGCAGGTTGCGGGCCAGCGTGTCGTACCGGGCGGCTCGGAATTCCTGCCGGGACGCCTTCACTTCGGCAGCGACGCCAGCCGGAGACACCTCACTGCGCTTCGGCATGGTGGCAGTGCCATAGAGCAGGTGGTCTTCCAGGGGCGCGAGGGTGCTGGCGCTGGCCGGAGAGGCACCGGCCAGCGGGGTAGTGAAGACCACCGCCGCAGCGGCCAGAAGTTCGCGGCGTCGCACGGGGTCGT
Source organism: Streptomyces sp. bgisy130 (assembly GCF_057708345.1). Taxonomy (NCBI): domain Bacteria; kingdom Bacillati; phylum Actinomycetota; class Actinomycetes; order Kitasatosporales; family Streptomycetaceae; genus Streptomyces; species Streptomyces sp. bgisy130. The sequence continues at coordinate 65,495 of NZ_JBYISA010000003.1, forward strand.
CCCCCTCCTCTGGACCAAGATTGCGAACAACCCTAGCCGAGGTGGGCCGACGCCGGGTCGATGCCGGCGCTGGCCCTGACGGCGCGGCAGCGAGAAGATCGGCCAGGGGAATGTCCAAGGCATCAGAGATCTGACGCAGGGCGTCCAGGCTGTTGACCGGGATTACGTCCCGCTCGACCTGAGACACCCAACTCTCCGACCGGTCGATCATCGCAGCCAGGTCCCGCTGCGGCCATCCCTTGCGCCTGCGCGCCTTGGCGATCGTCTTACCGAGTGTCAGTCCGCTCCCCGCCACTGGGCACGCCCCCGAAGTCCCGTTATCCGCATCGAGTGAGCACGCAACGGTACCGGCGGAAGAGGCGCGGCTGTAGAGGGCGAAACAGCTAGAGCAGGCCAGCTCTCGGTTGGCTCCGCCATCCACAGCGATGTGGGTCGCCCCTCAAGTGACGAGACAGGCGCTCTGTGACTTGCATCACGCTTGGCGGGGCCGTTGCGGGGTTACGGATGCAAAACCCGCCTTGGGTCGAGCAATCGACCGAGCCTGGGGTCCAGCCGTCACTACTTCCCTCACAAGACGACGCCGGGGACGCACGCACAGGGTCGTCGGCTGCGACTCCACCATTGCGCACGCACATCAACATGCCGCCGGAGTCTTCCCGAGTGACCCGTCTGACGGGTCAGCCTTAGCCCAACGCTCCGCTGATGCTGCTCCGTTGTCAGCAGCTGCTGTTACGTTGCGCCCCTTGCTCGTACGCAGATTGGGGCCGCTATGGGACTTGCGGACGACATCGACTCTGCCGTCACCCGGATTGTGTGCTCGGACTGGGACATCCAGAAAGGCACCGTGGTGCCAACCACGGACGACGTGAAGCTGAGCAACGGAGCCAAGGAGGTGGACGCGGTCTACCTCTATGCCGACCTGGCCGACTCCACCGGCCTTGCCAGGGACTTCACTCGCACGACAGCCGCCAAGGTCATACGTGCGTACCTCGACGCCACGTGTCGGGTGATCAGAGCGCGCGGAGGAGAGATTCGCAGCTTCGACGGCGACCGCGTTATGGCCATCTTCATGGGCAGCAGCAAAAACACGAATGCCGCACGATGTGCTCTGCAGATCCACTACGTTGTGCGCCAGATCGTGACACCCAAGGTGGAAGCGAACCTGTCCTCAATCAAGAATCAGGGCTTCCAAATCAAGCACTGCGTCGGTATCGACACCGGTACAGCTCTGGTGGTTCGAGGCGGTGTGCGCGGCCACAACGACCTGGTCTCCATCGGCCGGGCTCCCAATGTTGCAGCCAAACTCAGCGACATCAGGAACGGGGGGTACCGCACCTACGTGACGCAGGCCGTCTTCAACCAGATACGTGAGGATACGAAGTTTAGCAGCGGTGAAAACCGTCAGCTGATGTGGGACGGCCCATACACCCGCGAGGTTGGTGGCGAGACTCTGAGCGTCTACAAATCCTCCTGGTGGTCAAAGCCGTGAGCTCTCAGGAATCCCGGGAGAGCGCATGGCGGATCCACCAGGCGCTCGGAGAATGGACTTCGCGCGTCGACGCGAAGGCATCCTTCGCGCTGACGTTGGAGTCCGCAGCGCTCGCTGGCATCGTCGCGCTTTCCGACAACGGCCACATTTTCGATAACCTAGCGGGGGTCCGTGCCCGAGCCGTACTGTGGCTGGGCATAGCATTGATCATGACCGGGGCCATCTTCGCCGTCCTCGTTGTCGTTCCCCGATTGCGGAAGAAGAAGACCTTGAGGGAGGAGGCCACGAATCACTTCGTCTACTTCGGGCACCTGCAATTCTGGAAACAAGCAGATCTGGCACAGAAGCTGGAACAGGCGGACATGCTTCCTGTGCTCAGCGGTCAGCTCATCCGCATGAGTGAAATCGCCTGGAAGAAGCACCGCTTCGTCCAGCTCTCTTTCGGTCTGGCGGGCCTCGGCGCACTCCTCGTCATCGTCGCCGGCTATCTCAGGTAGTGGTCGCAACACTCCGGTGTCGAGGCCACGGAAGAACCGACGAGAGTGAAACTGATAGTTCGCAGGAGGGCCACCACATCTACCCCGCTCTCAACACCCTTACAGTGTCGGTTGGTGTGGACACCCGCGCGGAGCGGCTACGATCCTTGTGTTCAAATCTCCCCACCCAGCCCACCAGTCAGAGTCCTCGGGTGTTTCCCAGTCAGCGAGATGGCACGAACGAAGCACACCAGCTTGCGCCCGAATGTGAGGATATTCCGTCGTTAGCGAAGAGCGGCGAACCCAGTGTGAACGCTGGAATATAGTGGCTCACCTTCCTGACAGGAAGCTCGAGTACTGTCACGAAGTCGTACGACCTTTCGGGCTATCGGCGGTTCGATCAGCTCGAACCTTCAGCCAATGCGCCCGAGCCAAGCCCTTCTCTTCTGGATGAGCGGCAAGGCGCGCGACCATCCACGCTGCCTGCGGGGCTAAGCCTGGCTGCTTCTTGGTGAGTCGGAGTGCGTGCCAGGTCGTGACAGGGGCAAGTATCCAACGACTGACGGTGAATCCGGCTAAGGCGCCCGATGACCTAGACAACTTCTGCGCTCCCTTCGTGTGGCTGGTCAAGCTGCTGCTCGCGCTTGCGCTGCTCGACTCGAAGGAGTTCGATCTCCTTGGCGAGCTTGGCCAGCCTGAGGTGCTCCTCACCCTCGTCATAGGGGTAAATACCCAAGTCGAAAGCCGTAGCATGGCGTTCGATGTCGTCTGCCGTCTGCTGGAGGTAGAAGGCTCGCTCGCGCCACTTGTAGTAGCCCGTGAAGCCTGCCGCTACACCTACGGCGAACGTGATGCCCATAGCCCAGTACTTGAGGGGAGCAGGCGTGTCGGCAAGGGCGGAGACGGCAGTTCCAGCCAGCGACCCGACAATGATGACGGACTGGGAGACGTTGTGCTTCCTTCTGTACTTCCTTCCGTCCCTGCGTAGCCCGTCAAGCTCCGCCGGAATTGAGTCCTTGTAAGAGTATTGACGGTCCGGGACTGGAAGCTCCAAGCGGGCGGCGTCTAAGAGGCGAAGCTCTTCTGCCGCTTCCAGTTCAATCTGCAGCTCGCGCGCCGTCTTGCCGTAGGACCCCTTCGCCTTCTTTTCCAAGGAGCGAACCGCCAAGAAAGTCCCGGCACTGAGGATCAAGACGGGGATGGCGATCTTGTTGGCGAGGGCGATAGCCGACCAACCGACGGCAACGTTCGCGACGACTGCAGCAAAGAGCAGGACAACGGCGAGGGCTCCGGATAACCAACGGGTTACTGTCTGAATGGTCCTGATCCGTAATGCGACCCGAAGTTCAGCTATGCCCTTCTTGTGCCCAATGAGGGCATTTACCCTGTCTGTCGTGTCCTGAGAAACGGCTTCCATCGTCCCTAACCTCTCTGTCCGTAGGGGGTGAACCACTGGGGGCAGGTGCGGCGCAGAGGTCTGCCTACGGCTCGCCGGTACGTCCGCCACTGCATCACCGGGCAGGACGCTGGAATCCCCTTCGCCCTGTCCGGGACGAGGGCTTCGCTGGGCCGCCATGACCAAGAACGCTCCGCCGACGACGCCGGCAAGCATGGTCAATGAGCCCACGCCAACAGCAGCGAGGATCGGATAGGCGGCTTGCAAGAGCTTCCCCGTTGATTCGTGATCACGCCGTCAGCTTCACTAGCTGAGCTGCAGCGACCCCAACAACACGACGAACGCAAACGGTAGTTGCCAATCGTCGCCGAAGACGCCCGGAAGCAGGATTCAGCCATGCATGCGGCGAGATCTCTTCAACACGCCGCGTTCAAGCGCCTCACGCCCCGAAGGGGGAGGGAGCCAGCCGGCGGAGCGCCCTGAGCGGCAGGGCCTGTGGCGAACAGAGCAGACCGTCCCACCCAGGCGCGAACGCAGAGGCGCATGATCTCGCTTCTGGCGCCGCGAGGGTACTGGGGACCTTAAGAGATATACCTCGAAAGGCCCCACAAGGGGCTCTACCCAGGCCCAGCCCCAAGCGATGCGCATACGCGCCATGGACTTTCAAGCTCAGAGGCGAGCTCAGCTCGGCTCCTCTAACCGCTTCCTAGTTGAACCCCGACCCGATGCTGTACGCCGCCGGATGAGGCACCTCATGGCGTTCACATCGATTCCACGGAGGCTTTCAGGAAAGGTCGCAGCAAGCCAGCCAGGGCAGTGGGGCGCAGTGGCGGAGGCGGAGTCGCGACAAGGCATTCCGAAATGAGGAACGCCACAGCGCGATGGCACCTTCTACTTCAATTCTGCAGTGAAACGGTCTCGTGCACCCCGAATCATCTCCAAGCTGCCCTCACTGCTTTCGGATCTTTCAGTCATCCTGATTAGTGCATTCCTGAAATCGGAAGTACCCCAATGCGATCCAGAATCAGATACGTACCTAAACCCATCACCCTCGCCAGCGAAAGTCGCATCCGGGATTTCTCCATCGAATAGAAGGTGAACGACCGGGAAAGGTAGAGGAGGAATGCCGGCGCCATAGGAGAGGATTCGGATCTCCTGGCCAGGGGACCCAGCAACCTGGATCAGTCGCTCCATCTGCTCTGCCATTACGAGCGCACTGCCAAAAGTTCGATGCAATACACCTTCATCCAAGATGAAGATCGATTGCACTGAACTCCTAAAATAGCGCTCCTGGCGGGCTGCCTGAAATGCAAGGCGATGACTAGCCTTTCCAGCCTGCGGGGCGAGCTCGGCCATGTCTTGCAAAGCCGAAGCGTATTCTGCGGTTTGCAGGAGCGCAGGAACCGTCGCCAACTGGTAAGTCCATACGCTGGCTGCCGTAGACTCCAGAGCGACTAGTCGCGTAATCCATGCAGGCACAGCCTCCCCGAAGCTTCTCCACCACGCTGGGGCCAATGCCCTCGTTGCGAGCGCTTCTAGCGTGTCGGCATCTTCGTCGGCGACTCCATAGAATTGCACAAAGGCTCGAATGTCTCGGAGATTGGGTGCCGATTGGGCCCCTTCGATTCGACTCACGCGAGACGCAGAGCAGCCGAGGGCCCGAGCGGCATCCAACATGGTCATGCCGCTTTTAGTGCGCAGATCACGAAGCACCGCCCCCAAAATAATCGAGGCTGCCACTGGATTGACTTCCCGTTCCCTGGCCGCTCGGTCCGCCTCATCCTCCTGGGCAGTAAATAAGGGGGCTTTTCCCTCAATAGCCCTCCGATTGGCCTCGTAAGCAGCAGGCAGCTTTCGAGAATTCATCGTTTTGGGGTGAAAATCGGCGGGCGCTGCGGCAGTGATGACTGGAGTCGCATTGCCACTGCGGAGAGTAGTGGACTGTCGCCGGTCAAGCGAACAGGCAGCCTGCACCCATGCCCCCCGAAGGGCTTCGCGGTCGTCATCATCCACAGCAAAGGCACTCATAATCATTTCGACGACTCGCCAGGACGGGATCTTTTCGCCGGATAGCGCACGACTCAAGGTCGAAGCGCTGACACCAGTGCGCCGGGAAAGTTCACGAAGGGGAGGACCGCCGGCCCTTTTGTGAATTTCGCCAATGCGAGAGGCGAACGTGAGTGCAGAAGTGGAAGCACCTCCACGTGCCTGAGCCTCTGGAGGGTTGTTGCGATGACGGGCACGTGCCGCTGCGCGTCGACAGTCAGGGCCGCAGTAGACGCGGTTGCGCCCCCTCGCCGCCGCACCGAGCGGCTTCCCGCACCGCACGCAGCTTCCTCTGCTGGGTGACTCACCTGTAGGCAAAGCAACATCTGTCGCAAGCTGAGCCTCCACCTCGTGGCGACGTTCATGCCACTCCTGCCTACTGCCGCCCCAGGCCCCAATGAGAGCCGACAAAACTGAAGGCGAGGGGAGACGGTTTCCGCTGAGGGCGGCATAGATCGTTGACAACGGGACCTTGGTGTACTCATGCGTCTGCGCCGCTGTGAGACCTGCAGCCTGACGCAGGGCCTGAAGGTCACTCGCGAACTCACCCAGAGGTCCCGGCGTGTTGACGGGGTTTCCAGATCGCCGCCCCATGTTCCCCTCCTAGCTCGACAGAGGTGCCCCAGCACCCCTATTCTCGCTTTGTCTCGCTTGCGTGAAACACTCTCATGTGTACGTAACGGACATACTTCCTGCCCAGATAGCCCCCCGCCTCAGGAGCATCCCGGTGCCATCTGTCGTCACCATTCTTAGTGTGACCCTCGCGCTGTTCTTAGCCCTGTTCGCCAGCCTGAGCGCCTACTTCGTTGCAAGATGGACTGGGGAATCTCGTCACAGGAGTGTCGTGTGGGCAGCCTGCACCTACCCCGTCGCTCTTGGCACCATCTTTCTGATCTACGACCAACTCCGAGCTGGCCGACCCGACGAAGCCGCCCGCTCGCTCGAAGCCTTGATGGCAACCCCCTCTTGAGAGCCCCCTTTCGTCGCGTCAACCAGGGTTGCTTCGAAGGAACGGCGCTTAGCCTCACCTCGCAACCCCTCCAGGCGGTCACTCCTGCCAGACAAACGCGCGGAAGCCTGCCGACCTGCCCGCTTGCGCCGGCAATCACTGCCACCGAGTATCCACACACTCGCGCCCGTGGGGACCACCGACGGCATTGTCTGCTGATCTCCGAGTGGCTGTGCCCTCCGCGTGCCCTAGCGAGCGGTTAGTCCCGGTCAATACGGGCGCCCTGGCGCTGTCCGCACGTTGCCCTCTAGCGCACGTTTGCCAGGTCAGGCCCCCCGAAGCCACTTCTAGCTCCATTGATTCCCAAGCTCAGAGCGCAGTTTCGAGTCCCGTTACCCGCTCCATGTAGAAGCCCCAGTTCAGCGGCACGGGGTTTGTTCCTTCTCCAGGCATCTCGGGGTCGGCATGCCCTCTGTATGCCCCATCTCGTGCTGGCCCGCGTGGGACGAGCATCCCGGGACGTCGCCAGGGTAATAAGCCGCAACCAGGAGCCGCAGAACTGCGGCTCCCTCATGACCAAGCACGACGCACTGCTCATGGTTGCAGCTGTGGTTGCATCCGCCGGCTCGACTGGCAGCGAAATCTGCTGGACAGGGCCTTGATGCCGTCGGCACCCATCCGCGATGAGATCAAGGCCCTCGTCGAGGGGGAGGTCACCGAGATCGCACCGCGATCGCGTCGGGGATATCCGGAGCCACCGCCTGTCGCATAGGCCCGGCGGCGCCGTACAGTCGGCCAAGTGCGCTACGGACAGAAGGCGTTGCTGCCAGATCCCGGAACGTTCCCTGACGAGAAGACTCTTGCCGCGTTCGTCCTCGGCAAGCTGGACCAGTGGTTCCACATTGAGGAGCAGGTACCAGGACGCTACTGGACCGGAGAAGAGACACGAATAGACGCAGTGCTGAGGCCCCGGGATCCGGGAGGCTGGCACGATGAGGGCCCTGCCTTCGGCGTCGAGTTCAAGAGCCTCGCTCCGAACACCAGCACCGGCGACCGCTACGGCTGGGTTGCGCAGGCTGTCGGATACACGCACTGCCAATGGAAGGGTTACGGCAGGCTGGGGATCTTCCTGTGCCCGTCCCCTCTGACCTGGCTCCTGTCCCGCGCCGACGAAATCGCCACGGCCCGTCAGCGGCAGATCAGCCCTGGGGTGCTGGAGAAGGAACGTCAACGGGTCCGGGAGTATGGGCGCCGCTTCGGCAAGGAGTACTCCGACGCGTACGTCGACAGGGAGGCGCTGCTGGCGCACCGGCGCCGCCTCGGTGAGCTGACATATGAGGAGTTCACCGCTCGTGCCGATGGGTACGCCAGCGCCGACGAGCGAGAACGCGAGCATGATCTGCGAACGGCCGAGGAGCTGACCCACCTCCTGGGACAGCTCAGCGTCGGTGAACTCATGCCCTACGAGAAGATCGGCTGGGCACTCATGCGGTCGGGAACGCGGCTGTGGAGCGAACACGGAGGCGCGGCCAAGGTCGCGTACGGGCTGCGTCCCCGTATCGGCTCCGAACGACGCAGGCGCTGAGGCTGTCACCCCGGCAGCTGCCGGGGGGAGCCGGCAAGGCAGGGTCCTGGAAGCCATTTGGAACGCACTTGGAGTTCTCCGCGCGTGAGCGATGCGTGAGCGGACGGCGAAACATGAGGCCCCGAAAGCAGGACCCAGCATCAGGCCGGGTGGCGCTGACCTGCAAGAACAGCACCACCCAGCCTGGTCCAACACCCCTGATCACGGGTTCGACCCCACTTGTAAAGCGAAGGTCGTCGGTTCGAATCCGACAGGGGGCTCTTAGCTTGATCAGGTAAGAAGCCCCGGGCCGGTGGATGGCCTGGGGCTTCTGACATCTATGGGTGACATCAACGGGGACGGTCGGTCGCCCGTCAGCCGTGATCAGTCTCGGTCGAGCCGCCGTTTCAGGAGCCGGTCCATGTGGCTGATCGCTTCCCGTTGGGTGTCCTGGGCGACGTGGGTGTAGACGTCCATGGTCATGCTGATCTGGCTGTGGCCGAGGGTGGTGTCCTGGTACAGCTCGCCGCCGATGCGCTGTACCTGGTTGCTGATGCGGATCACCCGGCCGTCGAGGTCCACGTCCGACCAGCGCAGGCCGAGAACCTCACCGCGGCGGAGGCCCATGGCGATGGCGAGGACGAAGGCCGCGTAGAGCGGGTCGCGGCGGGCCTCTTCGAGGAACGTGAGCGTCTCGTCCAGCGACCAGGGCGTGGTCTCGCGGCTGACGACCTTGGGGGCCTCCACGAGCGAGGCGACGTTGCGCGTGACCAACTCCTCCCGGGTGGCTGCTGTCAGGGCCGTGCGGAGCACTCGGTGCGCTTCCTTGGCCGTCGCCGGTTCGCTTCCGTCCAGACGGCCCCATTTTCATGCGCGCTTCGGGGGCGGGCGCGAACGCCGCCTACCGTCAGCGCCTGCTACTACGGTGTTCGGCTATGACCGACAACAGCATGTGGGAACACCCGGCGAACGCCCTGATACTCCGCCACGGCGGCTACACCCTCACTGTCATCGACAACCCCACCCCCCACGCCTTCAGTCCACTGCCGCCCAACGATCGCACCCGCGCCCGCCAGGTAGCCGAGTCGCTGCTGACCGTCGAGAGCGTCGGCGCCGAGCTCGACCCGTTGCCCGCCACCGACATTGACGTCGCCCCGCATCACACCCGTTCCGATCTCGAACAGGTCCACATTGGATGCTGGGGCCCGGTCACCGAGATCACCGATGCGGCCCTGGCCGATCGCACCGGCTTTTTCTCCCTCCGCGACCATGCCGAGGAACTGGCCAAGGCGTATCCGAACGCCGCCATCCTCGGGTCTGCCTGGATCGACTTCTCCATCGCCTATTCGGCGTACGTCTTTATCCATCCCTCCGGGCCCCGGCTGTGGGCGGATGGCTACTCGGGGGAGGGGGACTGGGATGTGCGGGACGACAGTGTCAGTGACGTCATCGCTGCGTTCGACGCGGCGGCCGACCTGGACTCCGGTTTCGCCTACGATGCCGAACCCGGCCACATGCAGTATGACGCCGTCCAGGAAGCGTGCCTGTCTGCGCTGATGCCCCGCGAGCGGCGCGAGCTGATGCTGTCGTCGTTCCGCGTCACTCGCACCCAAGAGGCCATCGATGACCTCGAAGAGACCTGGCTGGATGAGTAACGATCGTGCATACAGCATGAGTTGAGATGCGCCGCGGCCGATTTTGCCGCTCCATGAAGGCCAGTTGACTGGCTATGGTGAGAACGTTTCGCGGCGTCACACAGACCACGGGGGCCCCTGCCGCCGCGCACGTACTCACCCATGGGCCCCTGACGGGGGAACACCGTGAATCAACCTTCCTTACGCCCGCGGCGCATGGCCGCACTGCTGCGCACGGCCGTCGCCGTGGCCTGCGCCTCGGTCATGTCGCTCGGCGCCGTGACACCTCTCGCGCAGGCCGCGCCGAGGCCGCCCAAGCCTCTCGACCCGGGCATGCCGTGCTTTGAGTACTTCGGTCTCCTCGAAGACATGGCCGGCGTCGTCGACCTCCCCGAGGATGACCACTCGCGCCCGGCTTCCGAGCGGGACACGTACGAGTACGAGAATCCCGCGAAGAAGTGGGACGGTCTCGGCCCTCCCTCCCCTGAGGAGGAGGCGCGGCTGGGGAAGCTGAAGAGGAAGCCTCCGAAGTCCAAGCCCATCGACCGGATCTACTGGACGTGGATCAACGCGAAGAAGAGTCCCAACACCAGAGTGTGGGACGACTGGTCGCACTGGCGTGATGCGCGGCTGATCCGCAATGCCGGGAACGACCCGCGCGGTAAGGCGTTCGAGAGAAAGTTCATCAAGGATCACGGGCTGACCAGTAAGGACTGGATATGTCAGAAGGAAGTGATCTTCACGGATCCCGACACCGGTCTCCCCCACCGCCGCCAGCTGGACGCGTACCACGAGAAATCCGGCCGGATCATCGAGATCAAGTCCAATGGTGAGCTGACCGAGAAGCAAAAGCCCAAGGACCGCGCATGGGCGAAGGACCCGAAGTGGAAGGGGACTTCGTGGCAGAACGTTTTCGCTGAGCCCCAGAAGCCGGCGACCCGCGAGTGGCTCGACGAGCAGCGCAAGATCGCGGAGGCCAACGGCCGGAAGGCCACGTCGTACGACTACACCTCTGACAAGATCGAAAAGGCCCCCGCTGGGTGTGCGCCTACCGCCCTGGCCTCCACGTCCGCGGCCAAGGCGCCGTGCGGTGTGCGGTACAAGTCGACGAACATGCAGGCTCCCGGGCGGCCCGGCACGACCGGCGGCGGAGCCAACGACTCGATCCGCGAGTCGCGGCCCACGCCGAAGGGCATGCAGGAGTTCCTCAAGCGCAAGAACATGGCCAACCCCGGTCTCTCGCCACGGGGACCGGGCGGCGTGGACTTCACCACCCTGGAGCTGCGCTACGTCGGCAAGCCCGTCAAGGGCAAAGGCCTGGACTACTCCTACTCCGCCAAGGAAGACCCCTCCGAGCAGTCCGGATGGGGCGGCAAAGCCAAGTCGCAGCTTATCTCCGACTCCTTCCTGACCTGGCTCTCCCTGAGCCCGGAGAAGTTCTGGGTCAACCTCAACCCGGACCAGCCCGACAAGATCATGGACGCCACGTTCAGCAAGACCGACGCCGGCCGCGTCCTGCTGGAATCCGACCTGGAGCTCAAGAAGGACTTCGCCCAGGCCGCCAACCCCACCAAGTACCCGGGTGCAGACACCTACTGGAAGTCGCTCCCCCGCAACGACAAGGGCCAGCCCTGCTGGTTCCAGGTCCGCCAGTGGATCGAGCCGAAGGAAGCCGTCGTCCGTGAAGAAAAGGGCGGCATCCACATACTCGACACGCCCCTGGCCGTCAAAGCCCAGTACCTCAAGATCGACAACATGCCCGGCAAGCCCTACCTCTGCGACTTCAACGAAGCCCAGAAGAAGGCCACCGAGCGTCGCATGAACCGGCTGATCATGCCCGAGGTCGAAAAGCGGGTGAACACAAGCCCCCGCTACGCCGACCTGCGCCGTGTCTACACCGCACGCGTCGCGGCCGAGTTCATCCGCCAGCAGGACGCCAAGACCCCCACCGACTACCACAAGCTCATCAACAGCAACGACGTATCGGCGATGCCGCTGCGCGCCCCGAATCAGGACTGGACGCGGGAGAAGGTCTACCGGGCGTACCTGGAGTCGCTGAAGAAGGGTGAGGAGTCCTGGGAGCATGACGCCGGAGGCGGCCCCTACACGTTCAGCGTCGGTGGTGTGGACTTCTCCAAGCAGCCCAAGCGGAACATGAACCCGGTCAGGTTCCGGATCGAGCACCGGAACCTGCCCAAGCAGACCCATACGTCCGTCAAGACGCTGACGGACAACGCCAAGGACGACGGCAACCTCCTGCTGTTGGGCGGCAGCACCGCCACCAACGACGGAGGCAGCGGTGGGGGCGGTGGGGACGCCCCCACGCCGACCCCCACCCCGACGGACAAGCCCACCGGGCACCCGTCGACCCCGGCCCCGGACCCGTCCACTCCGGGCAGCGGGAGCGACCACACCCAGCCGCCAGCGACCAAGGACCCGGACGGCGACCTCGCCGACACCGGAACCGACGCCCCTGTGGGCCTGATCGCAAGCATCGCCGCGGCACTTGCGCTGACCGGCGCGGCCCTGGTGTGGTGGATGCGTCGCCGTAAGAACGCGGCCGAGTAACCGCCCCGCCGATGCCTGCGCCCCGCCGGGTGATCATTCGGCGGGGCGCAGTCGTAGGTACGAGGCGTACACGGTGTCACCACGAGCGGATCGAGAGCCCTGCTAACGGGTTCTAGTCGTCGCTTCGAATCCGACAGGGGGCTCTGAGAAGCCCAGGTCGGCTGGACCCTGATCTGGGCTTTCTGTATGCCGTCGGTCCTGGCTAGCCGTCGTCGCTGTCGCGGTTTCGGCGCCAGGAGTGGTACGCGGCGACCGCGACGGGGAGTGTGGGGAAGATCCGGTCCTCGCCGATGGATGCGCTGAGGCCGTAGGCGTCCAGTTCGACCCGCAGATCCTGTTTGACGCGGGCCATGGCGAACTCGATGCCGCGCGCGGTCAGTTCTCGCCGTAGTTGGTCCAGTGAGTCCAGTGCGGTGATGTCCACCTCCACGTTCGCCTCGGCGTTGAGGACGAACCACCTGACCGGGATCTCCTGGGTGGCCACCGCGTCCAGCGCGCTGCGTCTGAAGTCCTCCGCATTGGCGAAGAAGAGAGGGGAGTCGTAGCGGTAGACCAGGAGCCCGGGGATCAAGCGGGCCTGCGGGTAGTCGTCGACGTCGTGCATGCCCGGCACACCGGGCACCAGCCCCTCGACGGCATCGTGCGGCCGCGCCACCCTGGTCAGGAGCTCGGCGACCGACAGGCCCACGGCCACCAGCACCCCGTACAGGATGTTCAGGACGAGGACTCCGGCGAGGCAGCCGAGGGCCAGCAGAAGTTCGCGGCGCCGGAAGGACGCCAGCCGCCGGAAGCCGGCCAGGTCGATCATCCGGATCGCGGCGTAGACGACCAGCGCACCCAGTACGGCCGTGGGGGTGTGGGTGAGCAGCGGACTCAGGAAGAGCAGCACGGCCAGGACGGCAGCCCCGGCGGTGAGCCCGTACGCCTGGGTGTGCGCGCCCGCGGACCGAGCGAGTGCGGTACGGCTGGCGCTGCTGCTCACCGGGAATCCCTGGAGCGTACCGGCGCCCAGGTTCGCGGTGCCCAGGGCGAACAGTTCCTGGCTCGCGTTCAGGCGCGGCCCCTCGTCGTCGGAGGCGAAGGCGCGGGCGGTGAGGATGAAGTCGGTGTAGCCCACGAGCAGGACTCCGACGGCGGGCAGCAGTAACTGAGGCAGGCTGCTGAGATCGGGCAGGTCCAGGCGGGGCAGCCCGGCCGGGATCTCCCCGACCACCGCGAGACCGCGGGCTTGCAGGTCGAACGCCGCCACCACCGCCGTACCGAGTACGAGGGCCAGCAGGGGGCCGGGAATGGCCCGGCGAATTCGCGTGACCAGGTAGAGGAAGATCAGGGTCCCGGCGCTGAAGATCAGTGTGGCGGGATGGATCTGGGTCAGGTTCTGCGCGAAGGAGAGCAGTTTCGGGAAGAACCCCGAACCTTTTGTGGGGACACCGGTGAGCGTGGTGAGCTGATCCACCATCATGATCAGGGCCACGCCCGCCAGATACCCGATCAGCACGGGCCGGGAGAGCAGATCGGCCACGAAGCCCAGCCTCGCCGCCCACGCCACCAGGCACATCAGGCCGACCGCGATGGCGAGCGCGGAGGCCAGGACCGCGTACCGCGCGGGATCGCCCCCGGCGAGCGGCCCCACGACGGTCGCGGTCATCAGCGCTGTCGTCGACTCCGGCCCCACCGACAGCAGCCGGGACGAGCCCAGGAAGGCGTACAGCCCGAGCGCGGGCAGGATGGCCCACAGCCCCACGACCGGCGGCAGGCCCGCGACGCGGGCGTACGCCATGACCTGCGGCACGAGGTAGGCGGCGACGGTGGCCCCGGCCAGGAGGTCGCCGCGCAGCCAGCTCCGTCGGTACGCCCCGAAGACCGCGAGGCCCGGCACCCCCGGTACAGCGCGACGCCACGCTCCGCCGGGGGTGCCGGGGTGCTTCGCCATGGGTGCCCTTCGGGTAGGTCCGCGCCGGCAGGGTCACGGACGAGGGAACGCCGAAGTCACCCGCGGCGCCTCGACCGGGCGGGTCAGGAGCTTGCCCAGGTACCACAGGAGCAGAAGTACGACGGCGGGCAGCAGCGACCGGCCGAACTGCCGCATGTTGATCTGGGGGAGGCACCTGCACGGCGGATGGTGCCGAGCATGATCCGGGCCCGGCTCGACTGAGCCGGGCCGGGCAACGGGCGCACCGCCGAGGGTGGGGACATGCGGTCACCGAGGGCGATGCGCGAGTCACCGTTGCCGGACCGGCAGCCTCATCATGTGGTCGTTTCCAAACGCTCTTACGTCGTCGTCTCCAGCTCGGTGACGAGTTCGGCGAAGCCGAGCGCGCGCAGAACGCTGCCTGCCGCATCGACCACTCGCGCGCTGCCAACGATCGGCGCGATCGCCACACACACGGCCTTGGCGTCCTCGGCAGTCAGCCCGGCCTCTTTCGCCACGCTGAGATTGGCCAGGTACGAGGCGGGCGCGGCGTCCATCGCAATGAGCGCCGCCAAACGCACGAGGTGGTAGGTGCGCTCATCGAGGCCGGAATTGGGCAGCGTCTCGATGGTCATCCGGGCCAGCTGCTCGAATACCGGGTGCTCGCCTTGCGCCAGGGCGCCCAGGGCTCGTTCGGGAGCTTGTGCTGCTGTCATGATCAGTGACCTTCTCACTCCATGTGTCCGACAGAACCACGGGCCGCGAGGGAAGGGGGCTGAGCGGGCTGCACCTCAACGCAGGAAAGTGCCCTACATCCATGGCATTCCTTCGCGGCCTCGGCGTCAAATGGCGCATGGAATTCCGGGAGCCAAAAACTGCGGAAGGGCGAGTATTTGCGAGCCTGCGCCGCCGGCTCGCCGGACGTTTTCTTCCCCTCGGCCGACGCTCCATGGCCATCGGGACGACGTGGGGAGCGGCGGTCGGGCTCGGCCGTGAAGGTGGGCACGGCGGATATAATCGAGTCAATGCACGTAAAGAGGTGCAATTGGTGAGCAAGGGATTCGTTGCGGCGGGAGACGAGAGCGGCGAGGCCGGTGCTGAGGGTGCTCGGCTCGACCGTGAGGGGCAGGCCGAGGCGTTCGACGCGATCGGTGACCGCTATGACGAGGCGTTTCCCTACAAGAAGGGGCAGCTGGCCGCGGCTGAGTGGCTGATCGGGTCGCTGCCCGGCGGATCGCGGGTGCTGGACCTGGGCTGCGGCACCGGGCTGCCGACCGCCCGGCAGCTGGTGGGCGCGGGGTTCGAGGTGGTCGGGGTCGACCTGTCCCGGGTGATGGTGGAGCTCGCCCGGGAGTATGTGCCCGGGGCGACGTTTCACCGGCTGGACCTCGCCGACCTCGGGCCCGGCGGCCCTCATGACCTGGGCCGGTTCGATGCCGTCGCGGCCTTCTTCTCGCTGCTGATGCTGCCGCGCGGGGAGATCCCCGTCGTGCTGCGGATGGTCCACGACCTGCTGGTACCCGGTGGTCTTTTCGCCCTCTCGATGGTGGAGGCCGACGTGGACTACTTCACGATCCCGTTCCTCGGCAACGCCATCCGGGTGTCCGGCTACCTGCGGGACGACCTGCGCGAGGTCGTCGAGCAGGCGGGCTTCGCGGTCGTCGAGGAGACCTCGTACAGCTACGCGCCGGAGATCTCGGACGTGCCGCCCGAGGAGCAGATCTTTCTCAACTGCGTGCGGCGCGGCTGAGACCGCCCCGCACGGTCCCGGGCACCTCCGGACGGATGAGACAAGTGATGGAGCCGCACCCCCGAGCCGACATGAACACCGCCCCGCCGGCCCCGCCGGCCGGCGGAGCTGCTGCGGAGGGTGGCCGGGATGCGGCGGAGCGTGTCCCCGAGGCGCAGTCGGACCGGCTCCGGTTTCTCGACCTCGCGGCGCGGCGGATCGCCCGGGGCGCGGGCCTGGACGACACGCTGCGGGGGCTGTACGAGGCCGCGGTCCCCGCGTTCGCCGACGCGATTCTCGTGCATCTGCGGGAGCCGCTGCCGACCGGGGAGGGGCCGCCGGCCGAGCCTCTTGTGCTGCGGCTGCACAGCCTCGCTCAGGGGCCGGAGGGCGCGGTCGCCGCGGCGCCTCCGGGGGCCGCCGGGGTCGTGCGTCCGACGGTCACCGGCCCGTTCGCCGAGCTGCTGCTGGCCCGGCGGCCCGTGTTCGGTGACGTCCCGGAGATCGAGTCCGTGGTCGCCGGACTGCTGGAGCCCGTCGCGAGCCTGCCGACTGCGTCGGCACCGGGGCGGCGGCTGATCATCGCCCCCCTGTACGGCCGTCGCCATCTGCTGGGCAGCGTCGCCCTGTTGCGCGCGGCCGGCCGGCCCGCCTTCACGTCGGATGACCTGCTGGTCGCCGCCCAGCTCGCCACGCACACCGCCTTCGGCGCCGACGCGTCGATGCCCCATGGACCCGAGACCTCGGCCGCCGACGCCCTCCAGCTCAGGATGCTGCCGTCGTCGCTCCCCGAGACCACCGGCGTACGGCTGGCCAGCCGCTACCTGCCGGCCGCCGAGACCTCCCAGGGGGGCGGTGACTGGTACGACGCGATCCCGCTGCCCGGCAACCGGGTCGCGCTGGTGGTGGGCGACGTCATGGGCCACTCCATGACCTCCGCCGCGATGATGGGCCAGCTGCGCACCACGGTGCAGACCCTCGCCCGGCTCGACCTGCCGCCGGAAGAGGTCCTGTACCACCTCGACGAGCAGGCCCGGCGCCTCGGCAGCGAGCACATGGCGACCTGCCTGTACGCCATCTACGACCCGATTTCGCAGCGGCTGCTGGTGGCCGACGCGGGGCATCCGCCTCCGGTACTGCTGCACCCGGACGGCTCGGCGGAAGTGCTTCAGGTCCCGCCCGGTGCGCCGATAGGGGTGGGCGGTGTCCCCTTCGAAACCTGGGAGCTGCCCGCGCCCACCGGAGGGACGCTGCTCCTGTACACCGACGGCCTCGTCGAGTCGCGTAACAGGGACGTCTGGACGGGCATGGAGCTGCTGCGTGGCCGCCTGGAGGCGGTGGCCGCGCGGGTCGCCCCGCCGCCGCTGGACCTGCTCTGCGACGCGGTGCTGACCCTGCTGGAGCCGGCCGCCCGGGATGACGACGTGGCGCTGCTGGCCGCCCGGTTCGACGGTTTCGCGCCGCTCAATGTCGCGTACTGGTTCCTCAGCCCACAGCCGCAAACGGCCGGGCGGGCACGGCAGTTGACCCGCCGGGCGCTGCACCGCTGGGGCCTGGGCCCGATGCTCGATGCGACCGAGCTCATGGTCAGCGAGGTGGTGACGAACGCGGTGCGCTACGCCTCCCGGCCGATCGCCCTGCGGCTGCTCCGTACCGATGTGCTCCGGTGCGAGGTGGGCGACGATTCGCCGCAGGTGCCCCGGATGCGGCGCGCTCAGGCGGGTGACGAGGGCGGACGTGGCCTGTTCCTGGTCGATCAGCTCGCGCTGCGCTGGGGAGCGACCATGCTGAGCACCGGCAAGGTGGTCTGGTTCGAGCAGCAGATACCGGAGGAATACCGTCAGGAGGGGCCGGACGCGCCGTAGTTGAGCGGATGCACCGTAGTTGACCGGGCGCCCCGTACTTGTCCGCAGGCACCGTAGTTGAGCGGACGCGCCGTAGTTCTCCGGACGCGCCGTAGTTGCCCGTCCGCGGGAAGCCCCGTCCTCCCTGCCGCCCCCGGATCCGGCGCGCGCTCAGCGTGCGGCAGGCAGTGTGATCGTGAAGCTGCTGCCCTTGCCGGGGGCGGTGCGGACGGTGGCGGTGCCGCCGTGGGCCTCGGCGATGGAGCGGACGATGCTCAGGCCGAGGCCGGTGCCGCCGCTGGTGGGGTTGCGGGACTCGTCGCCGCGGTAGAAGCGCTCGAAGATCCGCTCGGCCGTCGCGGGGGGCATCCCGGGGCCCTGATCGGTGACCGTCAGCTGCACGGTGCCGTCGGGCAGGGCGCGCGCCGTCACGGACACCGGGGTGTCCGGCGGGGTGTGGCGCAGCGCGTTGCTCAGGAGGTTCTGGAGCACCTGGCGCAGCCGGTCCTCGTCGCCGCGGGCGAACACCTCGCCGGGCACCTCGGCGGTCAGCGGCCGGCCGGGTTCGACGACCCGGGCATCGATGACGGCCTCGTCGGCGAGGGCGCCGAGATCCACCGCTGCGCGGGCGACCGGGCGGCCCTGGTCGAGCCGGGCGAGCAGCAGCAACTCCTCGACCATGGTGTGCATCCGGGCGGCCTCGCCCTCGATGCGCAGCATCGCGCGCTCGATGAGCGCGGGGTCCTGGGCCAGGCCGTGCAGATGCAGCTGGGCCCAGCCCCGGATCGTGGTCAGCGGGGTGCGCAGCTCATGGGAGGCGTTGGCCACGAACTGCCGGAGCTGCTCCTCGGACCGCTGCCGTTCGTCGAAGGCCCGGTTGAGGGCGGTGCCCACCTCTCCCACCTCGGAGTGCCGCCCGGCGACGTCGATGCGCTGGTCGAGGTCGCCGTCGGCGATCGCGGTCGCGGTGGCGGCCATGTCCCGCAGCGGCCGCAGGCCGACGTTCAGCACCCCGCGGCTGAGCAGCACGATGCCCCCGAGCACGGCCAGCGTGGCGGCGGAGTCCGCGCCGACCAGCCAGTACACGACGTCCTCGGCCGGCTGGAGGCTCTTGGCGACGACCACCCTGCTGAACCGCTGCGGCGGTGCGCCGGGGGTGAGCCGGACCGTGGCGGAGCGGCCGTAGGGGAAGCTCAGGGCGCGGAAGCGGGGGACGGGCGTCTCCTCGGCGGAGAGGGTGACGATGTGCTCGGCGAAGCCGTCGGGGACCGGGTCGGGCAGCTCGGGACGGGAGCCGGCCTTCCCGTCGGGGTCCCGGGCCGGGGTCTGGGCGACCACCCGGCCCCGGTCGTCGAGCAGCGCGACGTAGAGGCCGTCGGGTACCAGGGAGTTGAGGTTGTCCTCGTTGATCGGGGTGTGCCGGGTGAGCACCCGGTGCCGCACGGTCTCCCGGGTCTTGGTGAGGGTGGCATCGGCGACGTCGACGAGGTTGAGCCGCAGTCCGATCAGCGAGACCACGTTGACGGCCACCATGCCCACGGCCGCCAGCAGGACGACACCCACCATCAGCCGGGCCCGCAGCGAGCCGTGCCAGGCGCCCGCCATCTCACCCGCCTTCGGGGAGCCGCAGGCTGTAGCCGAAGCCGCGCATCGTGTGGATCAGGGCGGGCGTATCGGTGTCCACCTTCGCGCGGAGCCGGGAGACCAGCTTCTCGACGACGCCGTCGCCGAAGTGGTGCTGCCAGACGTGATCCATGATCTGTTCCTTCGACATCACCTGGTCGGCGTTGAGCAGCAAGTAGCGCAGCAGCTTGTACTCGGTCGGCGACAGCGCGATCAGCCGGTCCCCGCGCCGGACCCGGCGGCTGCGCTCGTCCACGGTCAGATCGGCGAAGCACAGCAGCGGGCCGGTCTCCGCGGACCGCCCGGCCCGCCGTAACAACGCATGGACCCGGGCGAGGAGTTCGGGCAGGCTGAACGGCTTGGTGAGGTAGTCGTCCGCGCCCATCGCGAAGCCCGTCACCCGGTCCTCGACGGAGTCCCGCGCGGTCAGGAACAGCACCGGCAGCCGCGCCCCGTTCGCCACCAGCCGCCGGCAGACCGTGAACCCGTCCAGGTCGGGCAGCAGGACATCCAGCACCAGCAGATCCGGGGGCAGCTCCGCGTAGGCGCGCAGGGCCTCCCCGCCGCAGCCGGCGGTCGCGACCTCGTACCCCGCGAGGCCCAGTGTGGTCTGGAGCAGCTCCGTCATCCGCGGGTCGTCATCCACGACGAGCAGCCGCTGCCCGCTTCCCCGGGGCAGCGGTGCGTCGCTCGTCGGCGAGGCGGAAAGCATGGCGGTCACCCATCACGTCATGGAGTCTGCGAGGACAACGCGCGCACTCGTCCGCTGGTTCCCCGGCGGTCCGAACGGCACGGGCGCCCGCCGGCTCCGGCTGTCAGGCAATGGTCAGGTTGCCGACCGGGACCGGTCAACGGGGCCCGTTTCTCTGGAGTCACGACAACGGACCGACCACCGCCGCCGCGACATCTGGAGACCCCGTGGACCCTGCCGCAGACCTTGCACCCGGCGGTGCGGACGCCGTCCGTACCGCTGTCCGGAACCGGCTGCGCAGCACCCTGATCGATGTCACGCCCGTCTTCGGCTTCACCCTGACCTTCGCCCTCACCCACCGGCTCGGCGTCGCGCTGACGCTCGCCCTGGCCACCGGCGCCGGGGTCTTCCTGCTCCGGCTGGT
Organism: Streptomyces sp. bgisy130; assembly: GCF_057708345.1. Taxonomy (NCBI): domain Bacteria; kingdom Bacillati; phylum Actinomycetota; class Actinomycetes; order Kitasatosporales; family Streptomycetaceae; genus Streptomyces; species Streptomyces sp. bgisy130. The sequence continues at coordinate 85,840 of NZ_JBYISA010000003.1, forward strand.
GCGCAGGGAGCCCGCGCGGCAGGCGCTCGTCTTCCTCGGCATCGTCTGTGTCCAGGGCCTGTTGGCCGGGCGCACCGGGGACGCCGTCAACTTCTTCCTTCCGCACCTCGTGCTGCACGCGGTGATGGTGGTGGTGACGCCGGTGCTGCTGGTGCTGGGCTGGCCGCCGCTGGGCGTGGTGGTGGGGCTGGTGACGGGGGAGCGGACCCGCTGGCGCCGCTGTGCGGTGCGCCGCCGGGCCTTCGTCAAAGGCCATCTGGTGGTCTACGCCGGCTCCCTCCTGACGCTGTCGGTCCAGCTCCCGTTGTTCCTGTCCGGCCAGGCCGTCGCCCTCGGCACGGTCGATGTCTTCGGCCCGCTCGTCCTCGCGGTCTGCGCACTCCTGGGGTGGCGCGTATCTCAGCGCTCCATCGGTACGCACCGCTGCGACGCCCCCGTTGACCCGAGCCCTGATCTGTCGCCCCCTTTGGAAAGGACCGTTCGATGACCCGTACGCAGCCCACCACCGGCACCGAGCCCGCTACCAGCACCGAGCCCCTCGCCGGTACGCAGCCCGCCGCCCGGCCCATGCCCATGAAACGGGCCTGTCCCTTCAGCGCCCCGGAGGAGTTCAAGACGCTGCGGGAGGAGGCCCCGGTCGCGCCCGTGACCTTCCCGGACGGTGGGAAGGGCTGGCTGGTCAGCCGGTACGCGGATGTACGGGCGGTGCTCACCGACCCGCGGTTCGGCGCCAACCGCCGACCGCTCCGGACCGGCGACCCCGCGCAGGACGACGCGCCGCTGCCGCCGCCCCGTCCGGGCATGTTCATCATGATGGACCCCCCGGAGCACACCCGGTTCCGGCGGCTGCTCACCGGCCAGTTCACGGTGCGCCGGATGCAGAAGCTGGCTCCGGCGGTGGAGCGGATCGTCGCCGAGCATCTCGACGCGATGGCGGGCGCCGAGGGGCCCGTCGACCTCCTCCAGGCCTTCGCGCTGCCCATTCCCTCGCTGGTGATCTGTGAGCTCCTCGGGGTGCCGTACGCGGACCGCGAGCAATTCCAGGAGAACTCCGGCCGGATGCTCCGGATCGACGCGAGCCGGGAGGAAGCCCTCCAGGCCCAAACGGCGATGAACGAGCACATCCACCAACTGGCCGTCGCCAAGCGCGCCCACCCCACCGACGACATCCTCAGCGGCCTGGTGCAGTCCGAACAGCTCACCGACGAAGAGGTGGCCGGCGTCGGCGCGTTGCTGCTGCTCGCCGGGCACGAGACCACCGCGAACATGATCGCGCTGGGGACCATGTGCCTGCTGGGCAACCCCGGCCAGCTGGCGGCACTGCGCGCCGAGCCCGCCCTCATGGACGGTGCCATCGAGGAGCTGCTGCGCTACCTGACGATCGTTCAGTACGGGCTGCGCCGGGTCGCCCTGGAAGACGTGGAGCTGGGCGGCCACCGTATTGAGGCCGGCGCGACCGTGGTCGCCTCCCTGACCTCGGGGAACCGGGACGCGACGCAGTTCTCCGGCGACCCCGACGCGCTGGACGTCCGCCGGCCCTACAGCCCGCACCTCGCCTTCGGGCACGGCGTCCACCAGTGCATCGGGCAGCAGCTGGCCCGGGTGGAGATGAAGGCGGCGCTGTCCGCCCTGATCGGGCGGTTCCCCACCCTGCGGCTGGCGGTACCGGCGGACCAGGTGCCGATGCGCGACGACATGCTCATCTACGGCGTCCACAAGCTGCCCGTGACTTGGTAGCCGGCCCGGCTGCCGTACGTCCACCAAGCCACCGGAGAAAGGGAATTCCGATGAAGGTCATCATCGACGAGGACAAGTGCGTCGGCGCGGGGCAGTGCGTCCTGTCCGCCGCCGAGGTCTTCGACCAGCGCGACGAGGACGGCATCGTCGTCCTGCTCGACGCCACCCCGCCGGACGCCCGGCGCGCCCCCGTCGAGGAAGCCGCCGCCCGCTGCCCCGCGCTGGCCATCGAGGTGCTGCCGTAGTGCCCACCATGGACCGGATCGTCCTGGTGGGCGCGTCGGCCGCGGGGCTCACCGCGGCCGACGCCCTCCGGCGCGAGGGCTTCAACGGATCGCTGACGCTGGTCGGGGAGGAACTGTGGGCCCCGTATGACCGGCCCCCGCTGTCCAAACAGGTGCTGGCCGGGGCCTGGGAACCGGAACGGGCCGTGCTGCGCCAGGAGGCCGACATCCGGCGGCTGAACCTGGACCTCCGGCTGGGCTGCCGGGCCACCGGGCTGGACCCGGCGGCGCGCACCGTCACCCTGGCCGACGGCGACCGGCTGCGCTACGACGGCCTGCTCCTCGCCACCGGGCTGCGGCCCCGCCGGCTGCCCTTCGGCCATGACCTGGCCGGGGTGCATGTGCTGCGCACGCTCGACGACGCCCTGACGCTGCGGACACAACTGTGCGCCGGCCCCCGGGTCGTGGTGATCGGCGCGGGCTTCCTCGGCAGCGAGATCGCCGCCACCGCGCGGGGCCTCGGCCTGGACGTCGCCCTCGTCGACCCCGAGCCCACTCCGCTGGCCCGGCAGGTCGGCACCTGGGTGGGCGGGCTGGTGGCGGACCTGCACCGGGACCACGGGGTCCGGCTGTACCTGGGGCGCGGTGTCACCGGCGTCACCGGTGCGCACGGCCGGGTCACCGCCGTGGACCTCGACGACGGCACCCGGCTCCCCGCCGAGGTGGTGGTGGTCGCGATCGGTTCGGTGCCGGCCGTCGACTGGCTGGCCGGCTCCGGCCTCCCCCTGGGCGACGGGGTGCGCTGCGACAGCCACTGCCGGGCCGCGCCCGGGGTGTACGCGGCCGGAGACGTCGCCAACTGGCCGGACCCTGACACCGGCGGCCGGATCCGGCTCGAACAGCGCATGAACGCCACCGAGCAGTCCCGCGCCGCCGTCCGGAACCTCCTCGCCGGCCCCGGAGGCTCCGCGCCCTACACGCCGGTCCCGTTCGGCTGGACCGATCAGTACGACGCCAAGATCCAGTTCCATGGCCGGTGCCCCGCCGACGCCCGGGTGGAGTGTGTCGACGGCGACCCACGGGACCGCCGCTTCGTCGCGCTCTACCACCTCGGCGGCCGGGTGGTGGGCGCGCTCGGCTGGAACAGCGCCCGCGCCCTGCGCCAATACCGCGCCCACATCGGCACGACGGGTGCGGTGACGGCCGGTCAGGGCGTCGGCCCGGCCTGACTCGTATACGGGCCCGCGGGGGTGACTGTCGGCCGAGCCGGCCCCCGCGGGGACGAGAGGGAGTCCCGGAGCGCGCACTCGGCGCCGCGTCCCCGCGACAAGAACGGGAGGCGTGCACCGGGACAGACGTGAACTGGAGGAGTGAAGAGCCCTATGAGGGCGCGAATTCGGCGGGCCGAAGAGGCCGGACCGGCGTAAGTTCGCCGCCATGGTGACTTCGATGACACAGGTGGACTACGGGCGCCGGATGGCGCGGGCGGGCCGGGCCGCCGCCGATGCCGGGCTGGCCGGGCTGATCGTGACGCCGGGACCGGATCTGACGTGGCTGTGCGGCTACCGGCCGACCGCGGTCACCGAACGGCTGACCGCCCTGGTGATCGAGCCGGAGCGGCGCCCGCGGCTGCTGGTGCCCGTATTGGAGTACCCGGATGCGGAGTACTCCCCGGGGGCCTGGGCGATGGACGTGTCGGGCTGGACCGATGGTTCGGACCCGTATGCCGAGGTCGCCAAGTGGATGGCCCCACAGGGGCGTTACGGGATGTCCGACTCGACCTGGGCGATGCATCTGCTGGGACTCCAGCGCTCGGTGCCGGGGAGTGCGTACGCCGCGCTGACCGAAGTGCTGCCGATGCTGCGCGCCGTCAAGGACGCCCACGAGGTGGAGCTGCTGGCCGCGGCCGGGGCCGCCGCCGATGCGACCTACGAGGAGATCCTGACCGTCCGCTTCGGCGGGCGGCGGGAGTCCGAGGTGGCGGCGGACCTGGCGCGGCTGCTGACCGAGCACGGGCACAGCCAGGTCGACTTCACGATCGTGGGGTCGGGCCCCAACGGCGCCAATCCGCACCATGAGGCCGGGGAGCGGGTCATCGAGGACGGCGACATGGTCGTGCTCGACTTCGGCGGCCTCAAGGACGGCTACGGGTCGGACACCACGCGGACCGTGCACGTCGGGGAGCCGGGTGCCGAGGAGCGCAAGGTGCACGACATCGTGCGGGAGGCGCAGCAGGCGGCCTTCGAGGCGGTGCGCCCCGGCATCGCGTGCCAGGACGTCGACCGGGTGGCCAGGAAGGTGATCAAGGCCGCGGGCTACGGCGAGTACTTCATCCACCGGACCGGGCACGGCATCGGGGTGACCACCCATGAGCCGCCGTACATGGTCGAGGGCGAGCATCTGCCGCTGGTCCCCGGGATGTGCTTCTCGATCGAGCCGGGAATCTATCTGCCGGGCCGCTTCGGGGTGCGGATCGAGGACATCGTGACGTGCACGGAGTCCGGCGGGCGCCGGCTGAACCAGACGGCGCGGGAGATGGCGGTGGTGCGGTAGGCGGGATGGCGGGGGAGTTTGGGTGAGTGGGGCGGCCGGGCGAACGGGGACGGGGCGAGCCGGGTCCCGGCCAACCCCGCCCCGCCCCGGAGGGGTTGAGCCCTACGGCACCAGGACGACCTTGCCCATCGTGGCGCGGGACTCCAGCGCCCGGTGGGCGGCCGCCGCCTCCGCCAGCGGGAAGCGCTGGACCGCCGGCACCAGCCGGCCGGCCGCGGCCTCCGCCAGGGCCGCGGTCTCCAGGGTGCGGAGCGGGTCGTCGCCACCGGCCCTGGCCAGCATCGGCGGGCCGAGGACCTGCTCCGACGTGATCCCGCGGGCCGCCGTCTCGCCCGCCGTGAACTCCAGCGGCCCGCCGGTGAGGAGGCCGCCGGAGGACCAGCCGAAGACCAGATGACGGCCCCCCTTGGCGAGCAGATCCACGGCCGCGCGCCCGGGGGCCCCGCCGACCGAGTCGAAGACGACGGTGGCACCGGCCGCGCCCCGGCCGTCGAGGAAGGCCCGTACCAGGGACGGCCAGCCGTCACGGGTGTAGTCGACGGCGAGATCGGCCCCCAGTTCGCGGACGCGGGCCACCTTGGCGGCGCCGCCGGCCAGGCCGATGACCGCGGCGCCGGTGTTCCTGGCGTGCTGGACGAGCAGCGAGCCGATGCCGCCGGCGGCCGCGGGGACGAGCGCGATGGCGGGGCGTCCTGCGACGGCGGGGCGGGAGCCGCCGCACGACGACCGACATCCCGGTGTTTCCGCAGGTCAGAGCCCATTGTCAGTGGTGTGGTTCACGATGGTTGGGCAGGTGCGAGCGGATGCGGACGGCAGGGAGGCGGTGATCGCGTGGCAGGGCGCGGCAAGGAGTCGGTGCGGGCGGTGCGGCGGCCGCAGGTGCGGCTTCCGGAGCTGACGGCGTACGACGGCGGCGAGCTGGAGCCCGAAGGGGACTACGACAGGCTGGAGTTCGCGGACGCCGGCTTTGCCGGTCAGTCGGCGCGCGGCGCCCGTTTCATGGACTGCGCCGTACGAGGCTGCGCGCTGGACGAGACCGTGCTCGGCCGGGCCCGGATCATCGACAGCGTGCTGAGCGGGGTCCGCGGGGTCGGCACGGATCTGTCCCGGGCGTCGCTGCGCGATGTGGAGGTGACCGACGCCCGGCTCGGTGGGACGCAGCTGCACGGGGCCGTGCTGGAGCGGGTCGTGGTGCGCGGCGGAAAGATCGACTTCCCGAATCTGCGGCAGGCGAAGCTGAAGGATGTCGCCTTCGAGGGGTGCGTGCTGGTGGAGGCGGACTTCGCGGGCGCGGTCCTGGAGCGGGTGACCTTCGACGACTGCACCCTGACCCGGGTGGATTTCTCCGAGGCACGGATGACGGACGTCGATCTGCGGGGCGCCGCCGCGCTCGACATCGCCCGCGGCATCGACCGCCTGTCGGGCGCCGTGATCAGTCCGGCCCAACTGCTGGATCTGGCCCCGGTGTTCGCGGCGCAGATAGGCGTGCGGGTGGAGTGAGGGGGCGCCGGGGCCGGACGGCGCACCGCCGGCGCGCGGCGCGGGCGTCGGCCCTGAGGCCCCGAGGTTCAGACGCGGGGGAAACGGGCCTGGAGGTCCCAGATGGCGGGGTTGTCGCCGAGGCCGTCGTGCATATCGGTGAGGTCGGCGATCAGATCGTGCAGAAAGTCGCGGGCCTCGCGGCGCAGCGCGGAGTGGTTGAAGGTGAGCGGGGCCTCGTCGGCCGCCATCCAGTCCGCGTCGACGTCCACCCACCCGAAGCGGCGCTCGAAGAAGATCCGGTCGGCGGACTCGGTGAAGTCCAGCTCGGCGTGCACCGGGCGGGCGGAGCGGTTGCCCCGGGGGTCGGTGTCGAGCTGCTCGACGATGTCGCACAGCGCCCAGGCGAAGTCGAGGACCGGCACCCAGCCCCAGGCCGTGGACAGCTCGCGGTCCGTCTTCGTGTCGGCGAGGTAGACGTCACCGCAGAAGAGGTCATGGCGCAGCGTGCGCACGTCCGCGGTCCGGTAGTCCGTCTGCGGCGGATCCGGGAAGCGGCGGGAGAGGGAGTAGCCGAGGTCGATCACAGCCTGATGGTGTCACGCGGTGCGCGGCCGCCCTCCGGTGCCGTCCGTTCAGGGCAGCAGCCGCTGGTCCCTGGCCACGGAGACCGCGGCGGTCCGGCCGGACACCCCGAGCTTGTCGTAGATCCGGGCCAGGTCCGTCTTGATGGTGACCTCGCTGGTCGACAGCGCACGGGCGATCTCGCGGATGCTCAGCCCACGGGCCAGCCGGCCGAGGATGCTGAGCTCCCGGTCGGTGAGTGCGGGGCGCGGGCTGCGCATCTGGGCCAGTACGTGATGGGCGACCGGCGCGGCGAGCGTGCTCCGGCCCGCGGCCGCGGCCCGGATCGCGGCGAACAGCTCCTCCGGCGGCTCGGCCTTGAGCAGATGTCCGGCGGCCCCGGCCGCGAAGGCCCGGGCGATGTCGGCGTCGGTGTCGTAGTCGGTCAGCACGAGGACCCGGGGAGAGCCGGGGGCATCGGCGCGGGCGATACGCCGGGTGGCCTCGACACCGTCGATACCGGAGCCGAGCCGGAGGTCCATCAGCACGACATCGGGGCGCAGCGCGGCGGCCAGGGCCACGGCCTCCACACCGTTCCCGGCCTCACCGATGACCTCGATGCCCGGGGCACTGCTGAGCAGCGCGAGCAGCCCGGCGCGTACGACGTCATGGTCGTCGCAGAGCAGCACGCTCACGGGCGGCTGCGCGGATTCGGCGGCGGATCGGCTCATGGGCTGCGCTCCAGGAGGACAGCGACGGACGGGACGGTGCCCTCGCCCGGCGCCGCTTCCATGGTGCCCTCACCCAGCCATTCCCGCAGACCGGCGCCCCTACGGCCACCGAGCCTGGCCCCCCATGCTCCCTACGCCTACGCCTACGCCCACGCCTACGCCGTGGTCAGCACCCGCGGTCCCTCGTCCGTCACCGCCACCGTGTGCTCGAAGTGGGCGGCGCGGGAGGCGTCCGTGGTGCGCAGGGTCCAGCCGTCGGCGGCCGCGTAGTAGTCGTTCCTGCCGCCGGCCAGGAACATCGGCTCGATGGCGAGGACCAGGCCGTGGCGGAGGATCATGCCGCGGCGCGGGCGGCCGTCGTTGGGGACCGCCGGGTCCTCGTGCATCTGCCGGCCGATGCCGTGTCCGCCGAAGTCCTCGGGGATGCCGTAGCCGGCGGCGCGCCCGATGCTGCCGATCGCATGGGAGATATCGCCGATCCGGGCGCCCACCACGGCCGCCGCGATGCCCGCCTCCAGGGCCCGCCGGGTGGTGTCCATGAGCCGCTGGTCCTCGGGGCGGGCGGTGCCGACCGTGAAGCTGAGGGCCGCGTCGCCGGCCCAGCCGTCCACCAGGGCGCCGCAGTCGATGCTCACCAGGTCGCCGTCGCGCAGCCGGGACCCGTCCGGGACGCCGTGCACGATCGCGTCATTGACCGAGACGCAGAGGACGGCGGGGAACGGGGTGGGGGCGAAGCTCGGGCGGTAGCCGAGGAACGGCGAGTCGGCACCGGCCTCGCGCAGCACCGTACGGGCGACCTCGTCCAGCTCCCGCAGCCGCATGCCCGGGGCGGCCGCCGCCCGCACCGCCTCCAGCGCCTGGCCGACGACCCGGCCGGCCACCCGCATCGCGTCCATGGCCGCGTCCGTCTTGATCTCCACCATCTGCCCGACCTCCTGCTCACCGCCGCCCGTGCCGCTCCACAACAACGGGCGCGGGCGGTATTTATTTACCGGTATTTGTTTACCGGTATTAGTATCACGGGCATGGTGCGAACTCCTCTGACCCCTCAGGAACGTGCACGCGGCGAGCGGCTCGGTGCGCTGCTGCGGGCGGCGCGCGGCGAGCGGAGCATGGTCGAGGTCGCGGCGGCGGCCGGGCTGTCCGCCGAGACGCTGCGGAAGATCGAGACCGGCCGGGCGCCGACCCCGGCGTTCTTCACGATCGCCGCGCTCTCCGGCGCCCTCGGCCTCTCGCTGGACGAGGTGGCGCAGCTGTCCACACCCCCCGAAACGGTCACGGACGCGGTCGCCTGACCGCCCCCACCCGCCCCCCAAAACACGCCAAGGGCCGGCTCCCCCACTGGGGAACCGGCCCTCCATAACGCTGCCCGCGCCAGGCTCACACCTGCGCCAGGCTCAGACCTGCATCAGACGTCAGACGTTGACGCCGAAGTCCTGCGCGATGCCGACGAGGCCCGAGGCGTAGCCCTGGCCGACCGCGCGGAACTTCCACTCGGCGCCGTTGCGGTACAGCTCGCCGAAGACCATGGCGGTCTCGGTGGCGGCGTCCTCGCTGAGGTCGTAGCGGGCGATCTCGGTGCCGCCGGCCTGGTTGATGATGCGGATGAAGGCGTTCCGCACCTGGCCGAAGTTCTGGCTGCGGTTCTCGGCGTCGTAGATCGAGACCGGGAAGACGATCTTCTCGATGTCGGCCGGCAGCGCCGCGAGGTTGACGTTGATCTGCTCGTCGTCGCCCTCGCCCTGGCCGGTCACGTTGTCACCGGTGTGCACGATCGACTGGTCGGGCGTCGCCTTGTTGTTGAAGAAGACGAAGTGCTGGTCGGAGAAGACCTTGCCGCTCGGGTTGACCGCGATCGCGCTGGCGTCGAGGTCGAAGTCTGTGCCGGTGGTGGTGCGGACGTCCCAGCCGAGGCCCACCGTGACGGCGGTCAGGCCCGGTGCCTCCTTGGTGAGGGAGACGTTGCCGCCCTTGGACAGGCTTACAGCCATGGGAAGTCCCTTTCCTTGTCGACTCGTCGAAGCGTCGGGCTCCGCACTGCGCACGAAGCTACCGTTACCCACCACAACGCCATGAGGGGACCGCCAGGTTCCAGGAGTCTTTACTCTCTTTGCCGAATTCCGATGTGAACGCTCTGCGCGGACCCCGAAAAGCGGGTGACGGGCCCGTGCTCGGCGCGGGATCATAGGACTCATGTCCGGGCCCTATGTCATCCGCGGTGCGGTCGTCCTTCCAGAGGCCGAGCTCGTCTGGCGTTTCTCGCGTTCCTCAGGTCCGGGCGGCCAGCACGTCAACACCAGCGACAGTCAGGTCGAGCTGCGTTTCGACCTCGACAAAACGCAGGCACTGCCGCCGGTGTGGAAAGCGCGCGCCCTGGAGCGGCTGGCGGGCCGGCTGGTCGACGGCGTGCTGTCCGTACGGGCCTCCGAGCACCGCTCGCAGTGGCGCAACCGCGAGACCGCGGCCGTCCGGCTGGCCTCGCTGCTCGCCGAGGCCACCGCCCCGCCGCCCAAGCCGCGCCGTAAATCGCGGATCCCACGGGGCATCAATGAGCGGCGGCTGCGCGAGAAGAAGCAGCGTGGCGAGACCAAGCGCGGCCGCTCGGGCCGCGACTGGGGCTGACCACCCAGCCCTCCGACCGCTCCAGCCCTCCGGCCGCCCCAGCCCTCCGGCCGCCCCAGCCGTCCCGCCTGCCCCGCCCGTCCCCGGGCTCACCCCAACTGCCGGTACTTCCCCCGGAAGTACGTCAGCGGCCCGTCCTCCTGGTTCGGGAGTGTCGTGGCCAGGACACGCGCGATGACCAGCGTGTGATCGCCGGCCACCACCCGCTGCTCGGTACGGCACTCCAGCGTCGCCAGGGCGCCCCCGATGAGCGGTGCACCGGACGCTTCGCCCCGTACATGCGCAATGTCCTCGAAGAGCAGCCGGTCGCTGATGCGGCCCTTCATGGCGAATCGTCCGGCGATCTGCCGCTGATGTCCCGACAGCACCGAGACGGCCCAGTAGGGCTGTACCTCCAGCAGGTCGTCCATACGGGAGTCGTTGCGAACGCTCACCATCACGAGCGGCGGGTCGAGGGACACGGAGAGGAACGCCGTGGCGGTCATGCCGACGTCCTCGCCGTGCGGCCCGCCGTCCGGGTCGTGGGCGGTGATCAGCACCACGCCGGCGGCTAGGCGGGACAGGGCGGCACGGAACTCGTCGTCACTCACCCCAACAGAATGCGGGATCGGCGTGCCACCCGGCACGGAGGCGAGGGCGACGGCGGGTGCGGGGCGGTCGACGGGTCCGGCGGCCGCCGCGTCGGCAGGAGTCTTCGTGAACACGCCATAAACGCTAACTTCGGCCGGCCGCGGTGCGCATCGGGCCTCCGGACCACTCGCGTCCTAGGTCTGACGGCGGAGTTCCCGAATCGCTCGGAATTTGCGTTCAGTAAGTGTAGAAAGAGTGAAGGCGCGCTCCCGTGGCGGTTTTATGGAAGATCGCCAACCGTCCTTCACTGTTTGTGACTTGAGTCACAGCAGGCGCTAATTGTTGACCCTGTGTACCGAGTGAACAGCTCACTGTGATTCAGTGAGCGGGGAATCGGACGACAAGAAATCGTGGAGTTTGCTGTCGAGGTCTCAGGGAGAGCGAGCGATGGAGACCGAGTCGGAGCCATACGTCCGTCTTGCGACCCTGCGGCAGCTGCACCAAGTGGTCGCCGAGCTGAATACCGCACGTAGCCTTGCGGACACCTTGCAGACCGTCGCCGACGGCGTGATCACCGGGCTCGGCTATGAGCTGTCCGCGGTCAATCTCGTGCGGCCCGACGGCGATCTCGTCGTCGCCGCGGTGGCGGGCAGCGCGGGCGCCGAGGCGCTCATGGCCGGACGGGTCGGCTCCCGCGCCTCCTGGGAGCGCCGGCTGTCCATGGGCGAGCGCTGGGGCGATCTGCACTTCATCTCGCACACCGAGGGCTGGGTGCTCGATGACGACGACGTACCGCAGTGGCACACGGCCGGACCCACGCCCCGGTTCCCCGACGAGTGGCACCCCATGGACCGCCTCTTCGCGCCCATGTACACCGCGGCCAACGGGGGCGGCGAGCTGCTCGGAGTGATCTCCGTCGACCGGCCGCGCAACGGCCGGCGGCCCGGCCCCTGGGGCCAGGAAGCGCTCCAGATGTACGCCTTCCAGTCCGCCATCGCGATCAGCAACGCCCGGCTGCGGGCCAACATGCAGCGCGCCCTGGTCCGGCTGGAGCGTGAGCAGCAGGCGCTGCGCGCCAGCGAGGAGAGCTTCCGGCAGGCGTTCGAGTACGCGCCGAGCGGGATGGCCGTCGCCGAAATGGGCGGTGACCAGCACGGACGGCTGCTCCGCACCAACGATGCGCTGTGCCGGCTGCTGGGCCGCCCGGCCTCCGGGATGCGCCGCTACTCCTTCTCCGACCTCGTCCACCCCGAGGACATCGGCACGCTGCTGCGCACCTCCGCCGAAGGTGGCCGTGCCGAGCTGCGGCTGGCCCGCCGGGACGGCACCTACGTGTGGGTCTCGCTGCGCAACTCCGTCGTCGCCGACACCGCCGACGGCCCCCGCTTCCTGCTCACCCACGTCGAGGACATCGAGGAGCGCAAGCGGCACGAGCTCCAGCTCGCCCACCGCGCCAGCCACGACTCGCTGACCGGGCTGCCCAACAGCGCCGAGCTGCGGGCCCGGCTCGGCGCCCGGCTGTGCTCCCGCCGGCCCGGCTCGATGGCCGACGCCTACGCCTCCTCGGCCACGATCAGCACCGACCCCCGCGGACCGCACGGCTTCCGGGCGGACGCGAAGGAGCCCTTCGACGGGCTCGACGGCTTCGAGGGCGGACCCCCGCCCCCGTTCGACCACCATGTGCATCTCGTCGCCCCCGCGGACGGGCCGGCCGACGACGGCTCCAAGGGGCTCGCGGTCCTCTTCTGCGACCTCGACGGCTTCAAGTCGATCAACGACCGCTTCGGGCACAACACCGGCGACGCCGTGCTGATAGAGGTCGCCCGCCGGCTGACCAGCGGCGTCCGGGACGGCGACACGGTCGCCCGGCTCGGCGGTGACGAGTTCGTGGTGCTCGCCGACGGCCTCGGCACCGCCGACGCCCAGGACCTGGCCGTCCGGCTGCGGAACGCGATCATCCCGCCGATCCGGGTGGAGGGCCGCGCGGTCCGGGTGGGTGCCAGCTTCGGCATCGGCTGGGCGAGCTGCGGCATGTCCGCCGAGGAGGTGCTGGAGTCGGCCGATCAGCGGATGTACGTCGAGAAGCGCTCCCGCTCGAAGGCGAACCGGCGGGCGGCGGGCTGAGCGGGCGGCGGGCCCGCCGCGACGGCCGGGCGCGATGCCGCGTATCTCACACCGGCCCCGCATCGGCCCGCACACCAGCAGTTCACCGATCCGTAGCGATCTTGTGGCCCTCCGGGCACGGTGTGCGCAGGCCGCGACGGGGTAGGCTGCGCCGATGCGGCGCGGCGCCGCCGGGGGCCCGAAAGACAGTTCGCGCAATGAAGCCTGCGGACGCGTAGAGACGCGTACAGACGCGCACAGATCGCTTGGGAGTGACACGGAATGACGGCCGGCAACAACGGCGCGGACACGCCGGAGAACGACGACCCGTTCGCTTACCTCTACCGCTCGGAAGGCGGCGAGGGCGGCGCCCAGGGCTCGGCGGGCGACGGCGCGGCGGCGCGGCAGCCGGGGGTTCCGCGGACGTCCTACAACCAGGTCCGCGCGGTCGGCCAGCGCCAGTACGGCCAGCAGGCCCCGCAGCAGGTGACGTACGGGCAGCAGAACGCCCACTACGCCGCCCCCGAGACCCTGCCCGGCGGCGACCGCACCCGCTCCGTCCCGGCCAACGGTGGCCAGGAGCCGCGCCGCGGCCGCAACGGCCTGCTGATCGGCGCCGTCGCCGTGGTCGCGGTGGTCTGCATAGGCATCGGCGTCGCGATGCTCACCAACGGCAACGACTCCAAGGGCGACGCCGCGGGCAAGTCGGGGCCGACGGCCGGGAGCAAGGTCGAGCCCAGCGACAAGCCCACCTCCAAGCCCGCCCCCGGCGAACTGCCCAAGCAGGACGCGGGCAGCCTGCGACTGGAGGGCGGGGCGACCACGGCCAAGGACGTGCCGGGCGCGCGCTCGCCCGGCGGCGCCTATGTGGCAGGCATGAACACCCAGGGTGCGGCGGCCACTTGGTCGCTCGATGTCGAGGCTTCCGGCAAGTACAAGCTCTGGGTCGGTTACGGCGTGCCCGGCAAGGACGCCAACCTCACCCTGAATGTGAACGGCACGGCGGACGGCCGGCCGATCCGGCTGAAGAACTTCGCCCACGCCCCGGAGGGCGCCTGGGACAAGGGCTGGACCAGGAGCTGGCAGTATGTGCAGCTCAACAAGGGCACCAACACCATCAAGCTGTCCTGCGAGAGCGGGAATCAGTGCGACGTGAACCTCGACAAGGTCTGGCTGGCCAGGAGCTGACCAGCTGAGGGCGTCGCCTTACAGACTGCGTGCCTCCGGCGAAGGCGCCACCACCCGCACCGTCCGCAGCAGTTCCTCATACGTCGCCGCATCGAACTCGCCCGCCGCCGGGGCCCGTACGGTCGCCGCGGAGAGGGCCACCGCGCGGGTCAGGCGGTCCGGCCAGGGCAACTCCTCGACCAGGCCGGACAGCAGGCCGGCCACCGCCGAATCGCCCGCGCCGGTCGGGTTGCCGGCGATCCGGCGGGGCGGGGCGGCCTGCCAGATGCCGTCGGCGGTGACCGCCAGCATGCCGTCCGGGCCCAGGGAAGCGGCCACCGCGTGGGCGCCGCGGCGGCGGGCCTCGCGGGCGGCGCGCAGCGGTTCGGTGCTGCCGGTGAGGGCGGCCAGTTCATCGGCGTTGGGCTTGGCGAGGTCGGGGCGGGCGGCCAGCCCGCGGCGCAGCGGTTCGCCGCTGGTGTCGAGGAGGACCGGGACGCCGGCGCTGCGCGCGGCGCGGGTCAGGCGGGCGTAGACATCGACCGGGACGCCCGGCGGGAGGCTGCCGCAGAGCGCCACCGCCCGTGCCTCGCCGAGGAGTTCGCGGTAGGTGCCGAGGAAGGTGTCCCACTCGGCGGGGGAGACGACCGGGCCCGGCTCGTTGAGCTGGGTGGTGTCTCCGGTGGCCGCGTCGGCGACGGCGACGGTGCGGCGGGTGGCGCCGCCGACCGGGACCAGCGCGTCGGTGACCGCGGTGTCCGCGAGCAGCGCGCGCAGGGCCTCGCCGGTGCCGCCGCCCGCGAAGCCGGTGGCGACCGTACGGTGGCCGAGCGCGGCCAGCACCCGGGCGACGTTCAGGCCCTTGCCGCCGGGGCGTTCGGACACCTCGGTGATCCGGTTCGTGGTGTGCGGCTGGAGCCGCGGGACGCGGTAGGTGATGTCCAGGGCGGCGTTCAGCGTGACCGTAAGGATCATGGGCGCCCCTCCGGGCAGTCAGGGCCGGGCGGCCGGGCGTCGGGCAACCGTGTACGGCGGTGGCATGCGGACAAGTGCGCGAGCGATCATGCCATCGTCGGTGGTGGTTGGCCCAGACCCGGTCCGGCCGCCGTGGGGGGGCCACGGCCCGGTGCCCGGTGCGCGGGCGGCGCCTCAGGCGCCCGGCGGGCGCACCAGCCACTCGCCCCGGCGCATGACCCCCACCACGGCGTAGGCCGCGTCCAGCACCACCAGGTCGGCGTCGTTGCCGGTCTTCAGGGCGCCGGCCCGGTCGTCGATGCCCAGGAGGCGGGCCGGAGTGGCCGAAAGTGCCTGTACGGCCTGGTCGACCGTCAGGCCGTCGACGGTGACGGCGCGTTGGAAGGCGCGGTCCAGGGTGAGGGTGGAGCCGGCGATTGAACCGGCCGTGGGGCCTTCGCTGATGCGCGCGACCCCGTCCCTGACCTCGACCTGCATCGGGCCGAGCGGATACCTCCCGTCGTTCATACCGGCCGCGCCCATCGCGTCGGTGATGAACGCGACCCGCCCGTCCCCGGCCTCGCGGACCGCCAGTTGGAGGACCGCGGGGTGCAGATGGGTGCCGTCGTTGATGAGCTCGACGATGATCCGCTCGTCCTCCAGGAGCGCGGCGACCGGACCGGGCGCCCGGTGGCCCAGTGCGGGCATCGCGTTGAAGAGATGGGTGGCGACGGTGGCGCCCGCGTCGATGGCCTCGCGGGTGGCGTCGTAGGAGGAGTCGGTGTGGCCGATGGCGGCGACCACCCCGGCGTCGGCGAGCAGCCGTACGGACGCCAGGCCGCCGGGCAGTTCGGGCGCGACGGTCATCATCGACGCGGTGCCGTGCGCGGCGTCGAGGAGCTTGCGGACATCGGCCGGGTCCGGGTCGCGCAGCAGCTCCGGCTGGTGGGCGCCGCAGCGGTGCGGGGAGATGAACGGGCCCTCGAAGTGGATGCCGGCCAGCTCGCCCTGCTGCACCAACTCGGCGAGCACCGCGGCCTGCCGGGCGAGATCGGCCAGCTCGCCGGTGACGGTGGAGGCGACCATCGAGGTGGTGCCGTGCCGGCGGTGGGTGTCGACCACCGTCATGCACTCCTCGGGGTCGGCGGACGAGAACGAGCCACCGCCTCCGCCATGGACATGCATATCGACGAAGCCGGGGACGATGAGGTGCCCCGAGAGGTCCACGACGCTGCCGGCCACCCCTTCGGCCAGATCGGGATCCCGGCTGTGGACATCGCCGATCAGGCCGCCCTCGACGGTGATCCGGCCGCGCTCGACCACGCCGGACGGCCGGGCGATCCGGGCGCCGGCCAGGATGGTGCGCGGAGGGTCCGAGGGCCGCTGCGCGGACTGTTGCTGTGCCATCAGGCGGTTACCTCCGTGGAGAGAAGATCCCGGGCGAGCAGTCCTGCGCCCAGGCACCCGGCGGCGTCCCCGAGGGCCGCCGGAACGATCGAGGGGAGCCGCTGGAACGTAACGCGCCGGCGGACCGCTTCCCGCAGAGGTGTGAAGAGCGTGTCGCCCGCCTCTGCGAGTCCGCCGCCGATGATCAGCGTCTGCGGATCGAGCAGGGTGAGGCCGGTGACCAGACCGTCGGCGAGGGCGTCCACGGCGCGCTGCCACACGGTGTGCGCCCGCGTATCGCCGGACGCCACGGCCCTGGCCGCGTCCGCCGCACCGGCCCGCGGATCGCCGCAGGCCGCCGCCCAGTCACGGCCGACCGCCGCCGCCGAGGCCACCGTCTCCAGACAGCCCCGCTGCCCGCAGCCGCACTCCCGCCCGCCGGGCCGTACGACGATGTGGCCGATCTCGCCCGCGCTGCCGTGCGCACCGGACTCGATCCGGCCGCCGATGCCGATGGCGCCCGCGATCCCGGTGCCCAGGGGGACGAACAGGAACCGGTCGGCGTCCCGGCCCGCGCCGATCCGGCCCTCGGCCAGGCCGCCGGTGCGGACGTCGTGGCCGAGGGCGACCGGCACCCCGCCCAGCCGCTCGGACAGCAGCGCCCGCATCGGTACGTCCCGCCAGCCGAGGTTCGCGGCGTAGACGGCGGTGCCGGACCGCTCGTCGACGATGCCGGGGACCGCGACACCGGCCGCCGCGGCGGGAGCGCCGTAACGGGCCGCGCCGAGCTCCCGGAGCTCCGCGGCGAAGTCGAGGACGGCCTCGACCACCGCCTCGGGGCCGCGCTCACGGCCGGTGGGGCGCCGTGCCTCGTACAGCAGCGCGGGGGGCGTGCCCCCGGAGGACGCGGTGTCCACCCCCACGAGGGCGGCTTTCATCCCGGTGCCGCCCACATCCAGGGCGATGACGTGTCTCACAGGAACAGTTTCGCGCGATCCGGCCGGAAAGGTCTAGTCCACTCACCGAGGTGATCGGGTGGGGCCGAAACCGGAAGGCCCGCAGCTCAGCGAGAGGGGGGTGGTGTAGACCTTGTAAAGAACGCGGGGGAGACTTGCTGTTCATGCCGTTCGAGGGCGATCCCTGAGGCGGCCGGGCCGAGGCCCGACAAGCACGGATTTCAGAACAAAGGGCGGGAACAGCAGTGCAGCGGCGGTACTTGAGCCTGGCGGCGGCAATCGCCACCACCATGACACTGACTCTTACCGGCTGCGGCAGCGGCTCCGGTAGCGACGACGTCACCCTCAAACTCATCGCGGCGGACTACGGCGACAGCCGTGCCAACGGCTCCCAGCACTACTGGGACGAGCTCGCCCGCGCCTTCGAGGAGAAGAACCCCGGCATCAAGGTCGATGTCGAGGTCTACAGCTGGACCGACGTCGACAAGAAGGTCGCGGACCTGGTCAAGGACGGCCACGCCCCGGACCTCGCCCAGATCGGCGCCTATGCCGACTACGCGGCCAAGGGGCAGCTCTACAGCGCCGACCAGCTGCTCTCCATCCCCACCCAGGCCGACTTCACTACCTCCCTCGCGGAGGCCGGCGAATACAAGCGGGTCCAGTACGGCATGCCGTTCGGCGCCAGCACCCGGCGGCTCTTCTACAACAAGAAGCTGTTCAGCCAGGCCGGCATCACCAGCCCGCCGGAGAGCTGGGACGACATCGCCCACGATGCCCAGCTGCTGAAGGCACGGGGCGTCAAGATGCCGTTCGCGCTGCCGCTCGGCCCGGAGGAGACCCAGGCCGAGACGATGCAGTGGATGCTCAGCGGTGGCGGCGGCTACACCGACGGCATCGGCAAGTACACGATCGATTCGCCGGAGAACGTCAAGACCTTCCAGTGGCTGAAGGAGGACCTCGTCGGCAAGGGCCTGACCGGGGTCGATCCCGCCAAGCTCAACCGCGAGGACGCCTTCGAAGGCTTCGCCGACGGCGAGGTCGGCATGCTCAACGGCCACCCCGCCCTGATGAAGCAGGCGGCGGCCAAGGGCATCGACTACGGCACCGTCGAGCTGCCCGGTACCCATGGCAAGGCCAAGGCCACCATGGGCGTCGCCGACTGGATGATGGCCTTCAAGCAGGGGGGCCACCGCGCCCAGGTCGGCAAGTTCCTCGACTTCGTCTACAGCAAGAAGAACGTCGAGAAGTTCTCCGGTGAGTACGGCCTGCTGCCGGTCACCACCGCCGCCTCCCAGGCGATGCTGGCCGACGACAAGTACGCCAAGTTCCACGGCTTCCTCAAGCAGCTCGCCGCCGCCGAGTTCTACCCGGCGAACAAGACCTCCTGGCCGCTGATCTCCAAGACCGTCAAGGCCAAGGTGGGCGCCGCGGTCGGCCCGCGGGGCAACCCGTCCGGAGTGCTCACCGACATCCAGAACATCGCGGACGCGACGGACAGCGCCGCCGAATGACGCGGAGCGGGCGGGAGTACGGGCGGGCGCCCCGGCGCGGGGCGGCCGCCGGGGTGACGGGCCGGGCGTTGTCCGACCGTGCGCTTATCGTGGAAGCGTGATGACGGACGGGACGGCGGATGCGGGCGGTCCGGGCGGCGAGCCCGGGGCCGTCGGGCGCGCCGCGGAGCTCTCCGCCCGGGACGAGGCGGTGCTCGCCGTCGAGCGCCGCTCCTGGCCGGGCCCCGGCCCCAAGGAGCGCGCCATCCGCGAACAGCTCGGTATCTCCCCGACCCGCTACTACCAACTCCTCAACGCCCTGCTGGACGACCCCCGCGCGCTCGCCCACGACCCCGTCACCGTCAACCGCCTGCGCCGCATACGGGACGCCCGCCGCGCCCGCCGCTGACCCGGGCGCCCGGGCCGCCGCCCCCGTGCGCCCGTGGTTGTCGCCGGAGCTTCCCCCGGCGCCCGCCCCGCGCCGGTAGGGTCGGCGCCATGGGCAGCCCCCCGAACGCCGCGTCGCCGTCCCAGCCGGCCCCCGGATCCGTGCCGACCCCGCACACCCCCGCCGGCCGCGACGGCCTCGCCGCACTGCTGGCACACCCCGAACGCACCGTCGTCGCCCTCGACTTCGACGGCACCCTCGCCGAGATCGTCCCCGACCCGGAGAAGGCCCGCGCCCATGAGGGCGCCGTCGCCGCCCTCGGTCGCCTGGTGCCCCGGCTGCGCGCCGCCGCGGTGATCACCGGCCGCCCGGCCACCGTCGCGGTCCGCCTCGGCGGCTTCGCGGACGTACCCGGCCTGGACCACCTCACCGTCCTCGGCCACTACGGCGCCGAACGCTGGGAGGCCGCCACCGGCACCGTCCACGCGCCCGCCCCGCACCCCGGTGTCGCCGCCATACAGGCCGAACTCCCCGGCGTCCTGGACGCCTCCGGGGTGTGGCACGGCACCTGGGTCGAGACCGCCATCGAGCGCAAGGGCGGCCGCGCCATCGCCGTGCACACCCGCCGCGCCACCGACCCCCAGGACGCCTTCGACCAGCTGCGCGGCCCGCTCACCGCACTCGCCGAACGCCACGGCCTGATCGTCGAACCGGGCCGCCTCGTCCTGGAACTCCGCCCGCCCGGCATGGACAAGGGCGTCGCCCTCGCCGAATGGGTCCGCGAGACCGGCGCCGCCACCGTCCTCTACGCCGGCGACGACCTCGGCGACCTGGCCGCCTTCGCCGCCGTCGAAAAACTCCGCTCCGACGGCCTGACCGGCCTCCTGGTGTGCAGCGGCAGCGCCGAGGTCGCCGAACTGGCCGACCGCGCCGACCTGGTCGTCGACGGCCCGTCCGGCGTCGTCGGCCTGCTCGGCGCCCTGGCGGCCCGGCTGGACGAGAACGGGGCGCACGGGGCGTAGCCGGGGAGGTGGCTCAGGCGGGCCGCGAAACCTCCTGGGTGTCCTCCCCGCGCAGTTCCCGCAGCTGGTCCAGGAACCAGCGGGCGGGCGGCAGCGCGGTGGCCGCCGTGGCCAGCCGCTCGGTGCGTGCCGCGCGCTCGCCGTCGTCCATCGACAGCGCCTCGTGCAGCGCCTCGGCGGTGCCGACGATGTCGTACGGATTGACGGTGAGGGCATGCGCGCCGAGTTCCTCGTGCGCGCCCGCCTCGCGCGAGAGCACCAGCGCGCAGCCGGCGTCCGACACCACCGGGATCTCCTTGGCGACCAGGTTCATCCCGTCCCTGATCGGGTTGACGAGTGCCACGTCCGCGAGCCGGTAGGCGGCCAGCGAGCGGGCGAAGTCGTCCTTGACGTGCAGCAGGACCGGCTGCCAACCCGCCGTCCCGTATTCGGCGTTGATGGCCTCGGCCACCCGCTGGACCTCCGCGGTGTAGTCGCGGTAGACGGCGAGGTCCTGGCGCGAGGGGTAGGCGAAGGCGAGGTGCACCACCCGCTCGCGCCACTCGGGGCGGTCGGCGAGCAGCTGCCGGTAGGCGAGCAGGCCCCGCACGATGTTCTTGGAGAGCTCGGTGCGGTCCACCCGGACGATGGTCCGCCGCCCCGGCCCGCCGATCTCGGTGCGCAGCGCCGCCATCCGCTCCTCGACGTCGGGACGGTGCGCGCGCTCGCGCAGGAAAGCGGCGTCGGCACCGAGGCCGTGCACACCGATCCAGGTCGTGCGCGCCTTGCGCTCCGGGACGAGCGCGACGATGCCGGGCGCCCCGTCCTCCGGCCGGACCCGCTCGCACTGCCCGCCGAGCCCGGTCTCCGCGCAGGCCACGAAGTTCTCGGCCCACCTCCGGGTGAGGAAGTTCGCCCGGTCGGCACCGAGAATGCCCAGCGCCAGCTTCCGCTGGATGTCGTCGGGCAGCATCGCGAAGTACTCGGCCGGGGCCCACGGGGTGTGGGAGAAGTGCGCGATCCGCAGGTCGGGGCGGCGCTCGCGGAGCATGCCGGGCACCAGCGCCAGGTGGTAGTCCTGCACGAGAACGGCCGCGCCGGGCGCCGCGCCCTCGGCCAGCGCGTCGGCGAAGGCCGCGTTGTACGACTCGTAGGCCGCCCATTGCGCCCGGAACTCCGCGCCGAAGACCGGTTCCAGCGGCGTCTGGTAGAGCATGTGGTGCACGAACCACAGCACGGAGTTCGCGACGCCGTTGTAGGCGGCGGCGTACACCCCGGCCGGAATGTCCAGCATCCGGACACGCTGTCCACCCGTGTCCCCCGACTCCAGCACACCACCCGTCCGCCGCACGGCCTCCCGGTCCCCGTCCCCGAGCGCGGCACACACCCACACCGCATCGGTCTCGGGCCCAATAGCGGAAAGCCCGGACACCAGCCCGCCACCACCCCGCTTGGCGCTCAGCGTCCCGTCCTCCCCCAGGCCATAGGACACCGGCCCACGATTGGACGCGACAAGAACCTCAGCACCTGCTTGCACCGCACTGCGCTCGGAGACCATGTCGCGAAAGTAACCCGCCACAGATCCGCGCAAACGTACGGAAGCGGTCAAGGGGCGGGGGAGGGGAGTCGTCCAGTGTCCCGCCGACGGCGAGCCGGGTGCGCGCAGCGTCGGCCGCCTGCTGGATGGCCGGGATTTCGCCCGACGAGAGCGGGTGCCAGAGGATGTCCGGAGATCGCCAGGAGGGATGCGTCGCATGGCCGCACAGGAGAGCTCGTCGCCCACGTACCGCCGGATCGCCGACGGGCTGAAGCGGGCGATCGCAGCGGGGGAGTTCCGGCCCGGTGACCGGCTGCCCGGAGAGAACGACCTGATGGACCGGCATGGAGTGGCCCGGATGACGGCACGTCAGGCTCTTGGCGTGCTCACCTCCGAGGGGCTCGCCGAGGCCCGCAAGGGCGCCGGAGTTTTCGTGCGGGACTTCCAGCCGATCCGGCGCCGGGGTGTGCCGCGACTGGCGCGGGAACAGTGGGGTGAAGGGCGGTCGGTCTGGTCGGCCGATGTCCCGGACCGTGACCTGGTGGTGGACGAGGTCACGGTGGACGAGGAGTCGGCCGCTGAAACCGTCGCGGCGCGACTGGATATAGCTCCTGGAGACGCCGTGATCGTGCGGCGCCGCCGCTTCGTGCTCGACGGCAAGCCGGTGCTGCTGTCCGCCTCCTACCTCCCCGCCGCGCTGGTCGCGGGCTCGGCGATCACGCGGCCGGACACCGGGGCGGGCGGCACGTACGCCCGGCTCGCCGAGCTGGGCGCGGCTCCCGCGCGTTTCCGGGAAGAGGTGCGCTCCCGTATGCCGGCGCCGGAGGAGACCGAGCGGCTGCGCCTCCCGGCGGGCACGCCCGTCATCCTCATCAGCCGCACGGCCGTGACCGCGGACGGCCGCACCGTCGAGGTCAACGAGATGATCCTCGACTCGTCCGCCTACGTGCTGGAGTACGGCTTCGACGCCTGAACGTCCGGCCGGGCGGGAGCGCTCACGCCGCCCGGCGCTCCGCGTACTCCGGGATTTCGGCCATCGGGGGGCGTTCCTCGGTGTCCACGTCCGTGGTGCGGGGGACGAAGCCCGCGTCGCCGCGGTCGAACTGGGTGAGGCGGGGGCGGACCATGTGGCCGCGGGTCAGGCGTAGTTGGGCGGTGCGGTAGATCGCGGCGGCCATCCGGCCGAGGGCCTGGCCGTCCTGGTGGCGGTGTTTGCGTACGCCGACGTCCACCTGGGCGAGGGCGTCGAGGCCGACGGTGTGCAGGGAGTCGACGAGCAGGCCGAGCTCCACGCCGTAGCCGACCGGGAACGGCAGCCGCTCCAGGAGGCAGCGGCGGGCCGCGTACTCGCCGCCCAGGGGCTGGACGAAGCCGGCCAGCTGTGGCCAGTGGAGGTTGAGGAGCGGGCGGGCGACCAGCTCGGTGACCCGGCCGCCCTGGCCGGCCCCGGCACCCTCGGCGCCGGTCTCCAGCGGACGGTCGTACATCGCCTTCACGAACTGGATGTCCGGGTCCGTCAGCAGCGGGCCGACGATCCCGGAGACGAAGGTGGCGGAGAATTCGCGCAGGTCGGCGTCGATGAAGCAGATGATGTCGCCGGTGGTGGCCAGGAGGGAGCGCCAGAGCACCTCGCCCTTGCCGGGCAGCGCGGGCAGCCGGGGCAGGATGCTGTCGCGGGGCACGACCCGCGCGCCGGCCGCCGCCGCGACCTCGGCGGTGCGGTCGGTGGAGCCGGAGTCCAGCACCACCAGCTCGTCGACGAGGGGCACGGCCTCGGCCATCAGCTCGGCACGGATCACCGCCACGATCGCCCCGACCGTGGCCTCCTCGTCGAGCGCGGGCAGTACGACACTGACCGTACGACCCGTCTGGCGCTTCGCCTCCAGCAGCTGCCCCAGCGGGCGGTCAGCGGCGGACCAGGAGTGGCTGGTCAGCCAGCTCTCGACCTCTTCCAGCACGTCTACGACTCCTCGGTCACCGCCCGATCGGCGGCCTGTGTGATCCATCTCGCGGTTCGGACGACTATCTCAACTGTCAGTGCCTTCGGTTACAGTCTTGAACAACGCGGATGACCGTCGCATGTCGGGGTCCCCGCGCCACAAACGCCTGGGTTCAGTCCCAGCGCCATACCGCTCATCCAGAGGGGCAGAGGGATACGGCCCGTTGAAGCCCCGGCAACCCTCCAGCCGGTCTTGCCGCCAGGACGCTGACGTCCCGCGCGCGTGAGGCTCCCGGCTAGGGAAGGTGCCAAATCCGTCTCGTGGCGAGATTCGCCGCGAGGAAGATGAGGAGAAAGGGCCTCGCCTCCATGGCTGTGCAAGTCACCGAAAACACCCCCGCCGTCGCTCTGGGCCCCGCCGCAGCCCTGTCCTGCCGCGAGTGCGGACAGCGCTTCCCGCTCGGCCCGATCTTCGCGTGCCAGGAATGTTTCGGGCCGCTCGAAGTCGCCTACGACCTGCCGAGCGGCGACCCCGAGGGCCTGCGGAAGCAGATCGAGGCCGGCCCGGACAACATCTGGCGCTACGCCCCGCTGCTGCCCGTCCCCACCGACGTGGCCGACAAGCCCAATCTCAACCCGGGCTTCACCAAGCTCGTCAAGGCCGACAACCTCGCCCGTGAGCTGGGCGTCACCGGCGGTCTGTACGTCAAGGACGACTCCGGCAACCCGACGCACTCCTTCAAGGACCGCGTCGTGGCGATCGCCGTCGAGGCCGCCCGCGCCTTCGGCTTCACCACCCTCTCCTGCTCCTCCACCGGCAACCTCGCCGGTGCGGTCGGCGCCGCGGCCCGCCGCGCCGGATTCGAGTCCTGCGTATTCATCCCGCACGACCTGGAGGCCGGCAAGGTCGTCATGGCCGCGGTCTACGGCGGCGACCTGGTCGGCATCGAGGGCAACTACGACGACGTCAACCGCTTCTGCTCCGAGCTCATCGGCGACCCGCTGGGCGAGGGCTGGGGCTTCGTCAACGTCAATCTGCGGCCGTACTACGGCGAGGGCTCCAAGACGCTCGCGTACGAGATCTGCGAGCAGCTGGGCTGGCAGCTCCCGGACCAGATCGTCATCCCGATCGCGTCCGGCTCGCAGCTCACCAAGATCGACAAGGGGCTCAAGGAGCTGATCGCCCTCGGCCTGGTCGAGGACAAGCCGTACAAGATCTTCGGCGCCCAGGCGGAGGGCTGCTCGCCGGTGTCCGCGGCCTTCAAGGCCGGGCACGACGTGGTCCGTCCCCAGAAACCGAACACCATCGCCAAGTCGCTGGCGATCGGCAACCCGGCCGACGGGCCGTACGTACTGGACATCGCGCGCCGTACGGGCGGTGCCGTGGAGGATGTCAACGACGAGCAGGTCGTGGACGCGATCAAGCTGCTGGCCAGGACGGAAGGCATCTTCGCGGAGACCGCGGGCGGCGTGACCGTCGGCGTGACCAAGAAGCTGATCGAGGACGGCGTGCTCGACCCGTCGCTGACCACCGTCGTCCTCAACACGGGTGACGGTCTCAAGACACTCGACGCGGTCGCCCCCACCTCCGGGCCCACGGCCACGATCCGTCCGAATCTGGACGCGTTCCGCGCGGCCGGCCTGGCCCGCTGAGGCCGCCGGCCCGTCCGGCATCCGGCGGACGAGGCCGCGACCGGCCCCCGAACCCGTACTCCGTACCCCTGGAAGGCAGAACCATGAGCGTCAAGGTCCGCATCCCCACCATCCTCCGCACGTACACCGGTGGCCAGGCCGAGGTCCCCGCCGAGGGCGCGACCCTCTCCGAGGTGATCGCCGACCTGGAGCAGAACCACCAGGGCATCGCGGCCCGTGTGCTGGACGACGCCGGCAAGCTGCGCCGTTTCGTGAATGTGTACGTCAACGACGACGATGTGCGCTTCGAGCAGGGCCTGGAGACGCCCACCCCGGACGGTGCGGGTATCTCGATCATCCCGGCGGTGGCCGGCGGCTGCTGATTTGCGCCAACTCTTCTCCTTCATGACCGGAATTGCCCCGTCCGCCGGAAAGCGGACGGGGCAATTCCATGTTGTGAAAGGAGATACCATTGGGGTGATCCCCCTCCGGATATCACCGCGAGCATGCCGAACGCATATGTGTTCGCGATCAGTTGTGGCCAAAGTGTGGGCGGTATTTGTCGCCTAGGTGCCCTATGCCCGGCCCGACTTGCCCTGGAGAACTGGGATTTCGCCGCATATTGCCGTTTCTTCGGCGCCGGAATTCTCGTCCGATTGACCTGTTGCTCTGGGCATCTGTGCAGATACATTCAGCGGCGGTCGACGCGTTCCGGCGCACACCCCACGGGCCATTCGCGGGGTGAGGTCTGACCCGGGTCCGCGGAGTGCGGTCCTGCGCAAGGGCCAGTAATAGGGGAGTTAGGCATGGCTCAGGGCACCGTCAAGTGGTTCAACGCGGAGAAGGGGTACGGCTTCATCGCGGTCGACGGTGGTGCGGATGTTTTCGTCCACTACAGCGCGATCCAGATGGACGGCTACCGCACCCTTGAGGAGGGTCAGCGGGTCGAGTTCGAGATCTCGCAGGGCCAGAAGGGGCCGCAGGCGGACATGGTCCGGGTGGCCGGCTGAGGCGCCGACCGACTGCTGCGTGAGGAAGGCCCGTACCCCTGAGGGGGGTACGGGCCTTCGGCATGCTGCCGGATGGGCAGGCTGCGCGGGTGCGGGGTGTACGCGCTCCAACTTGTCGCCCGGCCGTCACTCCAACGGAAGGCGCCCTCGAAGTCGTTCCGCGCCCGACCGCCACACCTCACCGACGCCCCTTCAAGCGGCTTGCACTCTCCACCCTCGAGTGCTAATCATTGGCGTTAGCACTCTCCCAGTGAGAGTGACAAAGAAGGACCGGGTCGGCGAGGCCCACGGATCGGTGGGGCAAGGAACCACACAGGTCTGTAGGTCGTCCGTCGCGGGCGCCAGCGCGGTCCGGAGCAATCCACCCCAGTCCGGGAGGACCACTTCACATGGCCAAGATCATCGCGTTCGACGAGGAGGCACGGCGCGGTCTCGAGCGCGGGATGAACCAGCTCGCCGACGCCGTCAAGGTCACCCTCGGCCCCAAGGGCCGTAACGTCGTCCTCGAGAAGAAGTGGGGCGCCCCCACGATCACCAACGATGGTGTTTCCATCGCCAAGGAGATCGAGCTCGAGGACCCGTACGAGAAGATCGGCGCCGAGCTGGTCAAGGAGGTCGCGAAGAAGACGGACGACGTCGCCGGTGACGGCACGACGACCGCGACCGTCCTGGCCCAGGCCCTGGTCCGCGAGGGCCTGCGCAACGTCGCCGCCGGTGCCAACCCGATGGCCCTCAAGCGCGGTATCGAGCGCGCCGTCGAGGCCGTCTCCGCCGCCCTGCTCGAGCAGGCCAAGGACGTGGAGACCAAGGAGCAGATCGCTTCGACCGCCTCCATCTCCGCCGCTGACACCCAGATCGGCGAGCTGATCGCCGAGGCCATGGACAAGGTCGGCAAGGAAGGCGTCATCACCGTCGAGGAGTCCCAGACCTTCGGTCTGGAGCTGGAGCTCACCGAGGGTATGCGCTTCGACAAGGGCTACATCTCGGCGTACTTCGCCACCGACATGGAGCGTATGGAGGCGTCGCTCGACGACCCGTACATCCTCATCGTCAACTCCAAGATCGGCAGCGTGAAGGACCTGCTGCCGCTCCTGGAGAAGGTCATGCAGTCCGGCAAGCCGCTGCTGATCATCGCCGAGGACGTCGAGGGCGAGGCCCTGTCGACCCTGGTCGTCAACAAGATCCGTGGCACCTTCAAGTCCGTCGCCGTCAAGGCCCCGGGCTTCGGTGACCGCCGCAAGGCCATGCTCGGCGACATCGCCATCCTCACCGGTGGCACCGTCATCTCCGAGGAGGTCGGCCTCAAGCTGGAGAACGCCGGTCTCGAACTGCTCGGCCGCGCCCGCAAGGTCGTCATCACCAAGGACGAGACCACCATCGTCGACGGTGCCGGTGACAGCGAGCAGGTCCAGGGCCGGGTCAACCAGATCCGCGCCGAGATCGAGAACAGCGACTCGGACTACGACCGCGAGAAGCTCCAGGAGCGTCTGGCGAAGCTGGCCGGCGGCGTGGCCGTCATCAAGGCCGGTGCCGCCACCGAGGTCGAGCTCAAGGAGCGCAAGCACCGCATCGAGGACGCCGTTCGCAACGCGAAGGCGGCCGTCGAGGAGGGCATCGTCGCCGGCGGTGGCGTCGCCCTGCTCCAGGCCTCCCAGGTCTTCGAGAAGCTGGAGCTCGAGGGTGACGAGGCGACCGGCGCCAACGCCGTGAAGCTCGCCCTGGAGGCCCCGCTCAAGCAGATCTCCGTCAACGGCGGCCTCGAGGGCGGCGTTGTGGTGGAGAAGGTGCGCAACCTGGCCGTCGGCCACGGTCTGAACGCCGCCACCGGTGAGTACGTCGACATGATCGCCGAGGGCATCATCGACCCGGCCAAGGTGACGCGCTCCGCGCTCCAGAACGCCGCCTCCATCGCGGCGCTCTTCCTCACCACCGAGGCCGTCATCGCCGACAAGCCGGAGAAGGCCGCCGCGGCGGGCGCTCCGGGCGGCATGCCGGGCGGTGACATGGACTTCTGATCCGCTACGGATCGGAACGCTGATCCTCCCGGATCACACGTCCACACGAACGCCGGGGCGGCACCCTCCTTCCAGGGGGGTGCCGCCCCGGCGGCGTTGTTTCTGCGGGTGTGCGGTGCGGTGGATCTGCGGTTCCGTGGACCTGAGGTGCGGTCAGGTCATGAGCGTGCCGGGCGGTGGTGGGCGCGGGGGCGGCCCTCCGGCACCCTGACCCGGATCGTGGACCCGCGGGCGACGCCGGCGCCCGGCCCCGGCGTCTGCGCGCACACGGTGCCCGGCTCGGCGGGCCCCTCCGGGCAGTGCCGGCCCGGTAGGCGCTTGACCGTCACCCGGAGCCCCGCTCGCTCGGCGGCGGACCGCGCCTGCGGCAGCGTGCTGCCGACGAGGGCGGGAACCCGGGCCTTGCCCCGGCCGGCCCGCTCGCCCTTCGGCTGCCGGCCGTCCGCCTGCTCGTCCGCCGACTGCCGGCCGGGCTCCTGCTCCGGCGACTCGTCCGGTGCCGGGGAGGCCGGGCTCGCGGTGCCGGATGCCTCGGCGCCCGCTGCGGTGGCGTCCGGCTCCCCGCTGCCCGGGACCGTGAGGGCGTATGCGCCGGCCACTACGGCCAGCAGGGCGCCCACCAGTAGCCCGGCCGTCCGGCCGACCCGGCGCCGGGCCGGCCGGGAGCGGCGCCCCCGGTCGCCCCGGACGGGCGGATCCGGGGCGGGGAACACCAGCGTCGGGTCCGTGTGCAGGCTCGACGCGGGCGGGCTCGGGGTGAGCGGGCCGGACGTGCGGGGGCGGGACGCGGGCGGACCGGGGGGCCCGCCCGCGTCCGCCGGCCCACCGAACGCCGCCTCCGGGCCCGAGTGCCCGGAGGGGAGGCCGCCCAGGATCCGCTCGACGGTGCCGAGCATCGCCTCGGCGTCCGGCGGGCGGTCAGAGGGCTCCTTTTTCAGTGCCCGGAGCACGAGTGCATCGCACTCGGGAGGCAGCTGTGGCACATGGGCCGACGGGGGCTCCGGAGTGGCCTCCACATGCTGGAGTACCAGGTCCATCACGCCCTCACCGAGGAACGGCGGACGCCCCGTCAGCAACTCGTACAACAGACAGCCGGTGGAATAGAGGTCGGCGGGGGCACCCACGGCCTCTCCCCGGGCCTGCTCCGGGGAGAGGTACGGGGGAGTGCCGGCGACCGTGGTGTCCGGGGGCAGGCCCGCCCCCTGCACCGCCACGAGCCGCGCGATGCCGAAGTCCGTCACCTTGACGGCACCGTCGTGGGTGAGCATCACATTGGCGGGTTTGATGTCGCTGTGGACGATGCCGCTGTGATGCGCGTGCGCCAGCGCCTTCAGCACGCCGGCGGTCAACTCCAGCGCCCTGGCGGGCGGGAGCCGGTGCCGGTCGTGCAGCAGGTCCGCGAAGGTCGCCCCGTCGACCCGTTCCATCACGATGTACGGAACGAACGTGCCGTCCACCATGTCCTCGTCGGTGTCGTAGACCGCGACGATCGACGGGTGGTTGAGCGACGCCGCCGAGCGCGCCTCGCTCCGGAAGCGCGCCAGTGACTCCGGGCCCCCGACCAGGTCGGACCGAAGGGTCTTGACCGCGACGCCGCGGTCGAGCCGCAGGTCGTGTGCGGCGTGGACCTCGGCGGTGCCGCCCCGGCCGAGCCGGTCGCCCAGCTCGTACCGGCCGCCCAGCCGGCGTACTCCCGCGGTGTGCGAGCCCGGGGGAGAGCCCACGGATGCCCCCGCCTCCATCACCGGCTCCTCACTGAGGGTCCTCTGCCGCGTCGGCGTCGGCGTCGTCCGCCGCCTTCTCGGCGTCCTGGACCTTCTTCTCCATCTCCGTTTCCTCAGCGGATGAACCGGACGGGCCGGACGAACCGGAGGACCCCTCTGGCGTCGAGGACGACGCACCGTTGCCCCCGGAGCCCCCCGGGGACGCCTGGCCGGAGTCTCCCGAACAGGCGGTGGCCGCCAGGACCGGTAACGCGACCGCCGCCGTCAGCAGCAGCGCGATCCGCCGGGAACGCCGCCTCATGAGCCGCTGCCGCCCTTGGCGTCGTCCTTCTTCTCGCACCAGGTCGCGACGGCCTTGAGGTCACGGAGCTTCCGGGTGAGGTCCGGCTTCAGTTCCTTGCGGTGGGTGAGCCGGTCCTGGAGGAACGTGGCGACCTCCTCGTTGCCCTTGGAGTGGGCCTTCTGCACACGCGCCGCCATCCGCGCGATCGAACCGCGGGTGCTCGCATCGCCGTTGAGCCGGTCGAGCGCCTTGTTGATGCGCTTCTCGATGTGGGGCACCCGCTCACAGAGGCTCTTGCCGTGGCCCTCGTGGCCGGTCTTCGGGGCTGTTGCCGCGGGCGCGGAGGCCGGGCTGTCGGAGTCCGCCGCGTTCGCCGGCCCCGCCGTGGCCAGCAGGGAACCGGCGAGCGCGAGTCCGGCCAGAACTCCTGCCACTGCGGTCTTGGGACGCTGCATGGTGGTGCTCCAATCCAGGAACGAATGGCTTCCCGGAAACGAAGGGTTTCCGGAAAGGGATGGACGCGGCCGTATCCGGTCTCCCGTGGAGGCGGACCGGCCGGTGGCACAGAACGTAGGGACGTTCCTTGTGGGGATCTTGTGACTCGGTGCGGTGTGCGTCGTCCCGTGGAGGAGCCGGGGTCAGGGGGGCCGGGATACGTGCGCCGACACAAGGAATCCACAAGGAACGTCCTTACGCTCCGGGTCAGTTGCGCGTCAGCCTCCGTGTCAGCGGCAGCGCACGCACCGAGCCGTCGAACCCCGGGAGACACCGTGGACTGCGCTGATTTCCTCCTGCCGGACGAGCCCTCCCGCACGAGCTCCTCCGCCCTCGCCGTTCTGGGGCCGCGTGCTCTGCGGCTGCCCCTGAGCGGCTGGCTGCTGCGCCTCGCGCGCGGTTCCGAGGGCCGCCCGGCGCTGGAGGTGCACAGCGGGGCCGGACTGATCGATGTGTCCGTTGTGAGCACGCTCTGTGTCTCGCCGCTCAGGGGCGCCCGGCGCGGCGGCGGGACGGCGGCGCCCTGGTCGCTGGCGTGGGGGCAGTTGCCGCCCGGCGCCGATGTCGTCGAGGTGTCCTTCCGCGGGTGGCGGAGCAGCCGGTGCGTCCAGGCGGTCACGCTCGCCGATGCGTACTGGGTCGCCGAGGTCGACGGCCACTTCCGCTCGGTGACGTGCTCCGCGGGCGCGAGCCGGGTGACGACGCGGGTGGCCAGGGAGGCCCGGCGGCGGGAGGGGTGAGCGGCAGGTTTCTAGAGGGCGGGCGGAGCCGACTCAGGGCTGGACCCCGAAACGAACTCCGGGGTGAACCCCTCGGCCGGAATCTCGCTCAGCCAGGCGCGGCGCAGCGGCAGTTGCAGGGTGCGGGTGTCGGCCTCCACGTCGACGGGACGGGGCAGCCGCACCTCGAACCGGGCGCCGGTCCCCGTGGGCCGGTCCATGATCTCCACGGTGCCGCGGTGCAGGGCGATCTGCTGGGCCACCAGGGTCAGCCCCAGCCCCGAGCCCGGGCTGTCCGTGCGCCGGTGGAACCGCTGGAAGACCTGCTGACGCTCTTCCGGCGCGATGCCCGGACCCTCGTCGTCCACAGTGAGCACGGCGACCGGTTCCGCCGGTGAGCCGCCCGGCCGCAGCACCGCCTCGACCCGGGCCGGTACGCCCGGCCGGCTCCCGTGGACCACCGCGTTGCGGAGCAGGTTCTCCACCGCCATCCGCAGCCCCGGCTCCCAGGCGCTCAGCCGTAGCCCGGGGGTGATGTGCACGGTCAGCCCGACGCCGGGGTGGTGCCGTTGCACCTCGTCCACCGTCACGGCGACCAGCTCGGAGAGGTCCACCGGACCGAAGGCGCCGGCCTCCACCAGGTCGCCCTGGGTGAGCGCCCGGAGTGCGGTCAGCGTGTCCATCAGCCGCTGCTGTCCGGCGTGCAGGTCGTCCAGGACCTCGGCACGGTCGGCGGGGTCGAGGTCCGGGTGGTCGGCGAGGATGTCCAGATTCGTCTGCATACCCATCAACGGGGTGCGCAGTTCGTGCGAGGCGGTCGCGGAGAAGGCCCGCGCGGTGGCCAGCGCTTCCTGGGTCCGCGCTGCCTGCTCGTCGTACCGGGTCAGCACGGTCTGGAGGGTGCGGGCCAGGTCGTCCACCTCGGTGATCCGCGACCGGGTGTGGTCGAGACGGGCCGTGCTGGTGCGGGGGTCCAGCCCGCCGGCCCGGCGTTGAAGCCGGCGCAGCGGCCGGGTGGCGCGTCCGGCGATGGCCAGGGAGAGCAGCCCGGTCAGTGGTGCGGTGATCAGCGCCACCAGGACGACGCGCCGCTGTACGGTGTCGATCTTGCCGCTCCCGGCCGATCCGCGGGAGAACACCCACAGCGTGCCGTGCGGCTTCCGGGCGCTCGAACCGCGCACCTCCACCGACAGCGCGCGCCACGCTTTCCCGTGGGACCGGACGGTCACCGGGGCGGAGGCGGCGTCCGGCAGGGCCACGGTCCCGGCGGGCTGGGGGCCGGCCTGGGCCACCACCCGGTACGCCGGCCGTACGGGCGTGGCAGCCTGCCCGGCCGTGGTTGCCTGGCCCTGGCTCGCGTTCTTCCCGCGCGAGGTCCCGTTCTGCCCACCCGTGGCGGTGCCCTGCCCGCCAATGGTGGTGTGCCGGCCGCCGGTGGCCGCGTCCCCGCCGCCGTTACCGGGCATCCCTGCCTTGTCCGCGGCCGTGAGGAGCCGCACCCCGACGTCGAGGCCCGCGTCGAGCAGCCGCCGCTCCTGGTTCGCCGCCTTCCGCGGCTGTCCCTTGTCCTCGGTCCGCAGCAGCCCCCTGGCCAGCGGCAGCAGCACCGCGGCCCGCTCCCGCAGATGGGCGTCCTGCTCGGCGTGCACGTCATGGGTGACCAGGCGCAGGAGCAGCAGCCCCGAGCCCAGGACCAGCAGGGGCATGGCGATGCCCATCGCGAGGGCGATCCGGGTCGAGAGCCTCATCGTGCGGACCCCTTCCGGCTGTCCGTCCATCCGTCCGCCCGGCTTTCCGTCCGCCCGGTCGTCCGCCCGGTCGTCCGCTCGTCCGCCCGCAGGACGAAGCCGACGCCGCGGACCGTATGGACCAGGCGCGGTCGCCCGTCGGCCTCCAGCTTGCGCCGGAGGTAGCTCACAAAGGTGTCGACGGCATCGGTGCGGACGGCGAAGTCGTATCCCCACACCCGGTCCAGCAACTGGTCACGGGTGAGCACCACCCCCGCGTTGCGGGCGAGCACCTCCAGCAGCTCGAACTCCCGCCGGGTGAGCCGGACCGGCGCCCCCTGGTACGTCACCTCGCGGGCCGCCGTGTCGAGGACGAGGTCACCTATCTGCACCTCGTCCCTGCCCCCGGGCGGACGGCGGCGCAACAGGGCCTCCAGCCGCAGCACCAGTTCCTTGAGCGCGAACGGCTTGACCAGGTAGTCGTCGGCCCCGGCCTGCAACCCCGCGACCCGGTCCTCCAGTTCGTCCAGCGCGGACAGCATCAGTACCGGCACCTCATCCCCGTTGGCGCGCAGGGTGCGGCAGATGTCGGTGCCGCTGAGGCCCGGCAGGGAGACGTCCAGGACGACCACGTCCGGGGGACGCTCCGTCAGTTCTGCAAGGGCCGTCGGACCGTCCTCGGCGAGCGCCACGGTGAACCCGTTGAGCCGGAGGCCGCGCCCGAGGGAACGCAGGATCATCGCGTCGTCATCGACGACCAGGACTCGGTCCGGGCGCTTCGCCGCGCACATTCCAGGCTCCGCCTTCGTCTCAGCGGGCGGCTCATCCGCTCGCCCCGCAGTTGTTGCAGCACCATCGGCCGTCCGGCCCCTGGATCACAGAGCTACCGCATCGTGTGCAGTTCACTGTCGACGCCGTCCCGGTTCACTGACCCACCCACCGACGGCACGCCCTGCAAGGTAGCCGCGGCGCGACCGTAGAGCGCAATCTTGTGGGTTCTCTGTGGCTGTTCCGGTACGCACGCCCGAAGTACGGCGGGGCACGTACGGGCCGGGTAGGCGCCGGCCGGCGCCGGCCGGCCTCGGGCTGTCGTCGTCGGCCGATGTCCTGCTGCCGATGAGGTGCGCGCCCTCGCGGAAATCGGGCCGCGAGCCGGTGCACCCCTCCCTGCACACCACCCAATGGGCCCCGTACACGCCACGGATTCAGTGTGCTCTGGGTCCCAGACCGGCCCGTGCTCCGAGTGGGGTGGGGCTTTCCGTGGTTGCGGTAGTTGAGGGGGCTGGCTCTGCGGCTGCGGGGTCTGTGGCGGCGGGGGTGCCGTCAGGGTCTGCGTTGAGCTCCGTCCGCAGCTGCTTGCTGAAGCCGAAGAAGTAGGTGGCGAGGAAGCCGACGAGGTAGCCGACGGCCAGGCCCAGGGCGTAGACGACGAGGGTGGTGGCGAGCGGTTGGTTGCCCTTGACCAGGGGGAACAGGGCCCAGCCGGAGGGGCCGATGGCGGTGGAGCCGACGGCGTCGCCGAGTTGGTTGAAGAGGCCGACGAAGGCGCCACCGGCTGCGCCGCCCAGGCAGGCGGTGATGAAGGGGCGGCCCAGGGGGAGCGAGACGCCGTAGATCAGGGGCTCGCCGACGCCCAGGAAGCCTGCGGGGAGGGCGGACTTGATGGTTCGGCGGATCGAGCGGTTGTGGGGGAGGCGGAGGTAGACGGCGATCGCGGCGCCGACCTGACCCGCGCCGGCCATGGCGAGGATCGGGAGCAGGACGGTGTAGCCCTGCTGCTCGATGAGGGTGGTGTGCAGCGGGATGAGGGCCTGGTGGAGGCCCAGCATGACGAGGGGGAGGAACAGGCCGCCCAGGACGAGGCCGGCGAATGCCCCGCCGTGGGCCAGCAGCCAGTTGGCGCCGGTGCCGATGGCGGTGGCGACCTCGCCCGCGGCGTACATCAGGCCGAAGAGGGTGACCAGGCCCGTGACCAGGACCGTAACGGTGGGGGTGACCAGGACGTCCAGTGCCTCGGGGACGGCCTTGCGGCACCGCTTCTCCACCTGGACGGCGAGCAGCGCCGCGGCCAGTGCGCCGAGCACCCCGCCCTGGCCGGGGGAGAGGTGCTGGCCGAAGGCGGTGATGTGGGTGACGCCGGGGAAGACGATGACGGCGGCGACCGCGCCGCCGAGAATCGGGGTGCCGCCGAATTCCTTGGCGGTGTTGTAGCCGACGAAGACGGCGATGAGGGACATGAAGCCGGAGGCCATGGCGGCGAGGGCGGGGACGACGGACGGCAGCTGACCGAGGTTGGTCAGCAGACCGTTGATGCCGGCGATGATGCCGCAGCCGATCAGGGCCGGGATCAGCGGGACGAAGATATTGGCGATCCGGCGGAGGAACAGCCTCACAGGGGTGGCGTTCCGCGACTTCTGCCGGGCCTTGAGGGCGGCGCCCTGGGCGGCCAGTTCGTCGGCGGTGGTGGCGGCGGTGGTGGTGGCGGTGGTGGGGGCGTCGGAGGCGGGGGCACCAGCGGTCGCGGCTGGTGTCGGGGCCGGGGGCGCCCCGGCAGGGGCCGTGGCCGGTGCGGGTGCGGCGGCCTCTGGTTCCGGGGTTGGTGGGGTGTCGCGGGACTGTGCCACGAGGCGCTCGAATTCCGGGGTGACCCGGGCGACCGTCCCGGGGCCCAGCACGATCTGGTACGTGTCGTCCTCGACCACACCCATGACCGCCGGCAGGGCCTTGAGGGCCTCGTCCTGGACCAGGGAGCGGTCCTGGATGCCGAGGCGCAGCCGGGTCATGCACTGGGCGATGGAGGTGAGGTTTCCGGCGCCGCCGACGAGAGGGAGGAGCGCGGCAGCGATGGCGCGGTTCTTGTCTTCGGGCATATGCGGTGCCTTGCTGTGCGGACGAACGACTTGCTGTGCGGAAACGAGGGGACGGGGTCGGGGGCTCGTACGGGCCGGACGGGCGGGGTAGTAGTGGGTCTCAGTGGTCCTTGGCGGCCTGGAGGGCGGCGCGGAGATGGCCGTCGGCGGCGTCGAGGAGGCGGCCGGCGGCGGGGGCGTCGACTCCGCCGAGGAGGGTGAGGATGGCGTTCTTCACCTCGCCGTCCGTGCTGCGCAGCGCCGTCTCGATCTCCTGGTCGGAAGCGCCGGTGGCGAGCGCGACGATACGGCGCGAGCGGGCCCGCAGCTTCTCGTTGGAGGCGCGGACATCGACCATCAGATTCCCGTAGGTCTTGCCCAGCCGGATCATGGTGATGGTCGAGAGCATATTGAGCACCAGCTTCTGGGCGGTGCCCGCCTTGAGCCGGGTGGAGCCGGTCAGCAGCTCGGGACCGACCACGACCTCGATGCCGTGCTCCGCGGCCGCGGCCAGCGCCGAATCGGAGTTGCAGGACAGGCCGATGGTCAGCGCGCCCAGGGCGCGGGCATGCTCGACGGCCCCGATCGCGTAGGGCGTCCGGCCGGACGCCGAGATGCCGACGACGGTGTCCAGGTCGGTCAGGCCGATCGCACTCAGATCCTCGATCGCGAACTTCGTGCTGTCCTCGGCACCCTCGACGGCGGCGACCATCGCGGACGGGCCGCCCGCGATCAGCCCGAGCACCTCGGACGGGTCGGTGTTGAAGGTCGGCGGGCACTCGCTGGCGTCCAGCACCCCGAGGCGGCCGGCCGTGCCGGCGCCGGCGTAGATCAGCCGGCCGCCGCGGGACATCCGGGCGGCGGTGGCGTCGATAGCGGCGGCGATCTCCGGGAGCCGCCGGGCGACGGCGGCGGGGACCGTGGCGTCCTCGTCGTTCATCGTGCGGGCGATGTCCAGGGTGGGGCGGCGGTCGATCTCGGCGAGCTCGGGCCGGTACGCCTCGGTGGTGAGGGTGTCCAACTGGGCGCGCAGATGGGCGTGGTCGGCGGGGGAGGTCATGGCGTGGCGACTCTCTTCGGTCGGGCTCGTGGGGGGCCGTGGTTTTTCGGCTGTCCCGCCGCCGGGTGCCGTCGTGCCCACCCGTGCCGTCCCGGCGGCACGGGGCCCACAACGGCGGGGCGGTGCGAGGTCAGCGCTGGTGGTTGCGCGGCGAGTGGCGGTGGGCGAGGGCCTCGTACGAGGCGGACAGCGCGGGGGCCGCGGTCTCGTACGTACGCTGCGCGACGCCTATGAACAGGCAGTCCACGACCAGCAGCTGACTCGTCCGGGACGACATCGCGGCCGGGCGCAGCTCGCTCTCGCGGGCCGTGGACGTGGTCAGGATGTGGTCGGCATACGAGGCGATCTCGCCGTCCGGGCGGCCGGTGATGGCGATCGTCGTCGCGCCGTGGTCGAAAGCCACCCGCAAGGGCTCTATGACATCGGTGGTCCGCCCGGAATGCGTGATGGCGAGGGCGACATCGCCGGTGCGCATCTGCACGGCGTTCGTCACGGCCAGATGCGGGTCCGCGTGCGCATGCGCGATCAGGCCGATGCGCAGCAGCTTCTGGACGAGGTCCTGGCCGACGAGGTTGGAGGCCCCTATGCCGTACACATCGATACGGCGGGCACCGGCGAGCGCGGCGACGGCGGCTTCGAGCTGGGTGACGTCCAGCGCGGCGGCGGTGTCGGCCAGGCACTGCTGCTCTTCCTGCGCCAGCTTCGCGACGACGTCGACGAGGGAGTCGTCGACCGCTATGTCGGCGGTCACCGCGGGCGCGCCGCCGGCCGCCTGCTGCGCGGCGAGCGCGGCGAGGGCGAGGCGCAGATCGCGATAGCCCGGGTAGCCGAGCAGCCGGGAGGTCCGCACGACGGTGGCCTCGCTGGTGCCCGTGCGCTCCGCGAGGCCGGTGACGGTGAGGGCGGCGCAGCCGGCCGGGTCGCTCGCGACGGTCTCGGCGACCCGCTGCATGGAGCGGGTCATCGTCGGCGCGAGGGTGCGGACCTTGGCGGCCAGCGCCGCGGGGACGGGTGGGGCCGGGGCCGGTCGGGTCTCGACGGCCACGTCCTTGAAAGTTTCCTTCACGCTACTGCTCACGCTTGAAAAGTAATTTCATCGACCGCTCGGCGTCAATACCCTCTGTGAGTGCTGTGGACAGAGCGAGAGGCCGCGGCTTGGGCTGTGGACAACTCCGCGGGGCGGACGGCGGCCGGGAGACAATGGGGGGCATGGAGATGGAACAGGCATTGCACGCCGCGCGGGCGCTGGTGCTCGCCGACCTGATGGCGGACAAGGTGGCCGACGCCGACATCGTCTCGCTCGTGGAAGATGCGGTCGTCCACCGCCGGTGGTGGGTGGAGCAATGGCCTGAAGGCGCGGCATTCGTCGCAGGACTCATAGCGCAGGACGTTCAGGACGCCCTCCTGGACCGCTACGGCCGCTGGCCGCTGTGCCCCGTGTGCACGGAGTCGGGGGATCCCCATGCACTCGACGTCGAACCGGAGTTGGGCACCGATCCGCACTGGGTCTGCCCCAAGACAGCTGTCGCGGTGGCCCGGGTCGGCCGGCTCGGCACCCCGATGGAAGGCTGAGGTGGTTGATGGTGCGGCGGGCTGACGTGGCGATCCGGCCGGAGCGCTGAGGTGGCGATCTATATCGATCCGCCCACCTGGCCGGGCCACGGCCGGATGTGGTCGCATCTGGTCAGCGACCACTCCTTCGACGAACTGCACGCCTTCGCGGCGCGGCTCGGCGCGCCCCGGCGGGCGTTCGAACGCGACCACTACGACCTGCCGGCGGAGCGGTACGGCGACGCGGTGCGCGCCGGCGCCGTCGAGATCGGCTCCAAGGAGCTGGTACGCCGGCTGACCGCGGCCGGTCTGCGCCGCCCCAAGCACCGGCCGGCACCCCGTACGGCCCGCCGCGGCGCGTCGTAGCGGCGGCCCGGCGGCGGGCCCCCGCACGATGGGCCTGACCGTGCGCCGCACCGAAAGGGGACAGCCATGCCAGCCAGCGAAGGCGGACAACCGGCCACCGACCTCGACCCGAACTACAGCAGCGCGGACGCCACGGCGACCGCCTGGCCCGCGGCCGTCGGCGGAATGACCGAGGCCGAGATCTTCTGGCTCACCACCGTCCGGCCCGACGGCCGCCCGCATGTCACCCCGCTGCTCGCCGTCTGGGCGGACGACGCGCTGCACTTCTGCACCGGCCCCGAGGAACGCAAGGCCAAGAACCTCGCCACCAACACGCACTGTGTGCTGACGACCTCGACGGCCGGCGGCAACGACCTGCACGCGGGGCTCGACGTGGTCGTCGAGGGCGAGGCGGTGCCGGTGCACGACGAGCCCACGCTGCGCCGGCTGGCCGATCTCTACGGCGAGAAGTACGGCAGCGACTGGCACTTCGACGTCCGCGACGGTGCGTTCTACGGGGAGGGCAACCGGGCCGTGGTCTTCCGGGTCGAGCCGGTCACGGCCTTCGGGTTCGGGCGGGGCGAGACCTATAGCCAGACGCGATGGACGTTCAACGGCGGGGCCTGAACGCTCGGCCCCGGCGCGTGCGCCGGCCGGGACGCCGGCGATGTTGGCGATGCTCAGGCCGCCCACCATCACGGCCATCGCGCGGGCCTGCGCGGTCACCGGCACCAGCGAGACGGCGGGTTTGCCGGTGGCTGTTCGCCGTTCGCCTACGGCGGGTGGGTGGCGGGTCGGAGGGGACGCCCGGTACCCCGTCCTCGGCGCGGGCGGCCCTGGTCCCAGAGGTAAGGCACCCCGGCGTTTGCTCCAGTCCTGCGGGCGGGGCACCGGACATCCCCTCCGACCACCGTCCGTACGCGGCTGACCCGCCGTACGGATCACCGTTACGGCAAGGCAGCGGCACCCCTTGGCAGGCACCTGGTCCGGCCACGCCCCGCAGCTTGGGCGCGGGCCGAGCCGGGCTGTAAGGCGCGGTGCCACCGTCCGGCAGTCGGCAACGGGGGACGGTCGGAGGGGATGTACCGGGGCCCGCCCGCAGGACCGGAGCAAACGCCGGGGCGCTCAATCGCTCGTAGCCGCGTCGCCCGCGCCGAGGACGGGTCCCGGTGCGTCCCCTCCGGCCCCCGCGGCAACCACAGAGCCCGCAGCGGCGCCAGCCGCAACGGCGCCAGCCGCAACGGCGCCGCACCAAACGACGTACGGCGACAAAACAGGGGCGCGGGGAACTGCGCGCCCAGCCACAACCGCACCCGCAGCCAAAAACGAGACCCGCCAAGGCCAGCCCCCCTACGCCCCCCGCAACAGATCCAGCTCCGTGGCGAGATTGCGTCGAGCAGTGTGTTCCCAGAGGTCGTACCCGCGAGGGGTGCGGAAGAGGCGGGGGAGGGCGAGGAGTTGGGTCAGGACGGCGGAGCGGCCCGCGGTGAAGTCGGGGTCGGGGACGAACGCGTACTCGGCGCGAACCGCAGCGGCGTAGGCGGCGTACTGGTCGGGGGACCCGGCGAGCACCGCGAGGTCCGCGTCGCAGAGCACCTCGCCGTCGGGGTCGTCCGGCGCCGGGTCATGGGTGACCGTGAGCCGCACCAGGCGGGCGACCTCGGCCGTGCGGGCCGCGCCGATGCCCAGCTCGGGCAGTGCCCGCTCGGCGAGAGCCGCGCTGCGCTCCTCGTTCTCGGAGCGGTCCGGGCGGTAGACCGCATCGTGGAACCAGGCTGCCAACTGGACGGTGGGCAAGTCATCCGCGTGCTCGGCCAGTTCGTCGATGCGCAGCAGGACCGCGGCCAAGTGGTCGACGGTGTGGTAGCGGCGTTGCGGTTCGCGCCAGCGGGACAGGAGGTTGTCCGCGTACGGGGCCGGGTCGGGGGCCGTGGAGTTCTTGGTGCCGCGGGCCGCGGTGACGGTGTCGGCCCAGCGCTGCCGCAGCTCCGGCGCCGGGTCGGTGGTGTCTGCCGTACGGGGCACGGGGTTCATGCCAGCCATTGTGCCCCGCACCCGGCGAAATCCGGGGCGGAGGCTGAGGTCCGGTCAGGTTTGCGGACGGCCGCGGCGCGTGCAGAAGGGGGCGGCGGTCGTCCCGGGGGCTTCAGGTGGTCGGCGGGCGGGCGGGCGGTCGCGCGCGTGGGGGTGAGGCGTATGGGCGGATTCCGGGCGTGCCGGTCAGGGGCTGGTGTCCGGAGGGCCGGGGGGCCCGTACTCTGGGATATTGGACTAGACCTGTTAGGGGTTCCGTCCGTCCCGTCATGTCGTCGCGAAGGATTGGGTCATATGAGCAAGCGCGCGCTGCTGGAGGTGATCGCGCTCGGCCCGCAGGACGCGGTCGCCGCCGAGGCCGGCGGGGCCGATCGGCTGGAGCTGGTGACGGACATGGCGGCCGACGGGCTCACCCCGCCCCGGGCCACGTTCGCGGCGATCCGGGCGGCCGTCGGCCTTCCCCTACGGGTGATGCTGCGGGCCACCGACGGCTTCGCGGCGGGCGAGGTGGCGGCGCTGTGCGAGGAGGCCGCGGCGCTGCGGGCGGAGGGCGCCGAGGAGTTCGTCCTCGGATTCCTCACGCCGGACGGGCGGCCGGATCTGGCGGCCGTGACGGCGCTGGCCGAGGTGATCGACGGCTGCCGGTGGACCTTCCACCGGGCCATCGACCGGGCCGCCGACCGGGACGCGCTGCGCAAGGAGCTGGCCGGGGCGGCCGGCGCCACGGGGCTCGACACCTATCTGACGGCCGGGTCCGCGCAGGGCGTCGACCGGGGGCTGCCGACGCTGCTCGCCGAGCAGGCGCGTACGGCGGCGGGCGAGCCCGGGTACGCGCCGCGGATCCTGGTAGGCGGCGGCCTGGGGCTCGGCCATCTGCCGGCGTTGCGGGCGGCCGGTCTCGACGCGTTCCACATCGGGGGCGCCGCCCGCCCCGCCGGCTGGTCGGCCCCGGTGGAGGCGGCGGCGGTACGGGAGTGGCGGGAGGCGCTGGATCTGCCCGTCGCCCAGCGGGTCTGAGGGGGCCGCGGCAACTTAGGCAGTCGCGGCAACTGAGACAAAGGGGCAGTGTTTCCTCGCCAAGGTCGCCTGGCCCCTTGACCGCCTGACGCCGAAAAGTCGCGTCAGGCGCCGTGCCCTCGGCGGTTGCCCGCAGGGACCCTCAGCGGTCGGCCAGTTGTTGCGGCAGGGCCGCCGCATGGACCACCGTCAGACCGGAGACCGCACGGGTCAGACAGACGTACAGGCGGCGCAGGCCGGTCCGTTCGTCCGGTTCGCCGTCGACGATCGCGGCGGGCTCGTCCAGGACCACGTAGTCGTACTCCAGGCCCTTGGCGAGGGTGGCGGGCACCAGTGTCAGCCGGGCCTCGGCCGAGGTCTCCTCGCCGGGGGCCAGGCAGGTCACGCCCGCCGCCTCCAGGGCCGAGCGGAGCTCCGGGATCCGGGCCTCCGCGGCGATCAGGCCGATCGAGCCCTCCTTCGCGAGGGCGTCGTCGCAGGCCGTGAGGGTGGCGGCGGTCAGGCCGGCCGGGTCGACCGGACGGATCGTGAAGTCGCCCGCCGACTCACGGATCGAGGTGGCCTCCGTCAGGTCGGGGGCGATGGCGGGCAGCAGCCGGGACGCATAGGCGATGACCTCGCGCGGCACGCGGAAGCCCTGGGTGAGCTCCTCGACGGCCGAACCGGGCTTGCCCAGGTGGGTCAGCGCCTCCTCCCAGGTGTTGGTCGCCCAGGGGGTGGTGCCCTGGGCGATGTCGCCGAGGATGGTCGCGGAGCCGGTCGTGCAGCGGCGGCCGACCGCGCGGTACTGCATGGGGGAGAGGTCCTGGGCCTCGTCGAGGACCACATGGCCCAGCGACGGGGTGCGGGCGATCAGGTCCGTCGCCTCGTCGATCAACACCGCGTCCGCGGCGGACCACTTGGCGCTCTTCACGCTGCGGGCCGGTTTGGTCCACAGGATCGTCTTCTGCTCCTCCGGGGTCAGAATCCCCTCGGCCTGCTCGGCGAGGAAGTCGGCGTCGCCCAGCAGCCGCAGCACCAGCTTCGCCGGATCGACCGGCGGCCAGACCGCCTTGACCGCGGCCTTCACGGCGGCGTTACGGGCCACCGCGTCCTGCACCCGGTCGTCCGGGGCCTCGCCCGACTGCTCCATCCGCACCAGCACGGCATGGGCGATCCGCTGCGGAAGGGCCTCGCGGGCCGCGCCGTAGCGGATCTCGCGGTCCCGCAACTCCTGGACGATCTCTTCGAGTTCATAGGCGGGTACGCGCCAGCGGCGGGAGCCGCGGACGACCACGCAGGGCTCCTGCGGCGGGGTGATGTGCGAGCGGACCGCCCGCCGCAGCACCTCCGCCATCCGTGCGTCGCCCTTGACCGTCGCGGCGGCCGCCTCGTCCGTACCGCGTACCTCCACATGCCCGACCAGGTCGTCGACCGTGGCCTGCTTGACCTCCAGCTCGCCGAGGGCCGGCAGCACCTGCTCGATGTAGTGGAGGAAGGAGCGGTTGGGGCCGATGACGAGGGTGCCGGCGCGGGCCAGCCGCTCGCGGTGCGCGTACAGCAGATACGCGACACGGTGCAGGCCCACCGCTGTCTTTCCGGTGCCTGGCGCGCCCTGGACGCAGACCGAGCCGCCGATGCCGGCCCGCACGATCTCGTCCTGCTCCGGCTGGATGGTGGCGACGATGTCCCGCATGGGGCCGACACGCGGCCGCTCGATCTCGGACTGGAGGAGGGCGCTGGTCCGGTCGGCCTCGGCCGGGTCGGTGAGATGTTCGTCCTCGTAGGCGGTCAACTTGCCGGCCGTGTAACCGAAGCGGCGGCGCAGCTTGAGGTCCATCGGGTCCTTCTTGGAGGCCCGGTAGAACGGCTGGGAGACGGGTGCGCGCCAGTCGATGACCATGGGGTCGCCGTCGGCGTCGTGCACGTGCCGCCGGCCGATGTAGAAGTTCTCTCCGGAGGCCCCCTCGGCGAGGTCGAGGCCGGGGGCGTGGAGGTAGTCGAGGCGGCCGAAGAAGAGCGGGGTGTGCGAGAGGTCGGCGAGCGCCTTGATCCGGGCGTCGATCTCGCCCTGGAGGGCCTCGGCGTTGACCCAGTTCGCGGTGACATCGGCGATGTTCAGCGCCTCGGCGTCGGCCCGCATCGCGCGCAGGGCGGAGCGGGAGGCCGCGAGGTGGGCCTTTTCGCGCAGGAGCGGGTCGTCGGATGCCGGCGGGGAGCTTTCGGTGCGCGGATCCGTGGTCGGGTGGGGGGCGTGCGAGGGCACGGCGTTGCCTCCGTGGCGGGTACGTCGGCGGGCGCGCGCCGGTCGAGCGCGGGCGCGGCGGGCCGGTGTCGGTGCACAGCGCAGGTCCTGCGTGTGCGGGTCAGCGGCGTGAAGCGAAGGGCCGGCCGGTTTCCGACCGGTCGGCGGCACTCCT
This sequence comes from Streptomyces sp. bgisy130, assembly GCF_057708345.1. Classification (NCBI taxonomy): domain Bacteria; kingdom Bacillati; phylum Actinomycetota; class Actinomycetes; order Kitasatosporales; family Streptomycetaceae; genus Streptomyces; species Streptomyces sp. bgisy130. Next base: position 130,101 of record NZ_JBYISA010000003.1, read on the forward strand.
CGACGGGAGGCAGGCAGACGCGCGATTGTAGTCAGCTGCTGACAGGGGCGCCAACGGATTTACGACGGGCCGCGGCGGTCTCCGGCGCGACGGCGGCATCGGTCTCCCGTAGGGGGCGGGGTGGGTCTGAAGACGGACATCCGGCCCACAGGGATGGACCTATGGACCGATGTGCTGCAATCGCGTGAATTCCATCATGGAGTCATGAGCAGCGCAGCGATTCCTCCAGGTCCTGTCCACCCCGTCTCCCTCCACCCGGCGAAGGGCGCCACGGCCCTCGGTGTCGACGCCGGGCGCGAACCGGCGGAGACCCACGAGCACCGCTATGTCGTGGGCAACGCCCTCCGCGCGATCAAGGTCTTCGCCTCGGCCGCCTTCAGCGTCGTCGTCATGGGCGAGTACGCGGACGGCTGATGCCCCGGCCCGCCACATGCAGCCGAGCGCGTGCCCCGGCCGCCCTTGGCCGTCCGCACCGCGCACAATACGGGCAAGAAGCCGCATCACACGCGTGCCGCCCAGGCATGCACAGATCATGCACACCACACGCGCGATCGGGCGCGCGAAGCCGGCCCCCGCGTCGACATCCGGATGACCGGAAACCGTAACGGACGGTCGGCCTCGATCCACTAGCGTCACCGCGGTAGGCGCGCTCAGGGCAACGGGGAGGGATCAGCGGGTGTCTGCCGCCGAGGGGACATGGACGTGGAGACGCACCTGGGCGCAGAGCACCGCCCATCCCGGCCGGCTGGCGCTCGCCACGGCGCTGCTTCTGGCGTCCTTCGCCGGACTCTGGGTGCTGTACCAGGTCCAGCCGCTGCCGATGTCCGATATAGCGGTCTACCGGGCCGAGGGTGAGGCCGCCGCCACCGGCGGTGATCTCTACGGCTTCACGGTCACCAAGTGGGCACTTCCGGCCACCTATCCGCCCTTCGCCGCGCTGCTCTTCATACCGACCACCTGGCTCTCGCTCGGCACGCTCAAGGTCGTCTGCGTGCTGGTCAACGCCGCGCTGCTCGCGCTGCTGATCCACCTCTCCTGCAAGGCCGCCGGCCTGCGCAGGGCCGCCCACACCGCGCCCTTCCTCCTGACCGCCACCGCGCTCGGCCTCTGGCTGGAGCCGGTCTTCCAGACCTTCGTCTTCGGGCAGGTCAACCTCGCGCTGACCTGCCTGGTCCTGTGGGACCTCTCCCGTCCGGACGGCGCCCGCTTCAAGGGGTTCGCCACCGGTATCGCGGCCGGCATCAAGCTCACCCCCGCACTCTTCGCCGTCTACCTGCTCGTCACCGGCCGGGTGAAGGCCGCATGCACCGCGCTCGCCGGGTTCCTGTGCTCGGTGCTGGTGGGCTGGCTGGTCCTGCCCGATGCCAGCATCGAGTTCTGGACCCGGCGGATGTTCGAGACCGGCCGGGTCGGCAAGGTCTGGATCGTCGACAACCAGTCCCTCCAGGGCCTGATCACCCGGGTGCTGCACCAGCCCGAGCCCGGCCTCCTCTGGGCGGTGCCGGCGCTGCTCGCCGCGGCCGCCGGGCTCTGGGCCGCCCGCCGGGTCTTCCTGCGCCGCGGCCTGGACGGCTGGGGTGTGCTGTGTACGGCCGTCACGGCGCTGCTGGTTTCGCCGATCAGCTGGTCCCACCACTGGGTCTGGTGTGTGCCGCTGCTGATCGCGCTCGCCGCCCGCACCCGCCGCGACCCGTGGCGCAGGGCGCTGCTGGCCGCCGTCACCCTCGCCTTCGCCGCCCGCACGATGTGGATCGTCCCGCACACCGGCGACCTCGATCTGCGGATCCCCTGGTGGCAGCAGCCGTTCGCGTCCCCGTATCCCCTGCTCGGGCTGGCCCTGCTGGCGGCGGTGTTCTGGTGGACCCGGCGGCCGCCGGCGGCTCCGGGCGGCGGCCTCCCGTCGCCGCGCACCGCACAGGAACCGGCGGCCAGCCGGTCCCCGGCGGTCTGAGCCCGGCGGCCGCCCGGCTCAGCGGCCGTCCGCGGCTCAGCGGCCGTCCGGCTCAGACGTCCTCGTCGGCCGCCAGCAGCTCGTCCGCGTCCACGATCCGGTACGCGTACCCCTGCTCGGCCAGGAAGCGCTGGCGGTGCGCCGCGAAGTCCTGGTCGATGGTGTCGCGCGCGACGACCGAATAGAACCGCGCCTCGTGCCCGTCCGCCTTGGGGCGCAGCACCCGGCCCAGCCGCTGGGCCTCCTCCTGGCGGGAGCCGAAGGTGCCGGACACCTGGATGGCGACCGTCGCCTCCGGGAGGTCGACGGAGAAGTTCGCGACCTTGGAGACCACGAGCACCGAGATCTCGCCCTGACGGAAGGCGTCGAAGAGCTTCTCGCGCTGGGCGTTGGTGGTCTCGCCCTTGATCACCGGCGCGTCCAGATGCTCGCCGAGCTCGTCGAGCTGGTCGATGTACTGGCCGATGACCAGCGTCTGCTCGCCCTGGTGCCGGCGGACCAGCGCCTCGGTCACGTACTGCTTGCTGGCCGTCGTGGCACAGAAGCGGTACTTCTCCTCGGTCTCGGCCGTGGCGTACGCCAGCCGCTCCGACTCGGTCAGATTGACCCGGACCTCGACACAGTCCGCGGGGGCGATATAGCCCTGGGCCTCGATCTCCTTCCACGGGGCGTCGAACCGCTTGGGCCCGATGAGGGAGAAGACATCCGACTCCCGGCCGTCCTCGCGGACCAGCGTCGCGGTCAGCCCGAGCCGCCGCCTGGCCTGAAGATCGGCGGTGAACTTGAAGACCGGGGCGGGCAGCAGATGCACCTCGTCGTAGACGATCAGGCCCCAGTCCCGGGAGTCGAAGAGCTCCAGATGCGGGTAGACGCCCTTCCGCTTGGTCGTCAGCACCTGGTAGGTGGCGATGGTGACCGGCCGGATCTCCTTCCTCGTCCCGCTGTACTCACCGATCTCGTCCTCGCTCAGCGAGGTCCGCCGGACCAGCTCGTGCTTCCACTGCCGGGCCGAGACCGTGTTCGTCACGAGGATCAGCGTGGTCGCCTTGGCCTGCGCCATCGCGCCCGCCCCGACCAGCGTCTTGCCCGCACCGCAGGGCAGCACGACCACACCCGAGCCGCCGTGCCAGAAGCCCTCCACGGCCTGCTGCTGGTACGGCCGCAGCGCCCAGCCGTCCTCGCGCAGCTCGATGGGGTGCGCCTCACCGTCGACGTAACCGGCCAGGTCCTCGGCCGGCCAGCCCAGCTTCAGCAGCGTCTGCTTGATCTGCCCGCGCTCCGACGGGTGCACCACGACCGAGTCCTGATCCAGCCGCGCCCCGACCAGCGGCTGCACCTTCTTCGACCGCAGGATCTCCTCCAGCACCGGGCGGTCGGTGCTGGTCAGCACCAGACCGTGCGCGGGGTGCTTGACCAGCGTCAGCCGCCCGTAGCGGGACATCGTCTCGGCGATGTCGACGAGCAGCGCATGCGGCACCGGATACCGCGAGAACTGCACCAGCGCGTCCACGACCTGCTCGGCGTCGTGCCCGGCGGCCCGCGCGTTCCACAGTCCCAGCGGCGTCACCCGGTAGGTATGGATGTGCTCGGGCGCCCGCTCCAGCTCGGCAAAGGGCGCGATGGCCCGCCGGCAGGCGTCCGCCAGCTCGTGGTCCACCTCCAGCAGCAGCGTTTTGTCGCTCTGGACGATGAGGGGTCCGTTCACACGCCTCGCCTTTCGCTTCCGGCCGCCGGGACCGGCCCGCAGCCCCCGGCCGTTGATCACGACCGCGGACATCGACCGCACATACGGCCAAACGTCCAGTGTGCCGCATCGCCGCGGCGGCCGTCAGCGATGGATGCCGGGCCCCTGTGCGGCAAGGAGGGCCCGCCAGGTGTCGCGGTCGGCGACGCCGGTCACGGGGAGCGCCCGGTCGCGCTGGAAAGTTTCCAGGGAGCGGGTGGTGGAGGGGGTGAAGAGGCCGGTGATGTCGGTGGCGGTGCCGCTGTTGTCGAGCAGGTACTGGAGGGCCACGACCGCCTGCTGCGGGGCGTGCCGGGAATCGATCCGGACGATCAGATGCGACCAGGTCCGCGGGCCGACCTTGCCGTCCGCGAGCAGACCGTGGGCGGCCTGGAACGTCTTCACCGCGGCCGCCGTCCGGACCCCGAAATCGCCATCGGCCTCGACGGCATGACCGTGGGCCCGGAGCAGGTACTGGACGGCACGGGCCTTCCACAGCAGATCGCCCTTGCGGGCCAGCGGCCAGCCGGTGGCCGTAGTGCCCGCCGGGGCGGCCACCGCGGCGACCGGGGGGCCGCCCTGGCCGGCGCGGTGCGCGAGCACGCCCCAGCCGAGGCCGATCCCGCCGCCGAGGGTGAGCACGCCCAGGAACGCGAGGGCGGCGCGGGCGGCGGCCGTGCGGCGGGGCACGGGGGCCGCCGGGACCGGAGCGGGGGGAGGGGCGGAGACCGGGCCGGGGCACTGTGGCCCGGCGGACGGGTCCTGGGGGCTCGCGGCCGGGGCATCGGGGCCGTCCGCCGGGGCGGGGCCGGCCGGGCGGGGTGACTTACGGGCCGCTCCGGCCGCGGCGGCCTCGGCCAGCGCGCGGGCCCGGGGAAGGTCGGCGGCCGGTGCGCGCAGCACCGTGTGGAGGAGTTCGACGGTCTTGAGCGGCGCGGTGGAGGGGTGCCGGGGGTTGAGATAGCGGGAGAGGGTCGTCTGGTCGATGCCCAGACGACCGGCCAGCGACTGCTGGGTGGGCTTCGGCCGGCCGTCCCGCGCCGACAACTCCCACCACGTCCTGAGCAGTTCCGCCAGCGCACGGACCGCGTCCCGGTCCGGTGCGGTGGGTCCCGTCATGCTTCCCCCGGGCGTCCGAATGTCCTCAAGCTGTCGCGCTCGGCCGCTCACTGCTGCATAAGCGCAGGTCAGCACGGTGCATCGGGTTGCTGCATCGATGCATGAGCCGAAGCCCGGCAGATCGTAGTGAAGTCCCCTGCCGCTGTTGCATCGTTGAGGGGCGCCGCCGGTCGGGCCGCGCACCCTCCGCTCCGTTCCCGCCCCTTACCCAGGGGTGCGCCGGCCTGCGCGAATGCGGAAGCGGAGGGGTTCAACGCACCTGCTCAGCAAGGAAACGAGGCAGCGGACCGTGCCCCTGACATCACCCTTTCGGGGAGGTACCGCCCTTGCCCGTCCCGCGGCCGGGACCGTGCCCGCCGCCTCGGCGACGGCCGGGCCGACCGCAACCGCCCTCATTCACCCTCACCTGACAAGGAGTCACTCATGTCCGTACGCACCCTCGCCCCGCGCCTGATTGCCGGGGCCGCCGCCCTCGCCGCCTTCATGGGCACCGCGGCCACCCCCTCCGCCACCGCCGCCCCCGGCCGGGCCGCGCTGGCGCGGCAGATCCTGGCCACGAAGGGCATCGCGCCGGCCACCGGCCACGCCGGCGGCAGCCACGCCGCGTCCACCGCCCGGCAGAACCTCGTCGACACCGCCCACGGCAGGGGCGCGCTCACCAGCCGCTGGAGCGACCGGCCGAACCGCCGGGTCGCCCTGGACGCCCGGATGCTCAACGGGATGCTGAAGCTGCGGACCCAGTACGGCTACCGGATCGCGGTCTCCGAGATCGTCGGCGGCGACCACAGCAGCCGCTCCCGCCACTACGCCGGGCTCGCCTTCGACATCAACTACATCAACGGCCGGCACGTCGGCAGCGGCGCCCCGCACCGCAATCTGATGGCCGCCTGCCGGAAGCTCGGCGCCACGGAGGTCCTCGGGCCGGGGAGCGCCGGACACGCCACCCACGTCCACTGCGGCTGGCCCCGCTGACCGCGCCGCGGCTCGTCGGATCCCCGCCGGTGCCCGGCCGTCCGGAAAGGGCGGCCGGGCACCGGACTGCCCGCCGACCGCTCAGACCGAGTCGTCAGCCAGTTCCGCCACGCCGGTGATGCGGTGCAGCGGGTACGTACGGACCTCGTCGGAGGTGTGGTCGTACGCCGTCACAAAGCCGCCCTCGACCCGTACGGGCGCGATGACACGCTGGCTGGCGGCGCCGTCGGCGTTGACATAGCCGATCCAGAGCGCGGAGTTGGTCAGCACCGCGGCCTGCATCGTGGCGAGGGTCTCGGCGGAGGTGGTGCGGGGGAAGGCGCCGGGCGCCGGGGCGGGGGCCTGGACCGGTTTGCGTTCCGCGGTGGCCGCAAGGTCGCCGGCGCGGATGGCGCGGACCGCCGCCGAGAGCAGGGTGGCGTCGGGGGACGGCGGGCCGTCCGGGACCGGGGCGGGGGCGGTGCGCGGCGGGGTCCGGTAGGAGTCGGCGCGGGCGATCAGGACGTCACCGGCGGCCGACTCGGCGGCCGGGGCGTAGCCCATCGCCCGGAGGCCGTCGAGGAGTTGGTCGGGGGAGGTCTGGGCGGCGAGCACGGTCGGGGCGAGCCGGCGCAGCCGGAGGGGGGCGGCGCGGCGGTCCGCGAGGATCTCGGCGAGCAGCGCGTCGTCGTCGCAGCGGACATAGGCGGCGGCCGCGCCGATCCGCAGCTGCCCGTGCCTACGGGCCACGTCGTCGATGAGGTAGGCGAGCGGCTGGGGGACCGGGGTGCGGGAGTGGGCGGCGAGGAACTCCTGGAGCTCGGCGGCGGAGCGGCCGGCGTCCAGGGCGCGGCGTACCGAGCCGGGGGTGAAGCGGTAGACCGTCGCGCCGCCCTTGGACTCGATGTCGGCGAGCACGCCGAGCGCCTCGGCGAGCGGGCGGTGCAGCGGGCCGGGCGCGACCGCGGTCAGGTCCGCCTGGAGGAGCACATGATCGACCGGCTCGGGGAGGAGCGGGGCGAGCAGGGCGGCGGCGCGGGTCGCGGCGGCGGTGGTCTCGGCGGGGGTGGGGGCGGCGCCGTCCGACGGGCTGTCGATCAGGGTGCGGCCGTGGGCGGAGAGCGCGCCGCGGCCGGTCACGCCGAGCAACTCGGCCTCGGTCAGGGTCCATTGGGCGAGCCGTGAGCGGAGGTCGTCGGCGGGGTCGGGGCCGGGCGCGGCCGTGCCACCGTCGCCGGCCGGCAGCTGTCCCGCGGCCGGTGCGCCGCTGCGCAGCGGCCGCTCCCACCGCAGCCGGGCCAGTACAGCCGTCGCCGGGACGGCGGTGCCCGGCGGCAGCGCGGCGAGCAGGGTGAGGGCGCGGCGGCGGACCTCGGGGGCGGGGGAGCGGTCGAGGTGCGGGCCGAGGGCGGCGAGCGCGCGGCCCTTGGCATCGGCGGTGCCGACGGTCCCGGGGGCGCGGGTCGCGGCGAGCCAGCCGGCCGCCAGCGCCGCCCAGCGCGCGTGGTCGGGCAGCTGGAGCCACTCCTCGGCGGCCGGGGTGGCCGCGAACCGCTCATCGGCCTCGCCGTCGGAGGCGATCAGCCCGGCCGCGTAAGCGAGTTCGAGCCAGAAGGCGGCGAGCTGCTCGGTGGTGTCCAGGGCGGTGGCGGTCCGCTTGAGGTCGCGGACGCTCATCCCGCCGGCGCGCAGGACGGCCGGCCCGCCCAGGTCCCACTCCTTGAGCAGCTCCTCGATGGTCGCGAGCGCGGTGAACGCCTGGCTCGCCGCGGCGTTGTCCACAAGCTGTGGATCACGTTCCGTGGCGGGCGCGAGCGCGGGCGGCACCGGCTCGGGGGTGTGATGGGCGCAGCCGCCCCGCAGATGCAGCGCCGCTTCCCGCGGCAGCACGACATTCCGGGCCCCCGCCGGGATCAGCAGGCCCCGGTCCAGCAGCCATTGCAGATGCGGGGCCGGGCGGTCGGTGACCGCGCCGTAGGGCGGCCCCCACAGCAGCTTGTCGAGGACGGCGACGGATTCGGCGGGCGCGGTGTCCAGCAGCGCCGCCATCCGGGCCCGGTCGGCGAACAGCGTGGTGAGCGCGGCGACCGCGGTGACCGGATCGTGGGTGGTGGGCAGCCCGGCCGCGGCGATGATCTCTTGGAGCCGCCCCGGCGACATCCCCGCCATGGCCTCGGCGACGGTCGGGCCCAGGCCGGTCGGCGACGGGTGCGCGGGACTCGGCGTGAGCAGCTCACGGGCCGTCCGCACCAGCCGCAGCCGGTCGTCCGGGCCCCACACCAGTGCCTGCGCGCGCAGCTCGGCCACCGCCCGGGGCAGCTCGGCGGCGACGGCCGGGTCCCCGGCGTCCCCGCCCATCAGCGCGCCCAGCGTGTCGTACGGGCACGGGTCGGGCGCCACCGCCAGCGCCTCGGCGGTCTGGAGCACGAACCGGTCGAGCCGCTCCACGGCGCGGACCACCGACGCCCGCGTCCCGGCCCGGGTCGCGAGCTGGGTGACATCGCCCGGCACCGGATTGAGCAGGTCGGGCCGTGCCCGCAGCAGCCCGGCGAGCCCGCGGTCGGTGCGGGTCCTGAGCTCCTCGGCGAGGGTGCGGGGTGTACCGGTCATTCGTCCTACGTTAGCGGGGCCGGGGAAGACGGGGGAGCGCCCGGCCACCCCGGTCCGCCCCGATCCGTGAGACACCCGCTGCGCCGCCCCCGGGCCGCCTCCGGCCCGGCCGCCGGCCGAAGCGGTACCGTCGGAGCAGCAACCAGCGGACGCCGCAGGGGATTTCGTGGGGATCGAGAGTGATCAGCTCGTCTTTGACTATCTGAGCCGGGTCGGCGACCTGGCCCAGCAGCGGGGGCTGCCCGCCGCCACCCGGATGCGGCTGGTGACCGGGCTCCGGGCCGAGATCGACGGCGGTCAGGCCGGTTCGGTGCCCGGGGTGAAGCGGCTGCTGGCCCGCCTCGGGACGCCGGAGGCGGTGGTCGCGGCGGCCGGGAGCGCGGACGACCGGGTGCCGGGTGCCGCCTGGAGCGGCTCGGCGACGCGGCCGGAGCCGGGTGCCGGGACCGCCGCGGGCGACGGGCCCGCCGTGCCTCTCGGCCCGCGGCCCGCCGAGCCGCCCCGGCGGTGGAGCGGCGCCCGCGGCAAACTCAGCGGCCTGGCCGCACGCAGCGGACTGACGGGCAAGGCGGCCGGCAGCGGCGAGGCCCCCACGGGCGGCGCGGTCCCCGCACCGCGCGACGGGGCACCGGACCCCGCGCCGGCCGTCGGCCTGCCCCCGCATCTGGCCGGCGCCGACGAGCTGGGCGACGCCGAGGACGCACCGGACTGGTGGCGGGTCGAGCCGGCGCCGTTCGGGCCGGGCGAGACCGTGCCCGGATTCGTCGGCGGCATCGAGATCCCGGAGATGTGGGACCGGCCCGAGGACGAGCGCCCGCTGTCGCTGACGAAGGACGGCGCGGCCGGGGCCGACGCGGGCGGCGGGCCGGCCGCGGACGAGGGCGGACCGGCGGAACGCCCGCTGCCCCGGATGCTGCGGCGCGCGCTGGGCCGCCGGCGCACCGCCCCCGAGCCCCTGGTCGAGGCCGAGGCCGGGGAAGAGGTCGTGGCGGCGCGGGCCCCGCTCAGCCCCGTTCTGACGCTGGCGGTGCTGCTGCTGGTGGCCGGTGCGGCCCTGGGGTCGTGGCTCGCGCTGGCGGGCGGCTGGGGGCTCGCCTACGTCTCCCAGCGGCTGACCCGCGCCGAGGCCAAGTTCGCGGCGCTCGGGGTACCGGGCACCGTCGTCGGCGGCCTGGTGGTGTGGCTGTGGGGCCGGTTCGACGGGCGGTGGGGCGAGCCCCTCGCCCAGGGCCGGCTGGGCGAGGAAATGCTGGCCGGGCTGCCGGTGATGGCGCGGGTGGCGGCCGTCGCCTCGGCGCTGTTCCTGGTGTGGCGGATGCGGCGGACTCCGCGGTGAACGGGCGCTGGGCCGGATGACCGGGCGCGGTGTACCGGGCCGGATGACCGGCGCGGCGCCGCAGGCACAATGGCAGGCATGGCTGCACACACCCTGACGGTCGGCTTCGACCTCGATATGACGCTGATCGACTCCCGCCCCGGCATCAGGGCCGCCTATCACGAGCTGTCCGCCCGGACCGGCACCTTCGTCGACGCCGACCTCGCCGTCAGCCGGCTGGGGCCTCCGCTGGAGGAGGAGATCAGCCGGTGGTTCCCCGAGGAGCGGGTGGCGGAGATCGCCGACCTCTACCGGTCGCTGTATCCGGAGTTCGCGGTCGCGGCGACGCCCGCCCTGCCCGGCGCCCGGGAGGCGATCGACGCGGTGCACCGGGCGGGCGGCCAGGCGATCGTGGTGACGGCCAAGTACGAACCCAACGCCAAGCTGCACCTGGAGCACCTCGGGCTCGGCGTGGACGCCCTCTTCGGCTCCCTGTGGGCGGCGGACAAGGCCGAGGCGCTGGACAAGCACCAGGCGCAGGTCTACGTCGGCGACCACATCGGTGACGTCGTCGGGGCGCACACCGCCGGCGCGCTGTCCGTCGCGGTCGCCACCGGCCCGTGCGACGCCACGGAACTGCGCGCGGCCGGCGCCGAGGTGGTGCTCGGCGACCTCACGGAGTTTCCGTCCTGGCTGGCGCGCTATGTGGCGGAAGGGGCGGACGGGGGCGAAGCCGCCGCCATCTGACGGCGCTGCGCGAGCACGGAACGGATCACTCCGGCCGCCGCCACGAGAAACCCGGCGCCCATCAGCATGCACACGCCGTAGAAGACGGACGGCAGCGGATCGGTTCCCAGGAACAGCGGGGCCACCGTGGCGAGAGTGGCCGCTGCGCCAACTAGGAACATGATCGCGCCGATTCGGACCAGCAGATCCCCGGCAAGGGGCGTTTCGTCAGACACCTGACCAGGGTAAGTCCGGGCCAGAAGCACGGAGGATCCACCCGGCGGCGTCTTGTCACCGGCCTTGGGACCATTAGCCTTGGGGTGGCGGGTCCTGCGGCCCGCTGCATTGCTCTCCAGACCTCTTCACCCCGGCCTCGCCCGGGCGGAGAGGAAGCCAGCCCGCAGATTCCGCAGTAGACCCGGCCCAGTTATTTTCCAACGAGTACGAGGACGAGGACAGACGTGCCTACCGGCAAGGTCAAGTGGTTCAACAGTGAGAAGGGCTTCGGCTTTCTCTCCCGCGATGACGGCGGTGACGTCTTCGTGCACTCGTCGGTGCTGCCCGACGGCGTAGCCGCACTCAAGCCTGGCCAGCGCGTCGAATTCGGCGTGGTCGCGGGCCAGCGCGGCGACCAGGCGCTGACCGTGACACTGCTCGACCCCGCCCCCTCGGTGGCCGCGGCGCAGCGCCGCAAGCCCGACGAACTCGCCTCGATCGTCCAGGACCTCACCACGCTCCTGGAGAACGTCACCCAGCAGCTCGAACGGGGCCGTTACCCGGACAAGGTCCACGGCGCCAAGATCGCCGGCATGCTGCGCGCCGTCGCCGACCAGCTGGACGTCTGACGCGCCCGGCCGCGGACCGGCGCACCCCGCCCGCACCCGCGGCCGTCCCACCCGGCATCTCTCACACAAAGCTCAGCGCATCGCGGCCGAGGGGCGGAACGAGCCCCTCGGCCGCGGCGCGGGTGAGCAGCCCGCGCACCGCGGCATAGCCGTCCTCGCCGAGGTCGGCGGTGAACTCATTGACGTACAGCCCGATGTGCTGGTCGGCGACCTTCGGGTCCATCTCCTGCGCGTGCTCCAGGACATACGGCCGGGAGGCCGCCGGATCGTCCCAGGCCATCAGGACCGAACTCCGGATCGCCGCCGCGAGATCGCGCAACGTCCGCTCGCCCAGCGACCGCTTGGCGATGATCGCGCCGAGCGGGATCGGCAGCCCGGTGGTGTGCTCCCAGTGCTCGCCCATGTCGGCCAGGCAGAACAGGCCGTAGTTCTGGTACGTGAAGCGCGCCTCGTGAATGACCAGGCCCGCATCGACCTTGCCGTCGCGCACGGCCGGCATGATCTCGTGGAACGGCAGCACCACGATCTCCCCGACGCCGCCCGGCACCTCGGCCGCCGCCCACAGCCGGAACAGCAGATACGCGGTGGACCGCTCACTGGGCACCGCGACCGTCTTGCCCGCCAGGTCCGCCGCCGCGCCCTGCTCCCGCGTCAGCACCAGCGGCCCGCAGCCGCGCCCCAGCGCCCCGCCGCAGGGCAGCAGCGCATAGTCCTGGAGCACCCACGGCAGCACCGCGTACGACACCTTCAGCACATCGAACTCCCCGCGCTCGGCCATGCCGTTGGTGAGGTCGATATCGGCGAAGGTGACCGCCAGCTCCGGCGCGTCCGGGACGCGGCCGTGCGCCAGCGCGTCGAAGACGAAGGTGTCGTTCGGGCACGGCGAGTACGCGATGTTCAGCGGCCGGGTCACGGGGTCCTCCTCAAGGACGTGGGGGTCCCCCCGGCGCGCGCGAAGCCGAGCGTGGGGGAGGTTCCGGAGCCGGTCCGGCGGCGGCTGTGAGGGCTCCGGGAAGCGTACGGAAGGCGCCGGTCAGCGCGGCGAGGGCGTCCCCGATGCGCCAGGCGGCGCGGTCGCGGGGGCCGACGGCATTGGAGACCGCGCGGATCTCCAGCACCGCCACCCCGTGGGCGGCGGCCGCCTCGGCGACCCCGAACCCCTCCATCGCCTCGGCCAGCACCCCCGGGTGACGTTCCGCCAGCTCGGCGGCGCGGGCCGCGCTGCCGGTGACCGTCGAGACCGTGACGACGGGGCCGGCCGGCGCACCGGCCGCCGCCGCGACGGTCCGCACCAGTGCCGGGTCGGGGCGGTGCGCGACCGTGCCGAAGCCGAGTTCGGTGACCGGGGTGAAGCCGTCGGGGGTCTCCGCGCCGAGGTCGGCCGCGACGATCGCGTCCGCGACCACCACCGACCCCAGCGGCGCGCCGGACGTCCCGTGCGCGGGGGCGAAGCCGCCGCCGATACCGGCCGAGACGACCAGGTCGTACGGCTGCCCGGCGAGCGCGGCGGCGGTCAGCGCGGTGGCCGTGCCCGCGGCCGCGGCGGCCGGACCGACGCCGGCGGCCAGCACGTCGAGCGCCACCGGAAGCCCGGCGGCCCGCCGCAGCTCCTGCCCGCCGGGCAGTGTCACCGCCGCGCAGGACCCCGCCGCGGCACACACCGCGTCACGCTCGGCGGCCACCGCCGTGACGACCAGGACCCGACTCATGCGGCCGGCGCTCCTAGTTCTCCTGCTTCAGCGTGAAGTGCCACATCGTCTTGGGGCCCTCGCCCGCGCCCAGCTCGGCGACCTGGAGGGTGACGTCCTTGGAGTACGTGGTCTGGCCGGTCTGCGGGTTCTGCTGCATGAAGAGCGTGTCCGCGTCGAAGCTGCGGTACGTCTGCTTGCTGGGCTCGCGCATGACCGGGCCGGCACCGATGACGATCCAGCCGGACTTGGCGACCTCCGGGTCGACGCCGACGCGCACCTTCTCACCGGGGTGCACGGTGATCGTCTTGCCGCCCTTCTTGGTCAGGCAGGCCGAGACGTCCTTCTTGGACAGGACCTTGCCGTCACCGTCGCAGCCGGGCGTGGCCTCGGCCGTCACGGTCGACGAACCGACGGTCACGGTGGCGAGCGCGGTCGGCTTCTCGCAGGCGGAGAGGGTGATGAGACCCAGGGACACGGCACCGATGGCGGCAGCGGCACGGCGGCCCTTGCCCCAGGAGATCAACGCAGCGGTCATACGGGCAGGCTATCGGGCGCCTTTGCTCACGCCACGCCCGGGTACGGCGTGCCGCGCCGCCCGTCGCCGGTCAGGCCACCCGGGCGCTCGGCGTACCGCCCCGCCGGGCCGCGCTCAGCAGTCCCCGCACGGCCAGCACCACGCCCAGCGCCACCAGCCCCGCGGCCACCGCCATCCCCAGCGTGCCGATCAGCGGCAGCGAGATCCCGATCGCGCCGCCCACCACCCACGACATCTGGAGCGCCGTCTCGGACCGGGCGAACGCGGAGGTACGCACCTCCTCCGGCACATCGCGCTGGATCATCGCGTCCAGCGACAGCTTCGCCAGCGCCTGGCACAGCCCCGCGGCCGCCGCCGCGGCGGTCACCACAACCACCGCCACCGCCTGGTAGAACACCGCCGCCAGCACCGTCGCACCCAGCGCCAGCCCCAGCATCGCCGCGATGATCCGCTCCGGCCCGCGGGCCTTCAGCCAGGCGCCGACCGCCGTCCCCAGCGCATTGCCGGTACCGGCCGCCGCCACCACCAGCCCGAGCGAGGCCGCCGGCCCCAGCCCGCCCAGCGGATGCTCCCGCAGCAGGAACGCCAGGAAGAACGTCAGGAAACCGGAGAGCGCCCGCAGACAGGCGTTGGCCTGGAGGCCGTGCAGCACCGACGGCCCGACCGTGCGCAGTCCGGGCTTCCGCCCGCCGCCCGCCTGCCGCGCCGCGTCCCGGGACGCCAGCCGGGCCCGGCGCTCGCCCTTGGCCGAGTCGACCTTGTGCGGCAGCGAGAACGACAGGACCGTACCGGCCACGAACACCACACACGCCCCGTACAAGGGCCAGGCCGGCCCGATCAGATGCAGCCCGGCCGCCGCCGGGGCCGCCGCCCCCGTCGCCAGCAGCCCCGCGAGCGTCACCCGGGAATTGGCCTTGACCAGCGAAATCCGCGGAGGCAGCAGCCGCGGCACCACCGCGCTGCGGACCACCCCGTACGCCTTCGACGACACCAGCACCCCCAGCGCCGCCGGATACAGCTCCAGACCCCCGGTGGTGACCGCGCCGGACATCGTCAGCGCCAGCAGGGCCCGCGCCAGCATCGCGCCCGCCATCGCCGCCCGGCGGCCGTGCGGCACCCGGTCCAGCAGCGGCCCGACCACCGGTGCGAGCAGGGCGAACGGCGCCAGCGTGACCGCCAGATACAGCGCGACCCGGCCCCGCGCCTCATCCGTCGGCACCGAGAAGAACACCGTCGAGGCCAGCGCGACGGTGATCAGCATGTCGCCGGCGGAGTTCACCGCATGCAGCTCGATCAGCTTGCCCAGCCCCGACTCCCCGGCGCCGTGCGCATGCGTGGCGCGCCGCACCCCGCGCGCCGCACCGGTGAACGGCCGGTGCAGCGCACGGCCCACGGCCCGGCCCGCCCGGCGGACCCGGCCGCGCCCGTCCCCGCCGCGCGTCGAGGCGCGCGAGACCCGTGACGATTTCCCAGCTGTCCTCGACACCTTCGACACCTTCGACGCCCGTACGGCAGCCATCCGGTCATAGTGCCCCAACTCGCCCAGGAGAGGGCACTTTCTCCGCCCTGCCGCGCGGGGCGTACCGGCCCGCGGACGCGGCCGTGGACATTTGCCGCTCCCACCGAGGGGTCGTCCACCGTTGAAGGGGTAGCGTGTGTAGCGCGCCACCGGCGGTCGTTCTTGGCCGCGTGCCTCCGCGCGATCCCGCAGAATGGGACGTAAGAGGTGCGCTCGACCGAAACGACCGGGCGCGGACGTCGACGCGGTCCCCAGGTCCGCTCCGCCCGCCCCGGCACCGCCGGTCGTCCGGACAGGACAAGGACAGCTCCGGCTGGCGCACTCGTGAGACGGCGTGGAAGAGAGAATCGATTCTTGTGAGTGCTGCGATGCGAAGCCGTACCCCTGACCGCCTGTGCGCCGAGGCGGTTGACCTGGCCAGGGCGGCCGCGGAGGAAGCCGCACTGCCCGGCATGGTCGGCGAGCACATCGAGGCCGTGGCCGACGGAGACCGCGTCGTCACCCACCTCTTCGCCTGCAACGAGCCCGGCTACCGGGGCTGGCGCTGGGCCGCGACGGTCGCCCGGGCCTCCCGCGCCAAGATCGTCACGCTCGCCGAGGTGGCCCTGCTGCCCGGCCCCGACGCCCTGCTCGCGCCCGAGTGGGTGCCGTGGAGCGAGCGGCTGCGCCCCGGCGACATGGGCCCCGGCGACCTGCTGCCCACCGAGGCCGACGACCTGCGCCTGGAGCCCGGCTTCAGCGGCGAGGACATCCCGCCCCCGAACTCCCCGGTCGCCGAGGGCATGGCCGCCGAGGTCGCCGACACCGAGGAGGCGGACGTCGTCCCGGGCTCGCCCGCCGTCCAGCCCGCCCCCCAGCGCGGCAGCATCGCGGCGATCGCCGAGGAACTGGGCATGCGCCGTGCCCGGGTGCTCTCCCGCTACGGTCTGCACACCGCCGCCGACCGCTGGGAAGAGGCGTACGGCGCCCGCACCCCCATGGCCCAGGCGGCCCCCGCCACCTGCGTGACCTGCGGCTTCCTCACCACGCTGCCCGGCTCCCTGGGCCAGGCGTTCGGCGTCTGCGCCAACGAGTTCTCCCCGGCGGACGGCCGGGTGGTCTCCCTCGCGTACGGGTGCGGGGCGCATTCCGAGGCGGCCGTCATGCCGAAACCGCCGCGGCCTGCCGCGCCGGTTGTGGACGAGACGGTTGTTGAGCCGTTGTCGCTTCGTCCCGAACGAGACGGTGGGTCCGTCGAGGAAACGGGGCCCGCCGAGGAGCTCGGCCACAGCTAGGGGCTTGTAGCCCGCTTCCCACGTTGCGGTGGCGCCGCCGTGCCCTGTTTTTCGCCTTCGGCGGGGGTGGGTGTTTGGGCGGGGGCCGCTTGTTGTCTGTGGTGGGTGCCGGGTTCGGTCCTCCGGGGCCTGTGTTGTGGACTGCTTCGCTTTACGTCCACAACACAGGCCCCTCCGGCCCGCCCCCTCCCGTACGGATGGCGGCCTCCGTCCGGTGGGGGAGTTGTTAAAGACCAGTAGTTCGGCCGTGTCGTGGCGTGGCTGCGGGTGCTGGTTTTTTGTCTTTCCTTCACCCCCACCGGGGTGGGGTTCCATCACGTACGGGAGGGGGTGGGGGCGGAGGGGTGGGTGTTCGGACGTAAAGCGAAGCAGTCCGAACACCCACCCCGGAGCCCCCGCCACCGGCACCCACCACAAACCGGGGCCCCACCCCAAACACCACCCCCTCCCGCCGACAGGCGGGAAAAGAATCCACAGGCGGGGACACGGCGCCGCACCCGCCAACGTGGGGCGATACCGTCGGGCCACCGACACACGCTTAAGGGAGACGGACAGTGACAGCTACGTCGTGGGTGCGAGGCGCAGCCGGAGACCCGTTCGGGACGGCTCGGCTGCGGCGTGGCGTGCTGGATGCCTGGGCCGCCTCGCCGGCCCGGTTCCGGGAGGATGCCAACGCCGAGGAGGACCTCGCGCTCGGCGGCTACCGCGACCGGCTGGCCGTGGAGCTGGCGCAGAACGCGGCGGACGCGGCGGCCCGCGCCGGTGTCCCCGGCCGGCTCCGGCTGACCCTGCACGCGGCCGACGGCGACGCCCCCGCCGTACTTGTCGCGTCCAACACCGGTGCCCCGCTGGACGCCACCGGCGTCGAGTCGCTGTCGACGCTGCGGGCGTCCGCGAAGCGGGAGCCCAGTGTGGCGGCCGGCGCGGTCGGCCGGTTCGGTGTGGGCTTCGCCGCGGTGCTGTCGGTGAGTGACGAGCCGGCGCTGGTGGGCCGTACCGGCGGCGTCCGCTGGTCGCTGGCCGAGGCGCGGGCGCTGGCGGAGGAGGTGGCGGCGCACAGCCCCGGCCTGGGTGGCGAGCTGCGCCGCCGGGACGGTCATGTCCCGCTGCTGCGGCTGCCGCTGCCCGCGGAGGGCGGGGCGCCCGAGGGGTATGACACCGCCGTCGTGCTGCCGCTGCGGGACGTCGCGGCGCAGGATCTCGCCGAGCGGCTGCTGACCGGGATCGACGCGGCGCTGCTGCTGACGCTGCCGGGGCTGGCCGAGGTCGTGGTCGAGACCCCGGAGGGCGTACGGGAGTTGCGGCGCAGCCAGGACGGCCCGTACGTCCTGATCGAGGACAGCGAGCGGGGCGCCACCCGGTGGCGGGTGGCCAGCGACGGCGGGCCGCTGGATCCGGCGCTGCTGGCGGACCGGCCGGTCGAGGAGCGGCTGCGGCCGGCCTGGTCGGTGACCTGGGCGGTGCCCGTGGACGGCGAGGGTGCACCGGTGCGGCCGGGGACCGCGGCGGTGGTGCACGCCCCGACGCCGACGGACGAGCCGCTGGGGCTGCCCGCGCTGCTGATCGCGTCGTTCCCGCTGGAGCCGACCCGGCGCCATGTCGCGCCGGGCGCGCTGACGGACTTCCTGGTGGGGCGGGCGGCCGCGACGTATGCGGCGCTGCTGGGCGACTGGCAGCCGGTCTCGGTCGGCACCCTCGATCTGGTGCCGGGCCCGTTGGGCAAGGGCGGTCTGGACGGTGAGCTGCGCCGCCAGGTGCTGGAGCTGCTGCCGCGGGTGCGTTTTCTGCCGAGCGCGGGCGCACCGGCCGGCGGGCGGCCGGCCGAGCCCGAGGCGGCGCCGGCGGACGAGTGGGACGAGGGCGACGGGGGCGTCGACCGGTACGTCCTGCGCCCGGTGGACGCCGAGCTGGTGGAGGGCGCGGGCGCGGCGGCCGTGGGCGTATTGGCCGAGCTGTTCCCCAGCCTGCTGCCGGCCGGGCTCGAACGCCGGCCGGAGCTGCGGGCGTTGGGCGTGGCCCGGGTGCCGCTCGGCGAGATGATCGACCGGCTGGCCGGCGTCGAACGGTCGCCCGGCTGGTGGTGGCGGCTCTACGACGCGCTGGCCGGCACCGACCCGGACCGGCTCAGCGGGCTGCCGGTGCCGCTCGCGGGCACCGCCGGCCAGGGTCCCGGCGGCGCGCAGGGCGGCGTACGGACCACGATCGGGCCGCGTCAGGTGCTGCTGCCGCTGCCCGGCGGCGGCCCCGACGAGGACGCCGCGGCCCGGCACCGTACGCTCGCCCGGCTCGGCCTGAAGGTCGCCCACCCCGACGCGGTGCACCCGCTGCTGGAGAAGCTGGGCGCCACGCCCGCCGCTCCGCGCGCGGTCCTGACCACACCGCAGGTGCGGGCGGCGGTGGCGAACTCCCTGGAGGCCGACGAGGACGCATACGACGTCTTCGCCGACGAGCTGGGTGGCGGGCCGGGGGCCCCGCTGGGCGCCGAGGAGCTGGCGGAGACGGTGCTCGGCCTGGTCCGGGACGCCAATCTCACGCCGGGCGACGAGCCCTGGCTCGGGGCGCTCGCGCTGCCCGACGAGGACGGCGAACTGGCACCGGCGGGCGAGCTGGTGTACCCGGGCAGCGACTTCGAGCGCGTCATCCGCGAGGGCGAAATCGCCGCCTGTGACGCGGAGTTGGCCGGACGCTGGGGCGAGCAGCCGCTGACGGCCGTGGGCGTCATGGCCGCCTTCGCGCTGGTCCGGGCCACCGATGTGGTGCTCGACCCGGACGAGATGGACCCCCGCGAGGGCGACTTCGCCGAGCCGGACGACGTCGGGCTGCTGGACGCGGTGGACGTCTGGTGCGAGGACGTCCTCGACGCGCTGCCGGAGACCCCCGTCCCCCCGGTGGTGACCGAACTCGTCGCGGTCCGCGACCTCGACCTGGTCGACGACGACGCCTGGCCCCAGGTGCTGGCGATGCTGTCCCAGCCCCCGCTGCGCGACGCCCTGACCGCGCCCGTACGGGTCCTGCTCCCCGACGGCACCACCGAATCCGTCCGCCCGTACACCGCCTGGTGGCTGCGCGGGCATCCGGTGCTGGACGGCCGCCGGCCCGCCGGTCTGCGCTCGGCCGGCGGCGACCCGCTGCTGTCCGGGCTGTACGAGTCGGCGGACGCGGGCGACGTCGATGCCCAGGTGCTGCGGGCCCTCGGCGTCCGGACCTCGGTCTCCGCGCTCCTCGACGAGCCGGGCGGCGCGGCCGAACTGCTGGCCCGGCTCGCCGACCCGGACCTGACCGTCGGCCCCGCACAACTGCACGCCCTCTACGGCCTGCTGGCGGACCTGGACCCCGACCAGGTGACCCTCCCGGACGAACTGCGGACCGTGCGCGACCAGGAAGTCCAGGTGGTCGACGCGGCCGACGCCGTGGTCGCCGACGCCCCGGACCTGGTACCACTGGCGGCCGGCCGCGCCCTGCTCCCCGTACGCCCGGCCCGCGCCGCCGCGCTGGCCGAACTGCTCCAGGTACGGCGCCTGAGCGAGGTGGTCAGCGCCGAGGTCCGCTCCGAGGGCGTCCGCCACGAGGTCCCCGAGGCCGTCCGCGCCCTGCTGGGCCCGGCCACCCCCGACACCTACCTGGAACACGAGGAACTCCTCGTCGGCGACGGCCCGGAAGACACCGCCGAACTCGACTGGCGCCACACCCCCGACGGCACGCTGCACGCCGCCACCCTGGAAGGCGTAGCAGCCGGCCTCGCCTGGGCAACAGGCCAATGGCCCCGCCGCTTCGAGGTCGCCGCCCTCCTGGAGGACCCGGACCGGGGGGAGGAACTGGCACGGGCGCGGTGGTTCGACTGAGGGAGGACGACCATGGGGCCGGTACCCGCCGGTCAAACCGCGAGCGGCATGAGCAGTTCAGAGCTTTATGAAATCCACGAATTGGCCCCAGGAAATCTGCGGGAAGGTCAGGATTACACCTCCCGGGCGCTTGGAGTCCCGGACCTTGACCTCGGCTGGGTCGCTATCGGCGACTTCGACGCAGTTATCAGACTTGGTGTAGGTGCTGGTGTGCCAATTCTGTATTTCAGTCACGATTTTCCCTTCGCCGGCGGTCGAAGTGATCGATGGAAGTCAGGATGAGATCCCTGGCGGCCTGGCCATAGACGGCGGACTGCCGATGAAGGGCAAATGCCTTGCGGTACAGCTCGATTTCCCTCGGCTGTGTCACGGACATCTCTGCGGAGAGCGCCTCCACCATGACGAGCTTGTCATCGAACATCGAGAAGCCGTGCCCGAGCCAGAGGGCGAGGCGCGCGGACCGTGGGACGATGCCCAGGCTGAGCCGTGGAAGCGCCAACACGGCTAGAATTCGATCCAGTTGGGCCCTCATGACCTCGGATCCGCCGTGGTTCGAGTAGAGGGCCTGTTCCCCGAGGAGAACGTTGAAGATCCGGTTGCCCTCGTAGAGGTACTTCTGCCGTTCGAGGCGCTTCGCCACGGCTGCCTCCGTGTCAGCGGGGCTCTCGTGGAAGTTTGAGACCTCCTCGAAGATGGCTTCGGCGTAGTCGGCGGTCTGAATGGTGCCCCAGATGACATTGGGCTCCCAGATCCTGAATACCTTGGTCTTCTGGTAGAGCGGCAGCGACTTCCTTTGCCGGTTCGCGGCCCCGTCCTGGAGCTGCCGGCGCCACTCCATCCACAGCTCGTCGATGTGGCGAACTGTGGCAAGCAGGTCGGGGAAGTCGGCCTCGTGTCCCGTCGAGTGGCACCAGACGCGGATGTCCTCCTCGCTCGCGTTCTGCTTCCCGTTCTCGATACGGGAGATCTTGGATTCCTGCCAGCTTGTGGCAGCGGCGAAGGCCCGGCCGCTGCTGTACCCCGCGTCCTTGCGGAATCCACGCAGCCGGGCGCCCAGCGCCTCGCGTGTCTCTTGTGCCTGATCGCTCACGGAACTGTCAGGGCGTGTACTCGGAATGTTGGATGGCGGAGGCCCAGAGCAGATCCCGCAGGCGGACGCATTCGGCGACCGTCTCGGGATCATCGATCATTTCGGACCCGAGGACCCTCCCTGTGTCGTCGAAGTGCCCCACGGCCAGGAGCTTGTCATCGAAGAGCCACCAGTCATTTCCCTTTACAGGGAAGACCAGATCCTTGTGCAGCTTGTGGCGCGGTAGCCAGCGGATTGACTCGCCAGCCTCTACGTTGACGTGGGCAGTGGCGTACTCCCACTGGATGTAGGAGCTATGGGGCTCGGTGACGACCCGTACCCGGCGCACGGTCTGCCCGGAGCCGGTGACACGCTTCATGAGCTGTGTCCACGGCACCATGAACGAGTTGTCGACCGTCCCTCGGAGCCAACTCTCGTACGGGCCGTCTTCTGCTGGGACCGAGTAGTCGTCCCTCAGCTCCAGGTGGAAGGCGTCGTGCGCGAAGCCCTCAAAGAGCCGGTTGCGCTCGGCGCTGGAGATCAGCTTCACGTGGTTCCTCCAGTAGGGCGGTGATCGTGGCCTGGGAGACCTCGACCACGCTCTCGTAGTCCGGAATCGACATCTGGGCCAGGGTCTCGGGGTCGGTCACCGCCCGGCCCTGGACAACGTACGTACCGCCGGGTGTGAGGACCATGAGGGGGTCATCAAGGCGCTTGAACTCGCCAGAGGGGAGGCCATCCTTCTCCAGGTGTTCGAACAGTTCGGTGGGGACCTCCACGGCCGTCTCGCCCTCGGAAAGGGTGAGCTGCATCAGCAGGTCGTTCGCGAAGATCTTCCACCCCTGGACGAGGTAGGTGTCACGGTCGGTGGCGTAGAGGGTCGGGCAGTCGCCCACCTGGGAGTTCTTACCAAGGAACCGTAGCTTCATGGCTGTTCTCCTGTCGTCCGCCTTGCACGAAATTGCGCGACACGTCGATGGTCGAGGAGGCATTCGTGCCCGTCAAAGGACTTGCTGCAAACTCACGCAATGTGCTTGGGAGTTGACCGTCGGCCGCTCTACGTTCGTTCCGACCAAGCAGCCATGGCAGCCGCAAATCATGCCGACGTGACCTCCGCCGGCTCCCCCCGGGTACGGCCCCTTTGCCCCCGCGGGGCGGAACTCAAATCCCACCCCGGCCGGCCAGTACCCCGAAAGAGGACAGGTCGGGCCGGGGTGGGTGCAAGTGCACTACGGCGCGGAGAACGACTCTCCGCACAGCGCATGCGCAAGGAGGACTACCCGTGCACAACCTCTACACCCTCCCCGCCGTCGACGACGGCGCGTTCGAGAACTTCTGCGGCGGCAACCTCAATGGCGAGCACGAGTCGTGCATTGACGTGGCAGCCATCCCCGGCGCCGAGGAGTCGTTCGCGCTCCGTGACTCGAAGCCCGAGGGAGCCGGCCAGGAGTTGCGCGCCACCGCCGCCGAGGTGGACGACTTCGTCATCGGCTGGGCCAAGAAGCGGGGTCTGGCGCTCTAGTCTGGCGCTTCCCCATCCGGGACAAAACGGGCCGCCCTGTTCTGGCGGGGCGGCCCCGCATCTCCAGAAGGGCACAGATGAGCTGGTCAGGGCACTGGCACGGTTTCGGACCGTGGATCGGACCATCGGCGGTGTACGGCAAGGAGGGAGGGCGCCGGCCTCCACATCCCAACGGCCCGCCCTCGGTGCTGGACTCCGAGGACAAGAGACAGCAGGCAGTCCTTGACCGGTACCGCGAGGCCGCCGCGGAGTTCCAGACCGGCAACGTGCCGCCCACGATGACCGGCTACTGGCTGATGAAGAAGCACCAGGTCTCGGCCGACCGCACCTGGGCTGATCTGGCTATCGCGTTGGCCTGGCTGACGAAGCAGTACGAGGCGAACACTCCGTTCGAACGTGCGGATGGCCTCCAGACGTACAGCGGTCTCGACACCAAGCTGGAGTACGCCACCGATGTGCTGCCCCGCGGTGTCGACGTGAGCTGGGTGTACTACACGCCGTCCAAGAGCCTGATCTCGTTCTCCGTCGTGTGCTGCCCGAACCGGTTCCACCCGCAGACCTCTTGCCCGCTCCAGCCGTTGTAAGGAGTCGATGCCATGTCGCTGCGCCTCTTGCTGCCCGAGGAAGGCGTAACCGAACTGCTGGCCTCGTGGCCGGATGAGCCCCGCGTCTATGAGCGCGGCAAGTCGGCCCTCCACGAGACAGTCACCGCGGAGTCCATCCGTGGCTACCTCTACACCGGGTGCGTCCCGGCCAACGAGATTGCGGCTGTCAAGGCCCCCACCCCGTCGTTGAGTCAGAACGCGTACATGACGAACGGCAGGACAGACCGCGCGAAGCTCGCCCGGCTGTACGAGCGTGGCTACACCATCCGCCTCGGCAACCTTCAGCGTGTCGTTCCGGCCCTGTCACAGATTTCGGAAGCGATCCAGACGGAGACCAGCTACTCGAACTACATCCACGCCTTCCTGACCCCACCCGACAATCAAGGGCTCCGGCACCACTGGGATCAGCAGATGGCCGTGATCGTCCAGATCGCTGGTACGAAGCGGTGGCAGCTCTGGCGGCCACCGGTCGCAGCGCCTATGCGCGAGTACAACGAGAGCTTCCGCGTATGGCAGGACCACTTCATTCCCGCGTGGGAGGCGGCCGGGCCGGACGTAGAGGTCGACCTCAAGGCCGGCCAGTCACTCTTGCTCCCGCGGGGATGGGTCCACAACCCTCACGTGGTCGACTCCGACGAGCACAGCATCCACCTGACCTTCGCGATCCGGGAACGCACGCAACTGTGGCTCGCCGAAAAGTTGCTCGCCGGCGCCATCGCGCAGGAGGAGTTCCGCCGCATTGTCCTTCCCCGCCAGTTGGGCGGGGAGGGCCTGATGGAACAGCTCAGCGAAGCGCGTGAAGCGCTGGTCAAGCATGTGGAAGGTCTCGACCTGTATGAGGTCGCTCCGACCGTCATCAAGGACGCCTTGACGGAGCTGGAGTACACGACCTGAGTGGATGAATCCTTGACGACGGCTCCCTCCGGGCCCGGAGGGAGCCGTCTCGGCTGTGTCGCTGGGGCGGCTGTACATCCTCCACCGGCTCATGCAGTGGCGCGGGCGTGGTGGTTCGACTGACGGGAGTGGCCGTGGCAGGGAGATGATGCCGCCCATGCCCCTCGCGATCACTCCCGCCCTCCGTGCCGGTGCCCTCTCGGCGACCCCGCAGCCTTCTCTCCTCTCGCCCGGCGGCGAGTTGCTGTTACGGCCCTGGGAGGCGGCTGACGCCCCCGTCCTGCAAGCCGCCTACGAGGACGAGGGGATCCGGCGCTGGCACATGCACCATGTGACGTCCCCGGCCGAGGCGCAGGAGTGGATCGCGGCCGCCCACCGTTCCTGGCAGCAGGAGCGGGACGCCCAGTGGGCCGTCACCCGGGCGTCCGACGGCGAGATCCTCGGCCGGGCGGGCCTGCGCCGGATGGACCTGGACCATGGCGAAGCCGAGTGCGCGTACTGGGTCCTGCCGCACGCCCGCGGCGACGGCATCGCCTCGCGCGCCCTCGCCACCCTGGCCGCCTGGGCCCTGGACGAGGCAGGCTTCCACCGCCTCGAACTCGCCCACTCAACCGCCAACGAGCCCTCCTGCCGGGTGGCCACCAAGTCCGGCTTCACCCTGGAGGGCACCCGCCGCAGCGCCCATCTGCAACAGGACGGCTGGCATGACATGCATCTTCATGCCCGTGTGCAGGGCGATGTGTGAGTGGCACGGGGCGGGCCCGGCGGCGGCCGGTCAGCGGGTGAGCAGTCGGCTGGTGAAGCCGTCCCGGACGAGTGAGGCGTACGCGGCCTGTACGTCTTCAGGTACCTCCTGCTCGATGGCGAAGCCGAGCCCGGGATACTCGATCACCCGCTGGAGATCACCGACGAGCTGGTCTGTCACGAGTTTCTCGTCGCCGATGCTCTTGAGGTAGTCGTCGAATTCCAGCGGTTCCGAAGCACAGATCACCTCGACCTCGGGCCACATCTTGCGGGCGGTGGCGAAGGCCCGTCGCTCCATATAGGGCATGGACACCAGCAGCACCGTCCTGGGGGTGATACCGGCGGCGGCCAGCACCTTCCGGGAGAGCGTGATGTTCTGGCCGGTATTGCGTGCCGCGGGCTCCAGCAGAACGGCCTTGTCCGGCACGCCGAGCTCCAGGGCGTGCTCGCGGAAGTGCACGGCCTCGCCACGGGGGAACCTTTCAGGGGCCGTCGGATTGGGGCCGCCGGTGAAGACCAGGGTGGGAAAGAGCCCCGCGCGGTACAGCCGGGCGCAGAAAGCGGGCACCCCGAGATCGTGACTGCCCAGCCCGATCGCCACGTCGGCCGGCCGCACCTCGTGGTGCATCCGGTGGTAGTCCCAGATCAGTCCGGCCCACTGCCGCTGATCGTCGGTGAGGGCCCGCTGGTTGTCCGTCACGCTGGTTCTCCCTGGTCACCGTCGCCGAGGGAAGGATGTCCCCTCGGTCCCGCATCACTGCCGCTCAGATCCTGATGCCTGCCCTTTTGGCGAGCGCGGTGACCTTCGGATTGCTGCGTTTATGCAGGAAAACGAGCACGCG
The DNA here is from genome assembly GCF_057708345.1 of Streptomyces sp. bgisy130. Taxonomy (NCBI): domain Bacteria; kingdom Bacillati; phylum Actinomycetota; class Actinomycetes; order Kitasatosporales; family Streptomycetaceae; genus Streptomyces; species Streptomyces sp. bgisy130. Next base: position 155,878 of record NZ_JBYISA010000003.1, read on the forward strand.
GCTCAATTCCAGGCTGGTGGGATGGACCTTCGCCATCTGCGGTGCGATGTCCCATGCTTCGGCCAGGGAATCCACCGCACCGTCCCGGTCCTTCAACGCCAGTTGGGCCCGGGCAATATTCATGTGGAGGGGGCCGATCCGCGTGGCCGGCAGGGTGGGGCCGTCGCGCAGATATCTCTCGCCCTCGGCGAGTGCCTCGGCGTTCATCTTGAGGTCGACATGGGTCGCGAGGACGTGGACGAGGGTGTTTTCCGGGCCGAAATGGATTCCGTGTACACCGACGTCGGAGTCGATGACCGCGGCGGATTTGCGGGCGCCCTTGATATGCCGCTCGACGGTCTTCTTGTCCCGCAATCGACCGGCCAGGGTCATCCCCCGGAGATGCAGCAGGCCCAGAGCGAGATGGCGGGTCCTGCCTCGCATGCCCGATTCGGCCCGGACGAGGGCCCGGTCCACAACGGCCAGCCCTCCGGCGAAGTCGCCTCCGTTGAGGAACGTCCCGGCCTCGTCCCGGGAGGCCACGGCAAGCGCCAAGGCGTTCGCGCGCTCCGCCGCCTGCCGCTGCCTGACCACGGCAAGTTCCGCCAGCGTCATCCAGCGGTGGCGGGCGGCCAGCCAGTAGACCGCGCTGTACACCTCGGCGACGTTCGACCAGTCCTCGGGCAGGCCGGTGCTGTGTGCCCGGCCCTGTACACGCCGCAGCAGTCCCGGGAGCTGGTGGGTGACGGTCGAAATGTCGGCATCGCCACGGAGCCGGAACAGCTCAGCGAGGTCGTACGCGAGGCGGTCCTCCCGAACCGGCTCACCGGCCGGGAGGTCGAAGCGCCGCATCGCAGCCCGCAACTCTGTCAGCCGATCCTGGTCCCCGGCCCGCACGGGGACCTGCCCCAACAGTTCGTCCAGGGTGATGCCGAAGGCGCCTGCGAGGACAGCTCCCATGCCCTGGGTGAGTGGTCGTTCGCCTCGCTCGATCTTGCCGAGCATCGATGTCGACATCCGGGCCCTGGCTGCCAGGTGGTCCTGCAACCAGCCCCGTTCGAGCCGCAGCACCTTCACGTTCGCGCCCGGTCCAGGAGCGGTGATCTCTGCACTCATGTGCCGTTACTTCCCAGTCGAGTTCGTCTGGTTCGCCGGACTTCATGCTCGCAGGGGCACCTACCCACGCGCCGCCCTTGTGCACTTGCTGTGCACATTCGCGGTGGCGTTCTGTCGTTGACTGATTACACATGCCAACACCGTCTCAGCCGTCCTCGGCCGGGATCCCATGGAGGTTGACGCCATGTTCCGACGCACTGACCACATCGTCGAGCCACTGCGGCGAAGTCTGTTACCGCCCTCGCGCCACCGCCCCTCCCTCGTCCCGTACGAGCGGGTTCATGGGCTGGGGGTGGCGCCGTGACGGGACACCACGACCCCGCCCGCCTCCTCCCATGGTCCAGCGCCGACGGCAATCCCTGTTATCTCCTGGGGGACGGCACGGGCCATGTCTCCCGTGTTGCCGATGACATCGAGCGCCTTCAACTCGGTATGGCCGACGACCTCATCGGTCATGCGGACGAGCTGCTCGCCTGTCAGGGGGCGGGCAACCGGGAGCTGCGCTTTCTGGCCCGAGGGCTGACCGACTCGCTGCGGGATGTGCGGCGGGTCGCGGAGAGCAGGGGGGAGCGGCTGCGTGCCGTGGGGCGGTCGCTGGACGACGAGGGCGGGAATGAGGGCCAGGATGAGGGCGGGGGTGAGGGTGGGGAGGAGGCGTAGGGGCGGGCTACTTCGCTCGCGCGGTTCGCCGCCGCCGGCGGAGCCAGGTGGTGATTGGTGCCGCGCCCGCGAGGCCCAGCGCTGCCGGGGTCGCTGCGACGGCCTTGTTGAGCGCGGGCTGGTCGAAGGTGTCCGGCACCGGCAGCCACGACCAGCGGTTGACCGGCCAGGCGATCGTGAAGGCTCGTCCCACGACCTGCTTGGTCTCTACGGTGCCGTTGCCCTTGAGGTTCGTGTGGTAGCGGGAGTCCTGGGACTTCTGACGGTGGTCACCCATGACCCAGATGCTTCCCTTGGGAACCTTGACCGGCCCGAATGCCTTGTCACCGCAGGGGGTGTTGCCGGGGAAGAGGTACGAATCCTCCTTCAGCGCCTTGCCGTTGACCTCGACCGGGCCGGTGCCGTGGCACTCGACCGTGTCGCCGCCGACCGCGATCACCCGCTTGATCAGGTCCTTCTCCTCCGCTGACGGCATCAGGCCGATGAAGCTGAGGACCTGCTGGAGAGCGTTGGGCTCGGGGGTCGGCGCCTCGTTCAGCCAGCCGCCCGGGTCGTGGAAGACCACGACCTCGCCGCGCTCCGGCTCGGAGCCGAACCATGGGGTCAGCTTGTCCACCAGGACCCGGTCCCCGCGCTGGAGGGTGTCCTGCATCGAGTCGGACGGGATCAGGAACGCCTGCACCAGGAAGGTCTTGATCAGCAGGGCGAGGAGAAGGGCGATACCGATGAGAATCGGCAGCTCTTGCCAGAAGCCCCGCTGCCTTTTGGCCTTCTTCACGCTGCCGCTCACTTCCTCGTCCCATGGCCATGGCCATGGCCGTTCCTGGTCCGTCGACACCCTCCGGACCGGTCGGCCCCGCCTCGGGCCCGCCGACAGAGGACGCACGTATCCCGCACGTTAAGCGGCACGTGTTTCGATCGTCCCGAGGCCATGTATCAGGCGTATCTCGGTCTTTTGCCGGGACCGTGACAGCCGAGCCACCCGGGAACGGCGTTCGGCCCTATGAGGCCGGCTGCACCCCGGCCGTCACCGCCCCCTCAGTCCGAGCTGAACTTCTTCACCAGGGACCAGATCACCGCGACCGCGCCGACGACCAGGATCAGCCACTCCCACCAGTCGAGGACGCCGTCGCCGCCGGAGTGGTAGTGGCGGGAGTGATGGGTGCGGGCCAGGACCTCGTAGGTGAGGCCCCCGTGGAGGAAGGTCATGGGGCGGAGAGTAGGGGGAGGCGCGGGGGGCCGCCATGCCGGGGCGGGTTCTGTGACCGGGCCGAGACGCGGTATTCGGCCGCAGTCGGAGAGCCGCGTGGCGGCATTCAAAGGCCGCGCCCCAGTGGTCAGAAACGTCCACCCCGCCGATCGCAAACCGCCTCAAGCCGGAAACCGGCGCCCCACCCATCGCCACGTGACCTCCAGTAGGACGGCCGCCAGTACGGCGATGGCCACCGCCACCCAGGGCATGGTCGTGCCGACCAGGCGCAGGGCGAAGAAGGTCTGGAGCCAGGGGGTGGCCAGGACGATGAGGAAGGCCAGGCCCATGGCCAGGACCAGGGCGATGCGCCACCAGGTGTAGGGGCGGGCGATGATCGCCAGGACCCAGATCGCGGTGAGGAAGAGGGTCAGGGTCGCGGCGCTGGTCTCGGCGGGCAGGGCGTCGGGGCCGGTGTAGTAGCTGCGGGCGAGCAGATAGGTGGCGAAGGCGGCGGCGCCGGCGATGAGGCCGGACGGGATGGCGTAGCGCATCACCCGGCGGACGAAGTGCGGGCGGGCGCGTTCCTTGTTGGGGGCCAGCGCGAGGAAGAACGCGGGGACGCCGATGGTGAGGGTGGAGAGCAGGGTCAGGTGCCGGGGGAGGTACGGGTACGGGATCTGCCAGCAGGCCACCAGGATCGCCAGGAGGACGGAGTAGACCGTCTTGGTGAGGAAGAGGGTGGCGACGCGGGTGATGTTGCCGATGACCCGGCGGCCCTCGGCGACCACCGAGGGCAGCGTGGCGAAGCTGTTGTTGAGCAGGACGATCTGGGCGACGGCGCGGGTCGCCTCGGAGCCGGAGCCCATCGCGACGCCGATGTCGGCGTCCTTGAGGGCCAGCACGTCATTGACGCCGTCGCCGGTCATCGCGACGGTGTGGCGGCGGGCCTGGAGCGCGGCGACCATGTCCCGCTTCTGCTGCGGGGTGACCCGGCCGAACACCGCGCCCGCCTCGATCTCGGCCGCCATCGCGTCCCGTTCGCCGGGCAGGGCGCGCGCGTCCACCGGGGCGTGCGCGCCCGGCAGCCCCAGCTTGCCGGCCACCGCGCCCACCGACACCGCGTTGTCGCCGGAGAGCACCTTGGCCCGGACGCCCTGGTCCTCGAAGTAGCGCAGGGTGTCGGGGGCGTCCGGGCGCAGCCGCTGCTCCAGGACGACCAGCGCGGCGGGCTGTACGTCCCGGGTGACGTCGGGGTCGTCCAGTTCCCGTACGGCGCGGGCCAGCAGCAGGACGCGCAGGCCCTGCGCGTTGAGCGCGTCGGTCTCGGCGAGCCGCGGGTCGCCGGCCGGCAGCAGGACGTCCGGGGCGCCGAGCAGCCAGGTGCTGCTCTCGCCGTCCGGGCCGTTGAAGGCCGCGCCGCTGTATTTCCGGGCGGAGGAGAACGGCAGTGACTGGACGCAGCGCCAGCCGCCGTCCGCCGGATAGGCCGCGATGACCGCCTGGAGGGAGGCGTTGGGCCGGGGGTCGGCCTCGCCGAGGGCGCCCAGCACCTGCCGGAGGTAGTCCTCGTCGCCGTCGAGCGTCCGCAGCCCCTGGACGTCCATGCCGCCCTCGGTGAGCGTGCCGGTCTTGTCCAGGCAGACCACATCCACCCGGGCCAGGCCCTCGATCGCGGGCAGCTCCTGGACCAGGCACTTCTTACGGCCGAGCCGGATGACGCCGATCGCGAAGGCGACGGAGGTGAGCAGCACCAGACCTTCCGGGATCATCGGCACGATCCCCGCGACCATCCGGCGGATCGCCGCGTCGCCCGGCAGCCCGAGGGTGAGCAGATGGCTGAGGATCAGGCCGAGCGCGGTCGGGATCATCATCCAGGTCACGTACTTGAGGATCTGGCTGATGCCGGTCCGCAGTTCGGAGTGGACCAGGGTGAAGCGGCTGGCCTCCTCGGCGAGCTGGGCCGCGTACGCCTGCCGGCCGACCTTGGTCGCGGTGAAGGCGCCGCCGCCCGCGACCACGAAGCTGCCGGACATCACCTGCTCGCCGGGCTTCTTGACGACCGGGTCGGCCTCGCCGGTCAGCAGCGATTCGTCGATCTCCAGGCTGTCGCTCTCCAGCACCTCGCCGTCGACGATGACCTTGTCGCCGGGCCCGAGTTCGAGGACGTCGTCGAGCACCACCGCGGAGGTGGGGATCTCCTCGGTGACCCCGTCGCGCCGGACGGCCGGTCTGGCCTCGCCGATGACCGCCAGCTTGTCCAGGGTCTTTTTGGCGCGCAGCTCCTGGACGATGCCGATACCGGTGTTGGCGACGATCACAAAGCCGAACAGGCCGTCCTGGATCGGGCCGACGATCAGGATGATGACGAAGAGGACGCCGATGATGGCGTTGAAGCGGGTGAAGACATTGGCCCGGACGATCTCGGCGACCGAGCGGGAGGAGCGTACGGGGACGTCGTTGACCTCGCCCCGGGCGACTCGCACCGCGACCTCTGCGGCGGTCAGTCCGGGGTTGACCGGTGCCCCCGCGGTCCGTCGGGCGGGCTCGCCACCCGGCCCGGACTGCTCGACGTCGGTCCTCGCCCGCTCCGTCATGCCCTCGACGTTACGGGCGGAATGCGTACTTCACCCGCTGGCCGGGCGGAGGGGCGAGGGGGTGTCCGCCGAGGGCGCGGAGGCGGTCAGGAGTGGTCGGCCGCCGCGGCGCGCTTGAGCGCGGCATCCCGTCCGCGGACGTACCAGATGCCGATCAGGCCCAGGGCGCCGCCGGCCAGACAGGTCCACACCCACCAGGCGTGGCCGTTGTCGGCGAACCAGCCGTAGAAGGGGAGCTGGCCGAGGAAGAGGACGAACCAGATGATGGTGCCGCCGGTGATCGTGCCGACGACGGGGCCCTCGAGAGGCGCCGGGGCCTCGCGCAGTTCGGACTTCTTCCACATGGTGCTCAGCTTACGGGGAGCGGGTGACGGCTCCGCGGGCGGCGGTGGGCAGCGGGCCGGTGGCCGTGCGCGGCGGTGCCGGCGGCGTGGGGTGCGAGCGCAGGGCCAGGTGCCGCAAGGGTCTACGCGCGGAGATAGCGATCAATGCATTGTTTATTCATACTGAACCTTTCTGGATACGGCTGGTATTGCTCGTCTCTTCCTCCAAGTCGATCCAGTTGATTCCGCTTTTGTTCGTGTTCCGGGCCCTCGGGCCCCCACGCCTGCCCAGGCCCGTACGACTGAGGTCCCCGCATGTCCCCCTCGGCCACCACGCCGGTCGACACCCTTGAGAACCCGGCTCCGAAGCCTCCCAAGAACGGCTTCGACGCCTTCTTCAAGATCTCCGAGCGGGGGTCGACGGTCGGCCGCGAACTGCGCGGCGGGCTGGCGACGTTCTTCGCGATGGCCTACATCATCGTGCTGAACCCGATCATTCTCGGTTCCGGAGTCGATAAGTTCGGCCACCACCTCGACAACGCCCAGCTGGTCACCGCCACCGCGCTGATGGCCGGACTGACCACGGTCCTGATGGGCGTCATCGGCAACGTCCCGATCGCCGTCGCCGCCGGCCTCGGCATCAACGCCGTGGTGGCGCTTCAGCTCGCGCCCAAGATGAGCTGGCCGGACGCCATGGGCATGGTCGTGCTCGCGGGTCTGGTGCTGATGCTCCTGGTCGCCTCGGGGCTGCGGCAGCGGGTGATGGACGCGATCCCCAACGGGCTGCGGCGGGCCATCGCCATCGGTATCGGCCTGTTCATCTCGCTGATCGGCCTGGTCGACGCGGGCTTTGTGACCCGTAACCCGGACGCCGCGCACACCGTCGTCCCGATGGGCCTGGGCCAGGGCGGACAGCTCAAGGGCTGGCCGGTGCTGGTCTTCATCATCGGGCTGGCGCTGATGTTCGTGCTGATCGTGCGGAAGACCAAGGGCGCGATCCTGATCGGCATGGTCTCGATGGCCGTCGTCGCGATCGTCATCAACGCGCTCGTCGACATCCCGGACGCGGCCTGGGGCCTGGCGGTCCCCAACGTGCCGGAAAAGATCATCGACACCCCGGACTTCGGTCTGATCGGTCAGATCAGCCTGTTCGGCGGCTTCAAGGAAGTCGGTGTGCTGACCGGCTGCCTGTTCGTCTTCACCGTGCTGCTCTCCGGCTTCTTCGACGCGATGGGCACCATCATCGGCGTCGGCGAGGAGGCCGGGCTGCTGGACAACGAGACCGGCAACCTGCCGAACATGGGCCGGATCCTGATGGTCGACGGCATCGCGGTCGCGGGCGGCGGCTTCGGTTCGGCCTCCGCCAACACCTGCTTCGTGGAGTCCACCGCCGGGGTCGGCGAAGGTGCCCGCACCGGTCTCGCGAACCTGATGACCGGCGGCCTCTTCCTGCTCGCGCTGATCTTCACGCCGCTGGCGACCGTCGTCCCCGCGCAGGCCGCGACGCCTGCGCTGGTGGTCGTCGGCTTCCTGATCATGGCCTCGAACGTCCGGGACATCGACTGGGGCGACTTCACCATCGGCATCCCGGCGTTCCTGACGCTCGTCTCGATGCCGTTCACCTACAGCATCACCAACGGCATCGGCATCGGCGTGCTGGCCTTCATCCTGCTGCGCGCGGCGACCGGCCGGATCAAGGAGGTCCCCTGGCTGCTGAACGCGGTCGGCTTCTGCTTCCTGGTCTACTTCCTGCTCGACCCGATCGAGCAGGCGCTGGGGGTCAAGTAGCGGGCCAGCGGACTCCCAGCTTCTCCGTCTCGTCGACGGAGCACTGGAACCGCTCGTCGAAGTCTTCGCGGATGAGCGTCCGGACCACATAGTCCTGGACGCTCATTCCGCGTTTTGCGGCGTGCTGCCGGATGCGGTCCAGCAGTTCCCCGTCCACCCGCAGGCTGAGCACCTTCGATCCCATTCGGACACGGTCCCGTCCGTACGCGGTCAGGCGGGTCACTTTCGGCGGCGTCCTCACTCATATGGGTGACCCATGGCGGATGGCTGCCCTTGGCTTTCCTTAGAAAGGGTAATGAGTTATGCTAAAGACCATGCCGGAACTGTCCTCCCTCCAGCCCGACGGGCCGGAGGTGCCCCCTGACGACGCGGCCGCGGTGAACGCCCTGCGGTCCGCCGTGATGCGCCTGTCGCGCCGACTCAAGCATCAGCGGGTCGACGAATCGCTGAGCCCCACCGAGATGTCGGTGCTCGGCACCCTCGCCCGGTGCGGCCATGCCACCCCCGGTGAGCTGGCCCGCAAGGAGCATGTGCAGCCGCCGTCGATGACCCGCATCGTGGCCATGCTGGAGGCCAAGGGACTGGTCCGGCTCGAACCGCACCCCGACGACCGCCGTCAGAAGGTCGTCACGCAGACCGAGCAGGCCGAGGCGATGCTCGAAGAGAGCCGCCGTAAGCGCAACGCCTGGCTCGCCGAGCTGGCCTCCGGGCTGGACGAGGACGAGTGGGCGAAGGTGCGGGCCGCCGCGCCCGTGCTGGAGAAGCTCGCACAGCTGTAGAACCCGAGGCCGAGGAGGCGAACCCACTTTGAGTACGGGATCCGGAGCAGACTCCGCCCCCGCACCGAACTCCCACGACGACACGGTTTCCGACGACGCGACCGCGACCGCTCCGGGCACCGCCCCGGCTGTCGCCGCCGGCCCCGCCGCCACACCGCGCACGGGCACGTTCAGCTCCCTGCGGATACGCAACTACCGCCTCTTCGCCACCGGCCAGATGGTGTCCAACACCGGCACCTGGATGCAGCGCATCGCCCAGGACTGGCTGGTGCTCAGCCTCACCGGCTCCTCCACCGCGGTCGGTATCACCACCGCGCTGCAATTCCTGCCGATGCTGCTCTTCGGGCTCTACGGCGGTGTCATCGCCGACCGCTTCGCCAAGCGCAAGCTGCTGCTCGTCACCCAGTCCGCCATGGGCGTCACCGGCCTGGCCCTCGCCGCGCTCACGCTGAGCGGGCAGGTGCAGGTCTGGCACGTCTACCTGACCGCCTTCGCGCTCGGCCTGGTCACCGTCCTCGACAACCCCGCCCGGCAGGCGTTCGTCTCCGAAATGGTCGGCCAGGACGAGCTGCGCAACGCCGTCAGCCTCAACTCCGCCAACTTCCAGTCCGCGCGGCTGATCGGACCCGCCGCCGCCGGTGTCCTGATCACCGCCTTCGGCAGCGGCTGGGCCTTCCTGTTCAACGGTCTCTCGTTCATCGCCCCGCTCACCGGCCTGCTGATGATGCGCACCGCCGAACTCCACAAGGTCCACCGCGTCCCGCGCAGCAAGGGCCAGCTCCGGGAGGGCCTGCGGTATGTGTCCGGCCGCCCCGATCTGATCTGGCCCATCGTGCTGGTCGGCTTCATCGGGACCTTCGGCTTCAACTTCCCGATCTGGCTGACCGCGTTCGTGCACCACGTCTACCACCAGGGCGCGGGGACGTACTCCCTGTTCAACGGGCTGATGGCGGCCGGCTCGCTGATCGGCGCGCTGCTCGCGGCCCGTCGCGCGAGTTCCCGGCTGCGGCTGGTGGTGGGGGCGGCGATGCTCTTCGGCGCCCTGGAGATCGCGGCCGCGCTCGCCCCGTCGTTCTGGGTCTTCGCGGCGCTGCTGGTCCTGATCGGCACGGTCGGCCTGACCATCAATGTCACGGCCAATTCGAGCATCCAGATGGCCACCGATCCGGCCATGCGCGGCCGGGTGATGAGCCTGTTCATGATGGTCTTCGTGGGCGGCACCCCGCTCGGCGCACCGCTGGTCGGCTGGATCACCGACACCTTCGGCCCGCGGATCGGCTTCCTGGCGGGCGGGGTGGTCTCGCTCGCGGCCGCCGTCCTCATCGGCCTGATCCTCGCCAGGGTGGGCGGTCTGCGCCTCAAGATCGACCTGCGCCGCGGCCATCGGCACCTCACGTTCGTGCCCCGGGCCCCGGACGATGCCCGTTCCGCGGAGCGGGCTCTGACGCCCGCGGCATAGTGCACGCACCGTGGCCCGGCGCCGCCGCGGGGCCGGGCCGTGGCACGCCGGGTCCCGCCGGACGGCCGGTGCGCTGGGCCACACTGGCCGCATGAGACTCTTCGCCGCCGTCCTGCCCCCCGCGCCCGCGATCGAGGAACTGGCCGCCGAGGTGGCGCAGTTGAAGCAGCTCCCGGCCGCCGACCGGCTGCGCTGGACCGGCCGGGAGAGCTGGCACTTCACCCTCGCCTTCTACGGGGAGGTGCCCGAGGAGACCGTCCCCGGCCTGGCCGAGCGGCTGGCGCGGGCCGCCCACCGCCGCGACCCCTACGAGCTGCGGATCGCCGGCGGCGGCCGCTTCTCGGACCGGGTGGTGTGGGCCGGGGCCGACGGCGACCGCCCCGCCATGCGCCGGCTGGCCGACGCGGCCACCGCGGCGGGCCGCCGGGCCGGCCTCGCCATGGACGACGAGCACCGCCCGTACACCCCGCACCTCACCCTCGCCCGCAACCGCGTCCCCGGCCTGGACCTCCGCCCGTACGCGACCGCCCTCAAGGACTTCGCCGGGACCGCCTGGACGGTCGAGGCCCTCGCGCTGGTGTGCAGCCATCCCCCCGTCGCGGGCGTGGCGGGCAGGCAGCCCCGGTACGAAACGGTGGGGTCCTGGCCGCTGGGCCACTGACGGTCCGCGGCCGCTGGTTCCCGGCCCGATGAAGCGTTCGGGTCCGTCCCGGTTACGCTCAGAGGGTGGATCCCAAAACCCGTAACCGGATCATGTCCGGTCTGCTCGCCGTGCTGCTCATCGTCGTGATCGTGGCGGCGGCACTGCGCTGACGGCTGCCCCAGGGCGCCCGGCGGCCCGGTTGGAACCGGCCGCCGGGCGCCCGGCCGTTCACCAGGCGAAGGCCTCCGGGCTCGGCCCGGGGCCGGGGAAGATCTCGTCGAGCGAGGCGAGCAGCTCGTCCGGGAGGGTCAGCTCGACGGCCCGCAGCGCGGAGGCGAGCTGGTCCGCGGTGCGCGGGCCGACGATCGGGCCGGTGACCCCGGGCCGGGTGAGCAGCCACGCCAGGGCCACCTCACCGGGCTCCAGACCGTGCTTGTCGAGCAGATCCTCGTACGACTGGATCTGGGCGCGGATCGTGGAGTTGGCGAGCGAGTCCGCCGAGCGGCCGGCGCCCGAGCGGCCCGCACCGCCCTCGCGCTCCTTGCGGAGGGCACCGCCCAGCAGCCCGCCGTGCAGCGGGGACCACGGGATGACGCCCAGGCCGTAGCCCTCGGCGGCCGGGATGACCTCCATCTCGGCGCGCCGCTCGGCGAGGTTGTACAGGCACTGCTCGCTGACCAGGCCGTACGAGCCGCGGCGGGCGGCGGTCTCGTTGGCGCGGGCGATATGCCAGCCGGCGTGGTTGGACGAGCCCACGTAGAGGATCTTGCCCTGCTGGACGAGCACGTCCATGGCCTGCCAGATCTCGTCCCAGGGCGTGTCCCGGTCGACGTGGTGGAACTGGTAGAGGTCGATGTAGTCGGTGCCCAGCCGCTTGAGGCTGGCGTCCACCGACCGCCGGATGTTGAGCGCGGAGAGCTTGTCGTGGTTGGGCCAGACCTTGCCGTCGTCCGTTGCCATGTTGGCGTAGAGCTTGGTGGCCAGCACGGTCTTGTCCCGCCGGGCGCCGCCCTTGGCGAACCACGAGCCGACGATCTCCTCCGTACGGCCCTTGTTGGCACCCCAGCCATAGACGTTGGCGGTGTCGAAGAAGTTGATGCCGGCCTGCTGCGCCGCGTCCATGATGGTGTGGCTTTCGGCCTCGTCCGTCTGAGGCCCGAAGTTCATCGTGCCGAGGACGAGTCGGCTGACCTTGAGTCCGGTGCGTCCGAGCTGCGTGTACTTCATGGTGGTCCAGCCAACGCCTTGAAGTGCGCTCAAAGCAAGGCCCGTTCGGGGGTCAGGGGCACCGGCGACCGCGCGCGCCGAGTCACCCCGCCGGTACGGCCGCCCCGGACACCGCGGCGGCGCGGTACGGCCCGCCGACGCCCCACGCCTGATGCATCGCCTGGGCGAACGCGCCCGCCAGCAAGTGCTCGCCGTGCTCCGACGGATGGGTCCCGTCATAGGTGGCGCGGCCGGTCTCCCAGCCCTCCGGTTCGGAGGCCAGCAGCAACGGGGAGGCGGGGGTGGAGAGATCGGCGACGGCCTTGGCCAGGAGTTCGTTGAAGCGGACGCACTCGGTGCCGAAGGCGGGGTCCGCCGAGGCCCGGACGTTGGGGATCACCGGCAGCAGCACCGCCCGGATGTGCGGCGCCGCCCGGCGGGCCCGCGCCACGAAGTGCCGTACGTTCTCCGCGGTCTGCTCGGCGTTCGTGTAGAAGCCGAGGTCTATCAGGCCGAGCGAGACCAGCAGGGTGTCGGCCCGGTGCGCGCGCACCGCGTCGCCGATCAGCGGGGCCATGTGCAGCCAGCCCTCGCCCCAGCCCGCGAGATGGCGGCGGGCCTCGCCGGGGAAGCCGGGGTCGGCGTAGGCGGTGGAGGCGGCGGTGCCGTCGGCGGGGTCATGGAGCGTGTCGCGCGGTCCGACGATGCGGTACGGCCCGGCGCAGGTCGCGTTCAGGTGCTGCCACATGCGGTAACGCCAGGTGAAATCGCCGGTGGCGCCGACCGTCATGGAGTCACCGACGAACATGATCCTCATCCGGACATGATGGCCGAGAATCCTTACCCGCCGGTACGTGACGCTGGACACGCCGCGCCCGTCCACCACGGAGCGCCGGGGGCCCGGCAGCCTCCGCGCCCGCGCCGCGGCCCGGGATGGCAGTCTGTGCCCATGCGTTCGCTTCTGTGCGCGGCCGGTGCCGCGGGAATCCTGTGGTCGGCGGCCGTCGTGCCCGCGGCCGCCGACGAGCCCGACGGCTTCACCATCAGCGACCCCCGGATCACCGAGGCCAGCGGACTGGCGGCCAGCCGTACGCACCCCGGGATCTACTGGACCCACAACGACAGCGACGACGGCCCGTACGTCTACGCCGTCGACGGCAAGTCCGGCCGCGTGGTCGCCCGGATCACGCTGCGCGGCATCGGCGCGCCGCGCGATGTCGAGGCGATCTCGGTCGGCCCGGACGGTGACCTCTACGTCGGCGACATCGGCGACAACCTCGGCGGCAGCTGGAACCACGTCTGGATCTACCGCTTCCCCGAGCCGAAGCGGCTGCGCGATGCCACCGTCACCGCCACCCAGTTCGATGTGAAGTACGCCGACGGGCCGCGGGACGCCGAGGCGCTGATGGTGCATCCCAAGACCGGCCGGGTCTATATCGCCAGCAAGAAGCAGGGCGGCGGTGGCGCGCTCTACGAGGGCCCGCGGCGGCTGACCACCTCCGGCGTCAACACCTTCCGCAAGGTCGCCCCGGTCGATCTGTGGGTGACCGACGGCGCGTTCTCCCCCGACGGCAGCCGTCTGGTGCTGCGCAGCTACTTCGGCGCCCGGATCTACCGCTGGCAGGACGGCCGCCCGAAGGACCTCGGCAGTGTGGGCGTACCGGTGCAGCAGCAGGGCGAGGCGGTCACCTTCACCGCGGACGGCCGCACCCTGATGTACGGCTCCGAGGGCACCGACAGCGCGGTCGAGCCGGTCGGGCTGAGCGATGAGCAGCTGCCGGACACGGCCGGGGACGACCCGGCGAACGGTGACGGCGCCAACGGGCAGGGCGGCAAGGGGAGTTCGCAGACGGAGCTGGACCCCGGCTTCATCAAGGGGGCCATGGTCCTGGCCCTGGCCACGGGGCTGGTCGTCGCGCTCCGCAGGCTGCTGCGGCGGGGCCGGTAGGCCCGGCCCGGACGGCGGGTGGGCGCTCCACGGCGCGACCGTGGACCCCGTCAGGCTCCCGCCGGCGCGTCCCCCTCGGTCAGCCGCAGCTCGTAATGGAGCGTCCGCTGCTTCTTCAGCCGGTGCACCAGCGGCACCACCAGCCCGTGGAGCAGCGGATACTTCCGGGTCAGCGAGCGTTCGGCCCGCCGGTACTCCCGGGTCTGCGGATCCAGCAGCCGCACCCGCGCCTTGACGCTGGGCCCGGTGGGCCGCCCCCGCCAGGTGGAGGGGCAGATCTCCACCTCGGGGAAGTTGCGCATCCGCTTGGCCTTCCAGGCGTCGCCGTACGTGCGGAAGTAGGCGTGGTCGCCGTCGACGGCGAGATTCATCGGGGTGCCGACGCCGGTGCCGTCCCGCTTGTACGAGGTCAGCAGAATCGCCCCCTGCCGCTCGAAGGGGGCGAGGCCGGGGCTCGGGGGATTCGTCATGGCTCCCATACAGGCACATCCGTGCTGTTTCGTCACCTCATGGTGCGTCCGTTCGGGCGGTGCGGGCGGCGATGAGCGCCGCGAATCCGTCCAGGAGCGCGGACAGGCCCAGGTCGAAGACCAGGGCGTCGTCCTCGGCGAAGGTGTTCTCGTCCAGGGCGGCCATGGCGGGGTAGCGGCCGCTCAGCATCGCCCGGGACAGCACCGGCTCCTGTGACTGCCAGAAGTCCGCGTTGCTGATGCCGGTGCGCTTCTCGGCGAGCGCGGCGTGCAGCTCGGTGCGGGCGAGGCCGGTGAGGAAGCCGCCGAAGGACACCAGGACGTGCATCTTCTCGCGGTCGGTCAGACCGGTGCCGGCCAGCGCGCGCACCGAGTACTCCATGGAGTCCAGGGCGTTGGGGCCGAGCAGCGGGCGGGCCTGGTCGACCTGGAGCAGCCAGGGGTGCCGGTGGTACTGCTGCCGGCTGGCGTGCGCGAGGGCCTCCATCGCGGGGCGCCAGCCGGCGGCCGGGTCGGGATGGGCGTCGGCGTCGAACTCCGCGACCTGGTCGAGCATCAGGTCGAGGAGTTCGGCCTTGCCCGGGACGTAGCGGTAGAGGGACATGGTGCCGACGCCGAGGTCGGTGGCGACCCGGCGCATGGACAGCGCGCCGAGCCCGTCGGCATCGGCGACCGCCACCGCCGTGCTGACGATGCGGTCGAGGGTGAGGCCCGGCTTGGGTCCGCGGCTGGGCCGGTCGGCGAGGCCCCAGAGCAGCTCCAGGCTGCGCGAGACATCGCCGCTGCCGCTGTGTTCTGTCGTCGTCATCGTGCGGTCATCCTATGCCGCCGGGCAAAAACTGAGTACGGTGTACGCGCAATCGGGTACGGTGTACTCAGTTATCGATCCGGAGGGGAGCGGCGATGGCCGTCAGCACGAACGGGACACGACGAGGGACGGGGACGGCTGGGCGGATGCCGCCCGATGAGGCGGTGTGCGCGGAGGGATTGGAGAAGCGGTACGGCGACAAGCGGGCGCTGGACGGCCTGGATCTCACCGTCCGCCGCGGCACGGTGCACGGCCTGCTCGGACCGAACGGCGCCGGCAAGACCACGGTCGTCCGCATCCTGGCCACCCTGCTGAGACCGGACGGCGGCCGGGCGACGGTCGCCGGGCACGAGGTGACCCGGGAGCCGGACCGGGTACGCGCCAGGATCGGACTGGCCGGCCAATACGCGGCCGTGGACGGGATCCTGACCGGACGGCAGAACCTGGAGATGTTCGGCCGGCTCTTCCATCTCGGCGCCCGCCGGCCACGGGCCCGGGCCACCGAACTGCTGGAGCAGTTCGGGCTGGGCGACGCGGCCGGGAAGTCCGTCAAGGGCTACAGCGGCGGGATGCGCCGCCGCCTCGACCTCGCCGCGAGCCTGATCCTCGCCCCCGAGGTGCTCTTCCTGGACGAGCCGACCACCGGCCTCGACCCCCGCAGCCGCAACGAGGTCTGGGAGGCGGTCCGCCGGCTCGCCGCGGCCGGCACCACCGTGCTGCTGACCACCCAATACCTCGACGAGGCGGACCGGCTGGCCGACCGGATCTCCGTCATCGAGCACGGCCGGACGATCGCCGACGGCACGCCCGCCGAGCTGAAACGGCAGGTCGGCGGGGAGAGCCTGCATGTGGTGCTGCACGACCCGGCCGACCTCCCGCACGCGGTACGGGCCGTGGCGCGGGTCGCCGCGGAAGGCGTACGGCCCACGGCGGACGAGGCGGAGCGGCGGGTCACGGCCCCGGTGACGGCGGGCGTGGCGGCCCTGACCGAGGTCGCGCGCACCCTCCAGGACACGGGCGTCGGCATCGAGGACATCGGGCTGCGCCGCCCGACGCTCGACGAGGTCTTTCTGCGGCTCACCGGGCTCCCGGCGGCCGCGACCGGCAAGGAGGCGGCCGCATGAGCGCAGGAACCGTGCTGCACATCCCGCACGACGGCCACCCCGGCCCGGACGACGGCCACCCCGGCCCGGCCGGCCGGGACGACGGCCCCGCGCGCCGTCTCCACTGGGCCGTCGCCGACTGCCTGACCATCGTCCGCCGGGATCTGACCCATCTCGTCCGGCAGCCCGTCATCATCGCCTGGCAGCTGGGCTTCCCGGTTGTCTCCGTGGTGCTCTTCGTCTATGTCCTCGGCAGCGCGATGAACGTCGGCGGCGGGGTGGACTACCCGACGTTCGCGATGCCCGGCATCTTCGCGATGACGGTCTCCTTCGGTTTCATGAACACCGCGGTGGCCGTCGTCGTCGACCGCGAACGTGGTGTCACCGACCGCTTCCGTTCCCTGCCGATGGCGCCGTCGGCCGTGGTCAGCGGGCGCGGGGTCGCCGATCTGATCGGCGCGAGCGTCGATCTCGCGGCGCTGGCCGTGATCGCCGTGATTGTCGGCTGGCGCTCCCACGGCAGCCCGGCCGCCACCCTCGCCGCCTTCGGGCTGCTGCTGCTTCTGCGCTTCGCCCTCATCTGGATCGGTGTCTATCTCGGCCTGCTGGTCCCCAGCCAGGAAACGGCCGGCGGCCTCTACGCCGTCGCCATGCCGTTCGGCATGATCTCCAGCGTCTTCACCCCGCCGTCGATGATGCCGGACTGGCTGGGCGCCCTCGCCATGTGGAACCCGGTCTCGTCGACGGCCAGTGCCATCCGGGAGCTCTTCGGCAACCCGGCCACCACGGGCGGCAGTTGGGTCGAACAGCATGCGGTGCTGATGGCGGTGCTCTGGCCGGTCGCCCTCACCGCGGTCTTCCTGCCGCTGGCGGTACGGCGCTTCCAGCGGCTGAGCCGGTGAGCAGCTGAGCCGCTGAGCCGCTGAGCCGCTGAGCCGGGACCGTACCGGCACAACGCACGAGCCCCGGCGGACGACCGCCGGGGCTCGTGATGCGCGAGGGCAGGTGGCTACAGCTTGCCGATGACGTGGTCGATGCAGGCCGTCAGGGCCTCGACGTCCGCCGGGTCGATCGCCGGGAACATCGCGATCCGCAGCTGGTTGCGGCCGAGCTTGCGGTAGGGCTCGGTGTCGACGATGCCGTTGGCACGCAGGGCCTTGGCGACGGCCGCGGCGTCGATGTCCTCGTCGAAGTCGATCGTGCCGATGACCTGCGAGCGCTTGGCCGGGTCGGTGACGAACGGGGTGGCGTACTTGGCGTCCTCGGCCCAGCCGTAGAGGGTGCGCGAGGAGGTGGCGGTGCGGCGGACCGCCCAGTCCAGGCCGCCCTGGCCGTTGATCCACTCCAGCTGCTCATTGAGCAGGAAGAGGGTGGACAGCGCCGGGGTGTTGTACGTCTGGTTCTTCAGGGAGTTGTCGATCGCCGTGGGCAGCGAGAAGAACTCCGGGATGTGCCGGCCGGAGGCGTGGATGGCGCGGGCGCGCTCCAGGGCGGCGGGGGAGAAGGCCGCCAGCCACAGGCCGCCGTCCGAGGCGAACGACTTCTGCGGGGCGAAGTAGTAGACATCGGTCTCGGCGATGTCCACCGGCAGACCGCCCGCGCCGGAGGTGGCGTCGACCAGGACCAGCGCGCCCTCGTCCGCGCCCGCGACGCGCTTGAGGGGCGCGGCGACACCGGTCGAGGTCTCGTTGTGGGTGAAGCCGTAGACGTCCACGCCCTGCTCGGCGACCGGGGACGGGTGGTCGCCCGGGTCGGCGGAGACGACGGTGGGCTCCTCCAGCCACGGTGCCAGCTTGGCGGCCTTGGCGAACTTCGAGGAGAACTCACCGAAGCTGAGGTGCTGGGACTTGCGCTCGATCAGGCCGTGCGTCGCGATGTCCCAGAAGGCGGTGGAGCCGCCGTTGCCGAGGACGACCTCGTAGCCCTCGGGGAGCTGGAAGAGGTCACGTACGCCGTCGCGCACCTTGCCGACCAGGTTCTTGACCGGGGGCTGGCGGTGGGACGTGCCGAGAAGGGAGCTACCGGTGGCGGCGAGGGCGCCGAGCGCCTCCGTACGCACCTTGGAGGGGCCCGCGCCGAAGCGTCCGTCGGCGGGCTTGATGTCAGCGGGGATCTGGATATCAGCCACGGACGAAGCCTAATCCGTCGCGCTGCGGGCTTCGGCGGCAAGTCCAGCGGGTGAGATGCCGGGTGCCCATACGTTGGACGCCGGATGGGCGCCGGTGGGCGCCGGGTGGACGGCTAGGCGGGCGGGGCGTCCGCGGCATAGACGGCGGTGAGGGCGGCCGCGGCCTCGGCCATCACCCGGCGGGCCTCGGGCGGGCCGAGCACTTCCAGGGAATCGCCGAACTGGAGCAGCTGACGGACCGCGGGGAGGACGGGGTAGGCCAGGTCGAGGGTGGCCCAGCCGCCGTCTCCGGGCCTGGCTCCGGTCCCGGCGTCGTCCCCGGCCCCATCGCCGTCCCCTGCCCCGTCGCCGGCCCCCTCGCCCGTACGGGGCGGCCCGGTCAGCGCCCCGCCCAGGATCCGCACCGCCAGGTCCAGCCGCTCGCGGCGGATCCGGGCGGTCACCCGTACCTCCGCCGGCCGGTCCTCCACCTCGCGCCGCAGTTGCTGCCAGACCGCGGACAGCTCCACACCGGCGCGGCGCCGTACGGGGACCTCGGTGAGGGTCGCGGACGCCACCCGGTCGGCCCGGAAGAGCTGCGGCCTGCCGCGCCGGTCCGCGACGAGGTACCAGGTGCCGGCCTTGGCCACCAGCCCGTACGGGTCGACCGTGTACGTCCGCAACCGGGTCTCGCCGCTGTGGCGATGGGGGTCCCCCCGCGCCGTTCAGGCGTGGGGGAGGATGCGCAGCCGGAGGTCGGTGAAGACGGCGGAGTGCAGCACATCGAGGTCCACCACGGGGCTCCGGCCGGCGGGGCCGTCGGCCGGGGCGGCGGCGGGCGACGGGCGGGGCGTCCACTTGTCCGGGTCGACCAGGATGCGGCGGCCGGCCAGCTCCGCGGCCGGCCGGTGCGGGGCGGGCAGCGCCGCCATCACCTTGCGCAGCGCCGAGCGCAGCGCGTCGTCCAGCCCGAGCGCGGCGTGCGCGCCCTGCGCGGCCAGGATGAACAGGGCCCGCGCCTCGTCGGCGGTCATTCCCGTGACATCCGTACGGAAGCCGGGCAGCAGCGCGATACCGCCGTGCCGCCCGCGCTCGGCGTATACCGGCACACCGGCCGCCGACAGCGCCTCGACATCGCGGTAGACGGTCCGGGCCGAGACCTCCAGCCGCTCGGCGAGCTCCGCGGCCGGCACCCGGCCACGGGTCTGGAGGAGCAGGACGATCGAGAGCAGACGGGACGACTTCACACCCGGATTTATATATGACGGCCGATGTCAAGTTATCGCGGCAGAGTGCCCGGCATGGAGATCAACGACCTCGGCCCGCAGTCCGCCCCCGCCCTTGACCCCGCCGCCCTCGCCGCGCTCACGGCCCGGGTCCGGGGCACGGTCCTGACCCCCGGCGACGACGGCTACGACGCCGAGCGGTCCGGCTTCCAGCTGGCCCGCAGGCACCGCCCCGCCGTGATCGTCGCGGCCCGGTGCGCCGGGGACGTCGTCGCCGCGGTGCGCTTCGCCGGCGCGCAGGGCCTGCCGGTCGCGGTCCAGGCCACCGGGCACGGGCTGTCCGCGGTCACCGACGGCGGGCTGCTGATCAGCACCCGGCGGATGGCCGGGGTGCGGGTGGACGCGGCGGCCGGCACCGCGCGGGTCGAGGCGGGCGTCGTCTGGGGTCAGGTCGTCGAGGCGGCGGCCCCGCACGGACTCGCCCCGCTCAACGGCTCCTCCCCGGGCGTCGGCGTCATCTCGTACACCCTCGGAGGTGGCGTCGGGGTGCTGGCCCGGACGTACGGCTTCGCCGCCGACCAGGTGCGGTCCGTCGACCTGGTCACGGCCGACGCCCGGCTGCGGCACGTCACCGCGGACTCCGATCCCGGGCTGTTCCGGGCGCTGCTCGGCGGCGGCCACGGCATGGGGGTGGTGACCGCGATGGAGTTCGGGCTGGTGCCGGTGGCTCGGCTCTACGGCGGGCAGCTGATCTTCGGCGGCGAGCAGATCGACGCGGCGCTGACGGCGTACCTGCGCTGGACCGAAACCGTCCCCGACGAGCTGACGTCCTCGGTCGCCCTGATCGCCTACCCGGACCTCCCGCAGCTGCCCGAGTCACTGCGCGGCCGGTATCTCGCGCATATCCGGATCGCCTATACGGGCAGCGCAGCGGAGGGCGAGCGGCTGATGGCGCCGCTGCGGGCGGTGGGGCCACGGGTGAGCGACGACCTGCGCGAGATGCCCTATGCCGAGTCGCACACCATTCACCGGGACCCGGCCGATCCGCATGCCTACGACGGGGACAACGCGCTGCTCAGCGGGCTGGACGCGGCCGCGCTGCGCCGGCTGGCGGCGCTGACCGGACCGGCCGCCCCGGACATGTGCGTGGTCCAGCTGAACCATCTCGGCGGCGCGATGGCCACGGGCGGCGGCACGATGGCCGGGGGCGGCGCCAGGGCCGGCACCGTCGGCCACCGCGACGCCCGGTACGCGCTGCGCGTGCTGTCGCCGCTGCCCACCGCCATGGAGGACGGCTCCGGCGGCGACGGGGCCGACGCCGCCCTGGCGGCCGTCCGGGCACTGCACGCCGAGGCGCTGGCGGCCGTCGCGCCCTGGCGGCTCGGCCGGAGCGTGAACTTCCTCCTCGGCGGGCACGGGGACCGGCCGGACGCCGAGGAGGTGGCGCGCAGCGTCCATGACACCGATGCGCACCACCGGCTGACCGGGCTCAAGGCCCGCCACGACCCGGCGAACCTCTTCCGCTTCCACCCGGCCGCCGCGACGGCCACGGCCGCGACGGCCACGGCCACTCCGCTCGCCTGACGGCGCCACGACTCTCCCGACACCGGCCTGCCGACCGCCCATGAACCCGTCCCAGTGGGCAGGCTGGAGACATGGCTGATCGTACGGAGACGGAGAAGCGGAATCTGGCGGAGGAGTTGGCGGCCGCGGTACGGGGGGAGGTCTCGTTCGCCGCGGCCGACCGGGCACTGGTGACGATGGACGCGTCCAACTACCGGCGGGTGCCCAGAGCGGTGGTCGCGCCCCTGGACGCCGAGGATGTCGCCGCGGCGCTGCGGGTGTGCCGGGAGCACGGGGTGCCGGTGGTGCCGCGCGGCGCCGGGACCAGCATCGCCGGGCAGGCGACCGGCGTCGGCGTGGTGCTGGACTTCACCCGCCACATGCGGCGGATCGTCTCGCTCGACCCCGCCGCCCGCACCGCCGTCGTCCAGCCCGGTGTCATCCTGGACGACCTGCGCTCGGCGGCCGCCGCCCACGGACTCACCTTCGGCCCCGACCCCTCCACCCACAGCCGCTGCACCCTCGGCGGCATGATCGGCAACAACTCCTGCGGCTCGCACTCGGTGGTCTGGGGCACCACCGCCGACAGCGTCCGCGAGCTGGAACTGCTGACGTACGGCGGCGAGCGGGTACGGGCCGGCCGCGGCACCGGCCACACCGGCGCCCCCACCGGACTGCCCCCGCGCCTCCGGGACGGCGTGAAGAGCCTGGTGGACGCGGAATTGGCGCTGCTGCGCACCGGCTACCCCGACCTGCCCCGCCGGATCTCCGGCTACGCCCTGGACGCGCTGCTCCCGGAGAAGGGCACCGACCTGGCCCGCGCCCTCACCGGCAGCGAGGGCACTCTCGGCGTGCTGACCGAGGCGACCGTACGCCTCGTGGAGACCCCCGCCGCCCGGGTCCTCGCCGTCCTCGCCTACCCGGACGAGAGCGCCGCCGCCGAGGCCGCGCACACCCTCCTCCCGCACGGGCCGATGACCGTCGAGGGGATGGCCGCCGACCTGGTGGGCAGCGCGGCCGGGCTGCCCAAGGGCGGTGCCTGGCTGTTCGTCGAGATGGGCGGCACGAGCCCCGGCGAGGCGGTGGCCCGCGCCGAGGCGCTCTGCCGGGCGGCCGCCGCCGACGGCAGCACTGACCACACCGTCGTCACCGACCCGGCCGGCCAGCGCGCCCTCTGGCGCATCCGCGAGGACGCCTCCGGCACCGCCACCCGGCTCTCCGATGGCAGCGAGGCATGGCCCGGCTGGGAAGACTGCGCCGTCCCGCCCGCCCAACTCGGCCCGTATCTCCGCGACTTCCGCGCCCTGCTCACCCAGCACGGCCTGCGCGGCACCCCCTACGGCCACTTCGGCGACGGCTGCATCCACATCCGTATCGACTTCGACCTGCTGACCGCCCCCGGCATCCGCCGCTTCCGGGACTTCTCCCGCGACCTGGGCGATCTGGTCGTCTCGCACGGCGGCTCGCTCTCCGGCGAACACGGCGACGGCCAGGCCCGCGCCGAACTGCTTCCGAAGATGTACGGCCCCGAACTCGTCGGCGTCTTCGAGCGGTTCAAGTCACTCTGGGACCCGGCCGACGGCCTCAACCCCGGCATGCTCGTCCGCCCCGCCCGCCTCGACGAGAACCTCCGCTTCGAGGTACTGCCCAAGCGCCCCGTCCCGGTGGAATTCGGTTACCCGCACGACCACGGCGACTTCTCCGCGGCCGTACGGCGCTGCGTCGGCGTCGCCAAATGCCGCAACGCCACTACGGCACCGGGCTCCACCGACGTCATGTGCCCGTCCTTCCGCGCCACCGGCGAGGAACAGCACTCCACCCGCGGCCGGGCCCGCCTGCTGCACGAGATGCTGGCCGGCGAGGTCATCACGGACGGCTGGCAGTCACCCGAGGTGCGCGACGCCCTCGACCTCTGCCTCTCCTGCAAGGGCTGCCGCAGCGACTGCCCCGTCGGCGTCGACATGGCCACCTACAAGGCCGAATTCCTCCACCACCACTACGAGGGCCGCCTACGCCCCGCCGCCCACTACTCCATGGGCCGCCTCCCCCAATGGCTGCACACCGCCGCCCCCCTGGCCCCCGCCCTCAACTTCCTCGCCCGCACACCCCTGGCATCCGTCGCCAAACGCCTCGGCGGGATCGCCCCCGAGCGGCCGATCCCGCGACTGGCCGGCGAGACCTTCAGTCGATGGTGGTGGCGGCGCCGGAGGACGATGGCACCTGGTGCGCCTGGCGTGTCCGGGGCGCCGTCCCATGCAGGCACGACGGCCGGGGCCGGGGCCCCATCCGGCGGCCGCACGGTCATCCTCTGGCCCGACACCTTCACCAACCACCTCTCCCCGGAGGTCGGCCGCGCCGCCGTCCGCGTCCTGGAAGCCGCCGGCCTACGCCCCCTCCTCCCCCCAACCGCCCCACTACGCCAACCCGGCGGCGCCTTCCCCCAGCCAGCCCTTCCCCGCCTCCACCGCCCACCCCTCTGCTGCGGCCTCACCTACGTCTCCACCGGCCAACTCGACCACGCCCGCCGCGTCATGCGCCGCACCGTCGAGGTCCTCAGCCCCCTCCTCCAGGACGGCCACCCCCTGGTCGTCCTCGAACCGAGCTGCGCCGCCGCCCTCCGCACGGACCTGCCGGAACTGCTCTCCGACGACCCCCGGGCGGCCCGACTGGCCTCCTCCGTACGCACCTTCGCGCAAGCACTGGAAGAACTGGCCCCCGACTGGCAGCCCCCACGCATCAACCGCCCCGTGGCCGGCCAGACCCACTGCCATCAGCACGCGGTCCTCGGCGACGCCCCCGACCGCCGCCTCCGCGAACGCGCCGGCCTCACCGGCTCGTTGACCGGCGGCTGCTGCGGCCTGGCCGGCAACTTCGGCTTCGAACGCGGCCACTACGACGTCTCGGTCGCCTGCGCCGAGGACCAACTCCTCCCCGCGGTACGGCAATCGCCCGCCGATGCGGAAATCCTGGCTGACGGCTTCTCCTGCCGCACCCAGCTGGATCAGCTGGGCGACCGGCCGGGCCGGCATCTGGCGGAGGTGCTGGCGGAGGCGCTGGGGGAGGGGGCGTGATGTATACGTGCGGCAATATCCGCGACTGACGGGGGACGGGCCGGGCCCGGCGCTCGCACCAGAAGCCGGGCGTGAGGAGGGGCAACGCTGCCTCGCGCGTCATGGGGCCGCCCGAAGTCAAAAGCCCGGGTGGCGTGCGAGACGCGATGGTAGCGTGATCATCTGTTCGATTGGTGCACGTGGGCAGGACAGCGAGGCGCGAGAGCCCTGAACCGCCATACGCGGGACCTCCGTATCGCCGATGCGGCACGTTCCGGTGGGTGCTCTCGTATCCCGGTGCCCGTCAGCCGACGTTGCCGAGTGTGCGCATGACCGGCGCGCACTCGGTGAGAAAAGCTGCGCCACGAAAATGCGCCTGGGGGAAGCTCCATGCAGGAAAAGAGGGGAAGTTCCATGCGTGACAAGGCTCGTACGAACCACCGGGGCGGAGCGCTGCGTCGTACAGCTGCCGCTGCGTCTCTGGCCCTGATCGGGGCGGCTCTGCCGGTGGCCCTCGCGACGCCGGCCTCGGCGTCCCAGTCAGACTGCACTGCTTATCTGAAGGGGAGGGGCTACAGCGTCGGCGCCGGGGTGAAGCATGCATGTGCGACCGCGGCACATGCCTCTGGCCCGGCGGGCCGCGACATGTGCTGGCGGGAGCTACAGGAGCTCGGCGTCAAGAGCGACTACGGACTCACGGCCTGCGGCCTGGCGTAACAAGCGCAGATCGGCTTCATGGCTGACGTGACGCCAACGCACTCCGGCCTCGGCCAGGAGTACGGCGAAGGGCGGACGGCGGTGCACTCCGCGGAGCGCGATGCGCCGGCCCGAGCGGGACGACAACGCTGACAAGACCGTCAGCCCGCACGTTCGTCTTCCAACAGCAGGCCCCCGGGACTTGGTTCCGGGGGCCTGCTGCGTATACCGCCTCCGCTGCCCGGCGCGGGACTCCTCGTCTCCTGCCGCGGACCCGCCGCATGAGGCGACTTCAGGAGGACGACAGCCAGGGCGGCAGTCCCAACGGGGGCTGTGGTGACGGCCAGGGCTGAGGCCCGTCAGTGGTCCGTGATCCGGGTGGGCCCCCGCTCCGCCCAGGTGATGCCGCTGGCGTGCGCGGACCGGCTGCTGAAGCCGGCCGCCCGGATCGAGGCGACGTTCGAGGAACCGAAGGAGGCGGCCTACCGTCAGCTATCTCCCGCGCATCCGCGCCCATCAGCCGGACCGCGCGTACGGGGCCCTGCGTGGCGAGGGCCGTCCAGGTAGCCAGGCGATCCGCGTGGACAGGCCGATACACAAACCGCTCGCACCAGAAGCCGGGAGTGGGGAGGTTCGATGCTGCCTCGCCCGTCATACCGCCTCCCGAAGGTGACGGGCCCGAACGGGGGGCGCGGTGCGAGCCTGGGCGGCCGGACGCGCGGTGAGCGCGTAGGTGCACCCCTCCGCATCAACTGCACGGATGACGACGGGGATTCCGGCAGCGAGGCCGTCCCTCGCCCACCGGTATCCGGCCGCATCCTCCAGCCACGCATGCACCACACCGTCATACGGGGCGCCTAATTGCTGCGCCACGTGCTCCGCCCGTGCCCGGATCCACCCCAGCGCCCGGCCCGGCGAGGGCGACGTCCAGCCGCCGAGGTCGATCGAGGGACCGCCCGGATAGCGGGCCGTAGCCTCCGCCCGGTAGGCCATGGGCAGCCCCGGTGCCGTCAGAGGCCGAGCGGCCCCGGCCCCGGTGCCGGTCCCGAGGTGTCGCCTGCCGCCGCCCCACCCAACTCGCCCAACTCGACCCACACGGTCTTTCCGGTGCCGTCCCGGACGACGCCCCAGCCACTTGCCAAGGCGTCCACCAGCACCAAACCACGCCCACATTCCTCGTCCTCCTTGGCCTCGTTCATCACAGGCAGTTCGTCGCTCGCGTCCCGCACCTCCAGCCGGAGGCGACCGCCCGACCACACGAACCGGACCCCGACCTCCGCGCCGGCGCCCGCTGGCGCCCGCACGGCATTGGTGACCAGCTCGGACAGCAACAGCTGGGCGGAGTCGGCCAGTTCGCCACTGATGTGCCAGACCTGAAGCTGCCGCTGGAGTGCCCGACGGGCCTGGCCGGGGCACCGTCTGTCGCCGGGGAAACAGTGGGCAGCAGCGGGCAGCGGGTCGGTTGTGAGTCGTGTTGCTACTGGTCGGGCGCGTGTGGACATAGCTATCCCCTGAGGAGCGCGACTAGAGAGCCCGTAGCGTGAAACATCACAGCGTGACGGACTGGCACTTACCGTGACAGCCGGGACGGTTCGCTCGCAAGAAGTTCTCGGGAATTAATTCCCAAGAGGGATAGCCTCAAGATCGAGGTTGCAGGGCCGAGTGAGGCAACTGGAGACTGGGCCCACCGTCTACAGGAGGCCAGGGGTGACGAGTCAACGAGTGGGCGAGGGGCGGAAATCCACCGTCCTGGGAAGGAAGCTCGGCGGGGAACTGCTGAAGCTCCGTGATGCGAAGGGGTTCACTCAGCCTCAGGCCGCACGGCATCTCACAGCTACCCAAACGAAGATCGCCAAGATAGAGCGCGGATTCTCGCCCGTGCGCGACCCTGACCTCCACGCTTTGTGTGATCTGTACGGACTGGATCGGGTCGCTCCTGAGAGGGAACGCTTGATCGCGCTGGCCAAGACCGATCGTGAACGCCGCCGGGCAAAAGGCTGGTGGGAGGAGTACACCGACCTGGGCGACCTGCTGGAATACATCCAGCTTGAGGCCGGGGCGTCCAGGATCCGGACGTTTCAGAACCAGCTGGTCCCAGGCCTGCTGCAAACGCCGGAGTACGCCCGTGCGGTGGCCGTGGCGGACGACGCGTGGGAAGACCCGGATGAAGTCGACCAGTTCGTAGCTGCGCGGATCAGCAGACAAGCCCGGCTCACCGACGATCGGCCGCTGGAACTGTGGGCGGTCCTATCCGAAGCCGTCCTGCGTCAGCAGGTCGGGGGTCCGGCGGTTATGCGGGGGCAGCTGGAGCGTCTCCTTGAAGCGTCTGCGATGCCCAACATCAAGCTTCAGGTGTGGCCGTTCGAGGCTGCCGCGCATGCAGCGATGAGCGGTCCCTTCGTGATTGTCGGCTTCGAAGAACCGGCTTCTCTGGATGTCATCTACCTGGAGACCGCTGGATCGCGGCTGTGGCTGGAGCGTGAGGAGGACGCGAACAGACATCGAGCGCTGTTCGATAGCGTACGGAGAATCGCGCTGTCTCCTGAAGACACCCGCGTCCGGCTCACGAGCCTGCTGAAGGAGAACCGGTGACCACATTCAGGTTTTACAAGTCCAGCTACAGCGGTTCGCAGGGCGAGTGCGTGGAAGTGGCCCGCAACGTCCCGCTGGTCACTGCCATACGCGACAGCAAGGACCCCGCCGGCCCTTGTCTCATCGTGGGCTCAGGCGCTTGGGCCTCGTTCATGGAAACGCTCAAGGCGGGCGACCCGGCAGTCCTCTGAGGCTGACGCCGAGCCCCTGGCGGGCAGGAACGCTCGCAAGCGATACGAGTGCCCCGGACCAAGATTTTGGCCGGGGCGCTTGCCGTCGTTCGAGGCCTCAGTGCACGGCCTCCAGTGCCTTCACAATGATCGCCCGCGCCTCCGCGCCGTACACGGCCATGCTGCTTAGCTGCTCGAACGCCGCCAGGTACAGGGCGATTTCGGAGGGCTGGGTGATGTTCACCTTTGCGGACACCAGCTCGATCGACACCAGGTTCTCGTCGTACCAGCTCGTCGCGTACCTTGTGGCGCCACTCGGTGTATGCCGACTCGGAATTCGGTGACTGGGGCATTGCGTGACTCCTCGTACATCCAGTTGAGGCATTATGAAGAACAGAGCGATCTTCGGGCTCTGTGGATGACGTTCTGCGCCTCGGTGCCGTAGACGGCGGACTTCTGGAGCGTGTTCCAGACCTTCAAGTAGGTGGTGACGTTGTGCGCGTCGTCCAGCCACAGCTCCGCGTGCCAGTCCTCGGTGATCGCCAGCCGGTCGTCCAAGACGCAGAATCCGTTGGCCGGGGCGAGCTTCAGCGGTGCTGCGAAGGGGACGATGCCCAGCGAGACGCTGTCCATGCCGATGACGCCGGTGAGTCGGTCGAGCTGGGCGACGAGTACGGAGGGTGGGCAGATGAGAGCGTGGAGGGCTGCTTCCCACATCAGGACGTGGAGCTTGTTCCCTGATTCGTAAAGCCATTCCTGTCGCTTCAGTCTTGCCCGTACCGCTTCGTCTGTGTCGGAACTCGTTTGCTCGAACTCCGAGTATCGGATGAAGACATGGTGCGCGTATTCGGCGGTTTGCAACATGCCTGCGATGACGGCTTCCTCCCATATGTGGAGGACTTTGGAACGTGCTACCTCGGCGTTCCAGCCTTGCTGCACCGGAAGGTGGCCAGAGGCCAATTGCCGACGCCACGAACGGATGTGGGATTCGAAACCCGCAAGCCGAGCGAGCAGTTCGGCCGTAGCCTCTGGATGGCCCGTCGCCTCGGCCCACGCTCGCAGATCTTCGGCGGTGGCCGTCTGGTTTCCGTTCTCCAGCTTGTAGATCTTGGAGTGGACGCAGCCGAGGCGGGCGGCCAGCTGTGGACCGGTGAGCTTGCCCGTCGGGCAGAATTCCCGTAGTTCTCGGAGTCTGGCCCCAAGGGCGACCCGGGCTTGCTGATAGTCGGTGCTCACCAGTTCACACTCACTATTCTGCGGCAGACACCTCCGCCGCGAACGTCTCGTAGGGGATGGCGTGATGCAACGCGGCGTCACGCACCTGGCAGTAACGGATGACCTCAGCCGGTTCGGTGATCAGCTCGATGTTCAGGAGGACGTCGGTGTCGTCGAAGTTCAGCAGGGCGACCAGCCGGGAGTCAAAGATCCAGAAGTCTTCTGCGGGAAGGTGCAGTCGTTCTGCGTCGGCACGCCACAGATTGCGTACGTCCTCTCCCGTGGCGGCGTTGCACTGCGAGTAGCCGAGAAGGTAGAGCTGACCGTTTGTCGGTGGGTGCACGCCGAATGCTTGAAGGCTTCGAAGAGCCTGCGGAACTGCTCCTGATCGATGATGTCAGGCACGCGCTCGATCTCCTTCGGGCCCCAGTTCACGAGCAGTTCGCGGGGTACGACGACCGCGGATTCCTCCGGAGTGAAGTGCTGGAGCTGTTCAAGGTCTAAGGCATCGCTGAGCGGGACTCCCTGGACGATGATTTCGCCCGTTTCCAGGTCCTCGTGCAGAGCGGGACAGCCGCCGTGCTTACTGTCCGTGCCCACGAAACGCAGTCGTCGTGCCATGGCCGGCTCCCTCGTGTCGGGGTGGTGGGTGAGCCTCCAGCATCACCGGGTCTCGGAGCCCCGCACCAGAGCTTGCACTCGGTCGTGTGAGAACAAGAGAGAACATTCGGCCATTCTCCGAGAACATCGGAGAACATTGCGTGGCGGTGTCTCGGCCCGCTTCCTAGCGTCCTGCTCATGACCGCACCCACACACGCAGCAGTGGCAGAACCCGTCGAGCAGGCCGAATGAGCACTCCCACGAGTGCGTCCACGACGCACCGCTGCCCCGAGTGCGAAGCCCTGGAGCGCGGCCGTAAGCAGGCCGAAGTGGAGCGAGACCTCAGCAGGGTGACCGACTTCAACGTCCTGATCGTCCGGCACCGGTTGACGCACCCAACGGAGCCGTGAGCCGGAGCAGGCAGTCCTGAAAACTCCCGCCCCGGCCGCCATTCCCTGGCAGGACACGGCCGGAGCGGGTGGGGGCCCGCGAGGGGCCCTCGCAAGTGCACGACGACGCGCGGACCGACCGTGCGTCGACTCAGCACCCGAGGAGATGACCATGCGCTACCGCCTCGACCCGGTCAAGTACGGCGGCGACGAGGACGACAACCAGGGAGGCAATCCCAACGGCGGCTGCGGCGACGGGCAGGGCTGTGGCCGTCAGTAGTCCGTGAACCGTGGGCGGCCCCGGCCCGGACCTCGGGTGGGGGCCGCCCATTCGGATCAGTTCACGGAGTGGAACGTGCGACATCAGGGAGCGAGATGGCCGGACCTCACCACCACGCCTATGTCTGGCTCGGCAGCGGCGACGTCCTTGTGAAGCCGGGGGACGCGCACCGCCGGCCGGATCACCCGGAGTTCCGGGCCGCCCAGGTGATGCCGCTGGAGTGCGCGGACTGGCTGCTGAAGCCGGCCGCCCGGATCGAGGCGACGTTCGAGGAGCCGAAAGGGGCGGCTGAGTGGTATGCCGCTCAACTTGCCCACTACGCAGGGCTCTTCGTGGGCTCGTATCCGCCGGAAGCTTCGTACGGGGAGACCGTACGGGCGCTGTCCGCCGGTGAGGACCGGGTCGGGGGCTGGTGGGTGAGCGGAGGGCGGTTTCTGTCGCTGAATCTGATCGCCTGTAGTCCGCACCGGGCGCGGCCGGATCGGGCGTGTCCGGTGCGGTAGTCCCCGGGGATGGGGCGTAACTGTCCCGGGTGGGCGCCGGAGGAGCCCGAGGAGCCAGAGGAACCGGGAACGCAGGCGCTCAGGCCGCCACTTGCTCCGGCTCCTCGTCGGCGGACCCAGGCCCTGGCAGACTTCCTCCACACCTACAACCACCACCGCAGCCACACCGCACTCGGCGGCCGGCCACCCATCAGCCGAGTTAACAACGCTCCAGGTCAAATACACCTAGGGGTTGGTGAAGGAGCCGAGCGCGTCCTCGCCGCTGGTCCACCAGACGCCGAGCCGCTGGCGGGTCAGCCGCCAGCCGCCGGCGTCCCGGGCGAAGTCCCAGTCGTAGGGGCCGCCCATGGCATACGGCGAGGCGGTCCGGCCGGGATCGGCGACGGCCACGAACCACATGTAGCCGACGCCGGTCGCCCGGTCGCCCCGCACCTGGAAGTCCATGTTGAGGATGTGGTGCTGCATGCTGGTGTACGGCGCCTCGGCCGCCACGACCTTGGCCAGCACCGCCTCGCGGCCGTGGACTTGTTTCCACGGGCCGAACTCCAGCACCGCGTCCTCGGCCCAGCACTCGATCCAGGTGCGCCAGTCCCTGCGGTCCAGCGCCCGCCAGCCGTGGATCATCAGCGCCCGCAGGGACTCCTTGTCCTCCAGACGCTGTAGGCGTGAGGCGAGGGCGTCGTCGGGGGAGGGGGCGGGGGTGGGAGTGGGATTGGGATTGGGAGTGGGTGACATGGTTGCTCCTCTGAGGGGGCCGGATGTGCCGCCGTGCCGGATGCGGCAACTCTGTGTCGGCGACAGCCACTTCTCCAGGGCGGGCCGAGGCCGGGTGCGGCGCACCCAGGCAGGGGGCTTGATGCGGTCCTGCCATTACCTGGGAGGTAATCGCCGGACCGTCCGGCGCTGGTGAGAATGGTGCTCTCTCCGCGTCAGCAGTGCGCAGGGGCCGGATTGGAGTGATCAGATTGCCGTCAACCACGTCTGCGACCACCCGTGCCGTGGTGGAGGAGTTGCTGCGCCGGATCGGTGAGGGCGACCCCGAGCGCATCGCGGAGCTGTATGCCGAACGGGGCGACTGGAAGCTGGACTGGCCGGAGGCCGAGCACGGTCGTCCGGCGACTCCGTGGATCCGCCACCGCTCCACCCGCGCCGATGCCTCCGCCCACTACCGCGAGCTGGCCGAGCACCATGTGGCCGGGCAGGCGGCGACCGAGATCGAGCGCATCCTCATCGACGGCAACGACGCGGTCGTGTTGGGCGAGATCCGCCAAACCGCCCGCTCCACCGGGCGTGCTTACCGCGCTCGGTTCGCCCTGCACCTCACGGTCGAGGACGGCCTGGTCACTCGGCACCACGTCTACGAAGACAGCCTTGCCGTCGCCCAGGCTTTCGACGCCGGCAGGGCCGGGTAAGCCTCGCTGATTCTCCGCCCCCTCTTGGATGGCGACACCAAGCATGCTTGGATAGTTTCACTGTCCAATGGAGGTGCAAGAGCATGCGGCTGGCGGAGCTGAGCGAGCGCAGTGGTGTGTCCACCGCCACGATCAAGTACTACCTGCGCGAAGGACTGCTCCAGCCCGGGCGCCGGGTCTCCGCGACCCAGGCCGAGTACGGGGAGGACCACCTGCGGCGGCTGCGCCTGGTGCGGGCGCTGATCCAGATCGGCGGGGTTCCGGTGGCCGCCGCGCGCGAGGTGATCGCCGCCGCGGAGGACGAGTCGCTGGACCACCACCTGCGGCTGGGCGCGGCGACCTGGGCGCTGCCCTGCGCCGAGCGGCCCGCCGAGGACGACCCGGCGGTGGCCACCGCCCGCCGCTCGGTGGCGGCGCTGCTGGAGCGGCTGGGCTGGTCCGCCGACTCCGGCCCGGACCTGCGCGACCCCGCCCACCGGCGGCTCATCGACTCGGTCGCCGCGCTGGTCCGGCTCGGCTACCCCTGCGACACCGAGCAGTTGCTGCCGTACGCGCAGCTGGCGGCGCAACTGGCGGTCACCGACCTGGACATGGTCGAGGAGCAGCCGACCCCGACCGAGCAGATCGAGGCGGCCGTCGCGCTCACGGTGCTGTACGAACCGGTGCTGCTGAGCCTGCGGCGCATGGCCCACGCGGAGGAGTCGGCCCGGCGGTTCTGAGGCGTCGCCGCCCTCCTGCGGCCCCGCGTCCCGCCCCCCCCGAATCGTCAAGCCCCTCCGTCCCCATCACCCCCCGCCGTCCCGCCCCATCACCTCACGGGCCAGCCGGATCAGGTCCGGGATCCGCGGGTGCCCCGGGCCGTCGCGCCAGGCGATGACGACGGGGACGGGTGGGGCGTCGGTGAGGGGGACGTAGGCCATGGCGGGGTGGGGGTGCATTTCGGCGGTGGCGGAGGTGGTGACGCCGACCGCGCGGCCGCCGGTGATGGCGGCCAGCCAGTCGTCGGTGTTCCCGATGGTGATCGTGGCGGCGGGGCGGGCCGAGGGCGGCCACAGGTCGAGGGAAGTGACGCCGGAGACGGTGTTGACGGCGATGGTGCGGTCGGCCAGATCCGCGAGGGAGAGGGCGGTGCGGTGGGCGAGCGGGTCGTCGGCGGGCAGGCCGGCCACCCGGGGCTCGGTGGTCAGCCGCTCGGTGATCAGGCCCGGCGCACGGACCTCGCCGCGCAGCAGGGCCGCGTCCACTTCGCCGCGGGCGAGACCGGCCGTGCGGTCGTCGATACGGAGGAGTTCGAGCGGGGTCGCCGGGTGCTCCTCGTGCCAGCGGCGCAGCAGCGCGGTGGTGTCCGTACCGGCGCCCGCCCAGGCATGGCCCAGCCGCAGCGGCCAGGCGCTGCGGTGGGCATAGCCGAGCGCCCGGTCGAAGGCGGCCACCGCGACCGCCGCCCGGTCGCGGAAGGACAGCCCGTCGGGGGTGAGCGCGAGGTGATGGGTGGAGCGGTCGACGAGGTGGACGCCGAGGGCCTGTTCCAGCTGGCGCAGGGTGCGGGAGACGGCGGGCTGGGTCAGATGCAGCCGCTCGGCGGCGCGGGTGATGCTCAGGGTGTCGGCGATGGCGAGAAAGCAACGGAAATGACGCAGCTCGATGCTCATGCGCGCGGAGCATAACAACAGGGGAAAAGGCATTTCACGGACCGGAACGGCGGGCCGTAGCGTGGTGGCGTGAACGCTTCGCCCGAGACTCCCGATGGCGGTACGCCCGCCACCCCCGCCCCTTCCCTCGACACCGCGCCCGCCCGTGACGGGGGGATTGCGCACCCGGTACCGCCCTCGCCCGAGGTACTGACGGCGGAGGCGCAGGCCGGGCGAGCCGGCGGCGCCGGGGCGCGCGGGCGGATCGGGTCGGTGGCGCTGGTCATCGGCGGGATCGTCTCGCTCCAGTTCGGCTCGTCGGTGGCGGTGTTGCTCTTCCCGCGGGCCGGTGCGCTGGGCGTGGTCACCCTGCGGCTGGTGGTCGCCTCACTGGTGCTGCTGATCGTCTGCCGCCCCAAGCTGCGCGGTCATACGCGGGGCGACTGGGCCACGGTGCTGGCCTTCGGTGTCGCACTGGCCGGGATGAACTCGCTCTTCTACCAGGCCATCGACCGCATTCCGCTGGGCGCCGCGGTCACCCTGGAGTTCCTCGGGCCGCTGATCCTGTCGGTGGCGACCTCCCGCAGGCTGCTGAGCCTGGTGTGGGCGGCGCTGGCCCTGGGCGGTGTGGTGCTGCTGGGGCGCGAGGGGTTCGACGGGGTCAACCTCACCGGGGCGGCGTTCGCGCTGGCGGCCGGCGGGCTGTGGGCCGCCTACATCCTGCTCTCCGCCCGTACGGGCCAGCGCTTCCCGCAGGCGGACGGACTGGCCCTGGCGATGACGGTCGCGGCGCTGCTCAGTCTGCCGTTCGGCATCGTCAGCGCGGGCTCCGCCCTGATCGATCCGGTCACCCTGGGGCTGGGCGCCGCGGTTGCCCTGATGTCGTCCGTCCTGCCCTACACCCTGGAACTGCTCGCCCTGCGCAAGCTGCCGGCCGCCGGTTTCGCGGTGATGATGAGCCTGGAGCCGGCCGCCGCGGCCACCGCCGGATTCCTCGTTCTGCACCAGGCGCTGGGCTGGGCCGAGGTGCTGGCGATCGGGCTGGTCGTGCTGGCGAGCGTGGGCGCCGTACGGAGCGCGGGGGCTCACAGCTGAACCCCGGGCCGCCGCCCGCGGCCGAACCATGGGCCGCACGCCCGCACGCCCGCACGCCCGCACGCCCGCACGCCCGCACGCCCGCACGCCCGCCCGCACGCCCGCACGCCCGCATCGGCCCTTAGGGGAAGCACTCCTAAGGGCCGTCCCTGCCCATGGAACCGTCGCAGGAAAAAATCATGCAGGCGTGCTTGATTGTTTCTGCCGGCGCTGCCACGCTCGGACCCGTACCGCACCAACGCCTGTCAACCCGCCCTGGCCGTAGGCCACATGGGGCCGATGAGGGGAGTGCCGCGTGTCCGATCCCGGCGCCGTACTGGCCGATCTCAGGGCGGAGAGCGAGGAGCTGGACGCGCTGGTCGCGGGGCTGCCGGCGGAGCGCTGGGCGGCCCCGACACCCGCCGAGGGATGGACGGTCGCCCACCAGATCGCCCACCTCGCCTGGACCGACCGGCAGGCGCTGCTCTCGGCCACCGACCCGGAGGGCTTTGCGCGCGCCGCGCAGGAAGCCCTCGCCACGCCGCTGACCTTTGTCGACGAGGCCGCCGAGGCCGGTGCGCTGACACCGCCGGCGGAGCTGCTCGCGGACTGGCGGACCGGCCGCGAGGAGCTGCTCCGCGCGCTCAGGGAGCGGCCGGCCGGGGAGAAACTGCCCTGGTACGGCCCGCCGATGAGCGTGGCCTCGATGGCCACCGCGCGGCTGATGGAGACCTGGGCGCACGGGCAGGACATCGCCGACGCGCTGGGTGCCGTCCGGCCGCCCACCGCCCGGCTGCGGCATATCGCCCGGATCGGCGTCCGGACCCGCAACTTCGCCTATGCGACGCATCAACTCACCCCGCCCGAGGACGAGTTCCGGGTCGAGCTGCGGGCGCCCGACGGCACGGTGTGGGAGTACGGGCCACCGGATGCCGCCCAGCGGGTGACCGGTACGGCGCTGGAGTTCTGTCTGCTGGTGACCCAACGGGCGCACCGCGCCGATCTGCCGTCCGTACGGGCCGAGGGGGCGGACGCGGAGCGCTGGCTGGAGATCGCACAGGCCTTCGCGGGCCCGCCGGGCAAGGGGCGGCAACCGTCCGGGAAAGCCGCCACCTCATGAGCGACGGCGGCACCATACGCCCCGTACACCCCGTGCACCCCGTACGCCCCATAGGCGCCGACCCCGCCGTCCTCCGCGTCGGCAATGCCTCCGGCTTCTACGGCGACCGCTTCGACGCGCTGCGCGAGATGCTCACCGGCGGGCCGCTCGACGTACTGACCGGCGACTATCTCGCCGAGCTGACCATGCTGATCCTCGGCCGGGACCGGCTGAAGGACCCCACCCGCGGCTATGCCAGGACCTTTCTGCGGCAGTTGGAGGACGGGCTCGGGCTTGCCGCCGAGCGCGGCGTGCGGATCGTCACCAACGCGGGCGGGCTGAACCCGGCCGGACTCGCCGACGCCGTACGGGAGTTGGCGGACAGGGTCGGGGTCCCCGTACGGGTGGCACATGTCGAAGGCGATGATCTGCTGGCGCGCGGCGGGTGGGGCGAGGGGGTGCTGACCGCCAACGCCTACCTGGGCGGCGGGGGGATCGCCGCCTGCCTGCGGGCCGGTGCCGACGTGGTGGTGACCGGACGGGTCACCGACGCCGCGCTGGTCAGCGGAGCGGCCCAGGCACACTTCGGCTGGCGGCCACACGATCTGGACCAGCTGGCCGGTGCGGTGGTCGCCGGGCACGTCCTGGAATGCGGCACCCAGGCCACCGGCGGCAACTACTCCTTCTTCGACGCCCATGACCTGCTGCGGCCCGGCTTCCCGCTCGCCGAGATCGCCGCCGACGGCAGCGCGGTGATCACCAAACACCCGGGCACCGGCGGCGCGGTGACCACCGGCACCGTCACCGCCCAGCTGCTCTACGAGACGGCCGGCGCCCGCTACGCCGGGCCGGATGTGACGGCGCGGCTGGACACCGTACGGCTGACCCAGGAGGCGCCGGACCGGGTCCGGATCGACGGCGTACGGGGCGAGGCGCCGCCGCCCACCCTCAAGACCGGGCTGACCCGCCTCGGCGGCTGGCGCAACGAGGTCACCTTCGTCCTGACCGGACTGGACGTGCCGGCCAAGGCCGCGCTGGTCCGCCGCCAGATGGAGGCGGCCCTCGACGCGGCGGAGCACCGCCCGGCCGAGGTCCGCTGGACACTGGCCCGCACCGACCGGGACGACGCGGCGGTCCAGGAGGAGGCGAGCGCCCTGCTGCGCCTGGTGGTGCGCGACCCCGACCAGGACGCGGTCGGGCGGGTGGTCAGCGGCGCCGCGGTCGAGCTGGCGCTGGCCAGCTACCCCGGTTTCCATGTCACCGCGCCGCCCGGCAAGGGCACCCCCTACGGGGTCTTCGAGGCGGTGGCGGTGGACGCCACCGAGGTACCGCACCACGCCGTACTGCCGGACGGCACCCGTATCGGCATCCAACCCGCGCCCATATCAAGGGATTTGGCGCGGCTGCCCGACCCCCCGCTCCCCGAGCCGCTGCCCGCCGGCGCCACCCGGCGCGGCCCGCTCGGCCTGGTCGCCGGAGCCCGCAGCGGCGACAAGGGCGGCGCGGCGAACGTCGGGGTGTGGGCCCGCACCGAGCCGGCCTGGCGCTGGCTGGCACACGAGCTGACCGTCGAGCGCTTCCGCCAGCTGCTCCCCGAGACCGCGGACCTGCCGGTCGACCGGCACGTACTGCCGAATCTGCGCGCGCTCAACTTCGTCGTCAACGGGCTGCTCGGCGAGGGCGTCGCCGCGCAGGCCCGGTTCGATCCCCAGGCCAAGGCCGTGGGGGAGTGGCTGCGTTCGCGGCACATGGACCTACCGGAGGTGTTGAGGTGACCGTGCTCGGAACCGGGCTCGACCCGTCGGGCGCCGAGTACGCGGAGCGTCGTACGGCGATGCTCGCGAAGCTGGCGGAGATCGAGGAGGCACACGCCAAGGCGACCGAGGGCGGCGGGGAGAAGTACGTCGCCCGGCACCGCAAGCGCGGCAAACTGCTCGCCCGGGAGCGGATCGAGCTGCTCCTCGACCCCGACACCCCGTTCCTGGAGCTGTCGCCGCTCGCGGCCTGGGGGAGCGACTACCAGGTGGGCGCCTCGCTGGTCACCGGCATCGGGACCGTCGAGGGCGTGGAGTGCCTGATCACCGCCAACGACCCGACGGTGCGCGGCGGCGCCAGCAACCCCTGGACGCTGAAGAAGTCGCTGCGGGCCCACGAGATCGCCTTCGCCAACCGCCTTCCGGTGATCTCGCTGGTGGAGTCCGGCGGCGCCGATCTGCCCAGCCAGAAGGAGATCTTCATCCCGGGCGGGGCACTGTTCAAGGACCTCACCCGGCTGTCCGCGGCCGGTATCCCGACCGTCGCCGTGGTGTTCGGCAACTCGACCGCGGGCGGTGCGTACGTCCCCGGGATGTCCGACCACGTGATCATGGTCAAGGAGCGCGCCAAGGTGTTCCTGGGCGGCCCGCCGCTGGTGAAGATGGCGACCGGCGAGGAGAGCGACGACGAGTCGCTGGGCGGCGCCGAGATGCATGCCCGCACCTCCGGGCTCGCGGACCACTTCGCGGTGGACGAGCCGGACGCGCTGCGCCAGGCCCGGCGGGTGGTCGCCCGCCTCAACCACCGCAAGGCACAGCCCGATCCAGGACCGGCGGCACCCCCGAAGTGCGACGAGGACGAGCTGCTGGGCATCGTCCCCGGCGACCTCAAAGCCCCCTTCGACCCCCGCGAGGTCATCGCGCGGATCGTGGACGGCTCGGACTTCGACGAGTTCAAACCGCTCTACGGGCCGAGCCTGACCACCGGCTGGGCCGAGCTGCACGGCTACCCCGTCGGCATCCTCGCCAACGCCCAGGGCGTGCTCTTCAGCGCGGAGTCCCAGAAGGCCGCCCAGTTCATCCAGTTGGCCAACCAGCGCGACATCCCGCTGCTCTTCCTCCACAACACCACCGGCTACATGGTCGGCAAGGAGTACGAGCAGGGCGGCATCATCAAACACGGCGCGATGATGATCAACGCGGTGTCGAACTCGAAGGTCCCGCATCTGTCCGTCCTCATGGGCGCCTCCTACGGCGCCGGCCACTACGGCATGTGCGGCCGCGCCTTCGACCCCCGCTTCCTGTTCGCCTGGCCGAGCGCCAAGTCAGCCGTCATGGGACCGCAGCAGCTGGCCGGGGTGCTCTCGATCGTTGCCCGCGCGTCGGCCGCCGCCAAGGGGCAGCCGTACGACGACGAGGCGGACGCCGGGCTGCGCGCGATGGTCGAGCAGCAGATCGAGTCGGAGTCGCTGCCGATGTTCCTGTCCGGGCGGCTCTACGACGACGGCGTCATCGACCCGCGCGACACCCGAACCGTCCTCGGCCTGTGCCTGTCCGCCCTCCACAACGCCCCGGTCGAGGGCGCGCGGGGCGGCTTCGGCGTCTTCCGGATGTGAGGCAGAAGTGATCCGTTCCGTACTCGTCGCCAACCGCGGTGAAATAGCCCGGCGGGTCTTCCGCACCTGCCGTGAGCTGGGCATCGCCACCGTCGCCGTGCACTCCGACGCGGACGCCGGCGCCCCGCACGTCCGTGAGGCGGACACCGCCGTACGGCTCCCGGGCGACGCCCCGGCCGACACCTATCTGCGCGGCGACCTGCTCGTACGGGCCGCCCTGGCCGCGGGCGCCGACGCGGTCCACCCCGGCTACGGCTTCCTCTCCGAGAACGCCGGCTTCGCCGCCGCGGTGGCCGAAGCGGGCCTGGCCTGGATCGGTCCGCCCCCCGCCGCCATCGAGGCGATGGCCTCCAAGACGCGGGCCAAGGAGCTGATGGCCGGAGCCGGGGTGCCGCTGCTGGCCCCCGTCGACCCCGGACACGTCACCGCGGCCGATCTGCCGCTGCTGGTGAAGGCGGCGGCGGGCGGCGGCGGCCGCGGCATGCGGATCGTCACCGAACTGGACGCGCTGGAAGGCGAGTTGAAGGGCGCCGCAGCCGAGGCGGCGGCGGCCTTCGGCGACGGCGAGGTCTTCGTCGAGCCCTATGTCGTCGGCGGCCGCCACGTCGAGGTGCAGATCCTCGCCGACGGGCACGGCACGGTCTGGACCCTCGGCACCCGCGACTGCTCCCTCCAGCGCCGCCATCAGAAGGTCATCGAGGAGGCCCCGGCCCCCGGCCTGTCCGAGGAGCTGCGCACCACCCTGCACGAGGCCGCCGAACGGGCCGCCCGCGCCATCGGCTACCGGGGCGCGGGCACCGTGGAGTTCCTGGTGGACCGCACCGGCCGGGCCTACTTCCTGGAGATGAACACCCGCCTCCAGGTCGAACACCCGGTCACCGAGGCCGTATACCGCCTTGACCTGGTCGCCCTCCAGCTGAGCATCGCCGAGGACCGCCCGCTGGAAGCGGAACCACCGCCGCCGCACGGGCACGCCGTGGAGGCGCGGCTCTACGCCGAGGACCCGGCGGCCGACTGGCAGCCGCAGACCGGCACCCTGCACCGGCTGGCGCTGCCCGACGGCGTCCGGCTGGACTCCGGCGTCACCGACGGCGACACCATCGGCGTCCACTACGACCCGATGCTCGCCAAGGTCATCGCCTGGGCCCCGACCCGCGCCGAGGCCATACGCAAACTGGCCGGCGCCCTCGAACGAGCCGCCCTCCACGGCCCCGTCACCAACCGCGACCTGCTCGTCCGCTCCCTGCGCCACCCGGAGTTCACCGACCCCGCCGCCCTGGACACCGGCTTCTACGACCGCCACCTCACCGACCTCACCACCAACGACGCCGACGGCGCCCCGGTCTTCGCCCTCGCCGCCGCCCTCGCCGAGGCCCACGGCCGCTCCCGCTTCGGAGGCTTCCGCAACGTCCCCTCCGCCCCCCAGGCCAAGACCTACGCCCGCGGAAACACCGAACACACCATCCGCTACCGCCTCGACCGCGACGGCCTCCGGGCCGAGGACTTCCCCGGCGTCCGGCTGCTCACCCACGGCCCGGACGGAGTGGTGCTCGAAATCGACGGACTACGGCGGCAGTTCACCGTCACCCGCTACGGCGACCGCGTCCATGTCGACGCGCCACCGTCCCCGGGCGGGGCCATCACCCCCACCTCCCACACCTTCACCGCCCAGCCCCGCTTCCCCGACCCCACCGCCCGCACCGAACCCGGCTCCCTACTGGCCCCCATGCCCGGCACGGTCGTACGCCTCGCCGACGGCCTCACCGAGGGCGCCCCGGTAGAGGCCGGCCAACCCCTGCTGTGGCTGGAGGCCATGAAGATGGAACACAAAATCACCGCCCCCGCAGCCGGCACCCTCACCTCCCTCCCTGCCCAGCCCGGCCAACAGGTCGAAGTAGGCACCCTCCTGGCCGTGGTCACGGACTGACGGCACCACTACGGGTTTTGACAGCTCCCCCCACCCCAAACACCCCCTCCCACCGCCGAAGGCGGGAAACGGCGCCGCACCCGGCAACGCAACCGAAGCCGAAAAACGGATCGCCGCCGGCAGCGAACCGCACCTCAACCGACGACCCCGAGGAGACCCCCATGGGAACCCCGACGATCGAGTCCGAGGAACACCGCGCCCTGCGCAAAGCCGTAGCCGCCCTAGGCGCCCGCTATGGCCGCGACTACTTCACCCGCGTCGTGGCGGAGGGCACCCACACCGACGACCTCTGGGCGGAGGCCGCCGAACTCGGCTACCTCGGCGTCAACCTCCCCGAGGAGCACGGCGGCGGAGGCGGCGGCATCGTCGAACTCTCCATCGTCCTGGAGGAGTTGGGCGCCGCCGGCTGCCCGCTCCTGATGATGGTCGTCTCGCCCGCCATCTGCGGCACGGTCATCGCCCGCTTCGGCACCGAGGACCAGAAGCGGGCCTGGCTCCCGGGCCTCGCCGACGGCTCCCGCAAGATGGCCTTCGGCATCACCGAACCGGACGCCGGCTCCAACTCGCACCGCATCACGACCACCGCCCGCAAGGACGGCGAGGACTGGGTCCTCAACGGCCGCAAGGTCTTCATCTCCGGCGTCGACATCGCCGACGCGACCCTGATCGTCGGCCGCACCGAGGACGCCCGGACCGGCCGCCTCAAGCCCTGCCTGTTCATCGTGCCGCGCGACACCCCCGGTTTTGGCCGCAGCCCGATCGCGATGGAACTGTCCGCCCCGGAGAAGCAGTTCGAACTGACCCTGGACGAGGTGCGGCTGCCCGCCGACGCGCTGGTCGGCGACGAGGACGCCGGACTGCTCCAGCTGTTCGCCGGGCTCAACCCGGAGCGGATCATGACCGCCGCCTTCGCCCTCGGCATGGGCCGCTACGCGCTGGGCCGGGCCGTCGACTACGCCGGTACCCGCCAGGTGTGGAAGGAGCCCATCGGCGCCCACCAGGCCGTCGCCCACCCGCTCGCGCAGGCCCATATCGAGCTGGAGCTCGCCCGGCTGATGATGCAGAAGGCGGCCCATCTCTATGACGCGGGCGACGACCTGGGCGCGGGCGAGGCCGCCAACATGGCCAAGTACGCGGCGGCCGAGGCCGCGGTGCACGCCGTCGACCAGGCCGTCCACACCCTCGGCGGCAACGGCCTCACCCAGGAGTACGGCCTCGGCTCGATGATCACCGCCGCCCGGGTGGCGCGGATCGCACCGGTCAGCCGCGAGATGATCCTCAACTTTGTCTCGCACCAGTCCCTGGGGCTGCCCAAGTCGTACTGAGGACGGGACAGCGCTTGTCGGGGAAGCGAGTTGCTTGCGGAGCTGCTGCGTTGTCAGTGGTTCGCGCTAGCGTGGCCGCATCATTTTGGAAGGGGGTCTTTCCATGCTGTCGGGCCGCAGGTACCGGCTTGAGCTGACGGCTGAACAGTCCAAGCAGTGCCAAGAGTTCGGTGACATCTGGCGCGCCGTGTGGAACACCGGCCTCGAACAGCGCAGGGAGTACCGTCGTCGCGGGGCGTGGATGAATTACGTGCCGCAGTGTGCCGAACTCGCTGAGGCCAAGCGCGACCATCCGTGGTTGAAGACCGCGCCGGCGCAGCTGCTCCAGCAGACTCTCCGGGATCTCGACCGGGCGTGCCGTGAACACAGCACCTTCAAGGTCCGTTGGCGTTCGAAGGCTCGATGGTCCCCGTCGTTCCGGTTCCCGGCCGGGAAGTCCATCGCGGTGGAACGGCAGGGCCGTAAGTGGGGACGCGTCAAGCTCCTCAAGCTGGGGTGGGTCCGATTCCGCTGGTCTCGGCCTCTCGGGGGTGAGATCCGTTCGGCGACTGTCAGCCGGAGGGGTGGGCAGTGGTTTGTGTCCTTCCTAGTGGACGACGGACACGAAACGCCAGAGGAGCACGCGATGCCGGATTCCGCCGTGGGCATCGACCGAGGCGTGACGGTCGCGGCCGTTACCAGCGATGGAACCTTCCACGACAGGCAGTTCATCACTGTCGGCGAGACGGTCCGGTGCCGCAAGCTGCAGAAGAAGCCGGCCCGGCAGAAGAAGGGATCTGCGAACCGACGCAAGACTGTCGCCGCGCTGAGGCGGATCACGGGCCGAGCCACCGATCGACGCACCGACTTCTGCGCCTACACCGCCAACCGCATCACCGCCCGCAATGCTCTCGTGGTCCTCGAAGACCCACGCACCCGGAACATGACCGCGAGTGCGTCCGGAACGCTCGACCGGCCGGGCCGCAACGTCCGACAGAAGGCCGGGCTCAACCGCGCGATCCTCGACAAGGGCTGGCACAAGTTTGAACTGGCCTTACGCAGCGCCGCTCGCCACACGGGCAGTGAGATCCTTCTCGTCAACCCCGCCTACACGTCCCAGACGTGCAACCAGTGCGGGCATGTGGACCCGAAGAGCCGCAAGAGCCAAGCGGCCTTCGAGTGCACCGCCATTGCGGACACTGGGACCACGCCGACGTGAACGCGGCCAAGAATCAAAGGGACGCGGGGCTCGCGTTCCCAGCCTGTGGAGACCTCGGCACCAGCCGGTCCGCGAAGCAGGAACCTGTAAGCCGGGCGACCGGCCGAAACCCCTGAGAAGGGGAATCCCCGCCACTCATGGCGAGGAGGACACCAAGTTGCCGGACGAGTCGCCCCGTACAAAAAAGTGCGCCGCGTGGAATTCCTGGCCAGCGTGCCGCGCGCCACCACCGGAAAGATCCTGCGACGCGAACTGCGCGCCAGGGAAAGGAGCTCGACGCCCCGATGACTGACGCCCCGATGACCGACGCGCCGAAGACGGACGCCCCGACGTCCGACGCCCCCGCGGTACCCCTGGTCCCGCGCTCCCACGAGCGCGGCATCACCACCCTCACCCTGGACTCCCCGCACAACCGCAACGCCCTCTCCACCCGCCTGGTCGCCGAACTGCACCAGGCGCTCACGGACGCCGCGGCCGACGACGACACCCGCGCCGTCGTCCTCACCCACACCGGCGGCACGTTCTGCGCCGGCGCGGACCTCTCCGAGGCCACCTCGGGCACCGCTAAGGGCGGCCCGTTGGGCCTGGCCCGTCTGCTGCGCGCCATCGTGGCACTGCCCAAACCGGTCGTCGCCCGGGTCACCGGACACGTCCGGGCCGGCGGCCTGGGCCTGCTCGGCGCCTGCGACATCTCCGCGGCCGGCCCGGACGCCACCTTCGCCTTCACCGAGGCCCGCCTCGGCCTCGCCCCCGCCGTCATCTCCCTGCCGCTGCTGCCGCGGCTGGACCCCCGCGCCGCCGGCCGCTACTACCTCACCGGCGAGAAGTTCGACGCGGCCGAGGCGGCCCGGATCGGCCTGGTCACCCTCGCCGCCGACGACGTCGACACCGGCCTCGCCCCCGTACTGGACGGCCTGCGCAAGGGCTCCCCACAGGGCCTGGCCGAGTCGAAAAAACTGGTCACCGCCGAGGTGCTGGCCGCCTTCGACCGCGACACCGAAGCGCTCGCCGAACAGTCCGCCCGGCTCTTCGGCTCCGCCGAGGCCCGCGAGGGCATGACCGCCTTCCTGGAACGACGGGCCCCCGCATGGGCGCGCTGACCCCCGCCCGCGGCCCCAAACAGCCCCAGCAGGAACGCAGCCGGGCCACCCGCCTCAAGCTCCTGGAGGCCGCCGTCTCCTGCCTGGC
Organism: Streptomyces sp. bgisy130; assembly: GCF_057708345.1. NCBI lineage: Bacteria > Bacillati > Actinomycetota > Actinomycetes > Kitasatosporales > Streptomycetaceae > Streptomyces > Streptomyces sp. bgisy130. The sequence goes on from NZ_JBYISA010000003.1 coordinate 200,561, forward strand.
GGAGCGCGGCTGGAGCGGCAGCACGGTCTCCGTGGTCGCCGAACGGGCCGGCGTCTCCCGGGGCGCCGCCCAGCACCACTTCCGCACCCGCGAGGACCTCTTCACGGCCGCCGTCGAACATGTCGCGGAGAAGCGGCAGAGCGCGGTGGCGGCGGTCGCGCACAAGCTGCCTCCGGCGGGCTCCATCGCCCGCACCTGGGTCATCGTCGAGGAGCTCGTCGGCCTCTACACGGGGCCGCTGTTCCGCGCGGCGTTGCATCTGTGGGTGGCCGCCTCCGACGAAGAGCCTTTGCGTGACCGCGTCACGGCCCTGGAAGCCCGGGTTGGCCGCGAGGCCCACCGGACGGCGGTGGCGCTGCTCGACGCCGACGAATCCGCCCCCGGCGTACGGGAGACCGTCCAGGGCCTGCTCGACATGGCCCGGGGCCTCGGCCTCGCGAACCTGCTGACGGATGACTCGGCCCGTCGGGCCAAGGTCGTCGAAGAGTGGGCGAAGATCATCGACGACCTTCTTGGTCGGTAGGGGCGTTTTGGGCCTTTCCTCGCCGTTGCGCCTGCGGCGGGCGGTGCCGCTGCGCAGGCCCGTCCCCTCCCGTTGAAGGTTGGGAAAAACCTTGGTGGGGGACCCGTAGTGGTCTGGTGCGGGCCGTAGGGCCCGGTTATGGCTTACGGCGGCACGCCCCCACCCACCCGCACTCACTCCCCCAACGGGAGGGGACGGGCCGGAGGGGCCTGGTGTGTGGACGTAAAGCGAAGCAGTCCACACACCAGGCCCCGGAGGTCCGTCACCGCACCCAACAACAACCCCGCCCGCCGCAGGCGCAACGGCGAGCAACCACCACGGCGGGAAAGCAAAAAACGTGGGGAAACCTACCGTGGCGCGATCCCCCCGAACCCCGGGATCTCCCGCGGGCTACGGGCCCCGGGCCCGACATACCGGGCCGACGGCCGAACCAGTCGGCCCGTCCGCTTCTGTTCCAAGATGTGCGCACTCCACCCCGCCGTGCGGGCACAGGTGAACATCGAGGTGAACATGTGCGCCGGGACCTCGGCGAAGTCCAGGACGATGGCCGCCCAGAATTCGACGTTGGTGGCCAGCACCCGGTCGGGGCGGCGGCTGCGGAGTTCCTGGAGGGCGGCCTTCTCCAGCGCCTCGGCGACCTCGAAGCGGGGGGCGCCCAGCTCCTGGGCGGTCCGGCGCAGCACCCGCGCGCGGGGGTCCTCGGCGCGGTAGACGCGGTGGCCGAAGCCCATCAGCCGGCCGCCCTTGTCCAGGGCCTGGCGGACGTAGGCCGAGGCGTCGCCGGTCCGCTCGACGTCCTCGATCATGCCGAGGACGCGGGAGGGTGCGCCGCCGTGCAGCGGGCCGGACATCGCGCCGACGGCGCCGGACAGCGCGGCCGCCACATCCGCGCCGGTGGAGGCGATGGAGCGGGCGGTGAAGGTGGAGGGGTTCATGCCGTGCTCGGCGGCCGAGGTCCAGTAGGCGTCGACGGCCTTGACGTGCTGCGGGTCCGGCTCGCCGCGCCAGCGCCGCATGAAGCGCTCGACGATGGTCTCGGCCTTGTCGATCTCCTTCTGCGGCACCATCGGCAGGCCCGGCCCGCGGGCCGACTGGGCCACGTACGACAGTGCCATCACGGCGGCGCGGGCGAGGTCGTCCCGGGCCGTCCGCTCGTCGATGTCCAGCAGCGGTTTGAGGCCCCATACGGGCGCGAGCATGGCGAGCGCCGACTGCACATCGACCCGGATGTCACCGGAGTGCACCGGGATCGGGAAGGGCTCGGCGGGCGGCAGTCCGGGGTCGAACGCCCCGTCGACGAGCAGCCCCCAGACGTTTCCGAAGGACACCTTGCCGACGAGGTCTTCGATGTCCACACCGCGGTAGCGGAGCGAACCGCCTTCCTTATCCGGCTCGGCGATCTCCGTCTCGAACGCGATGATTCCTTCGAGCCCGGGTACGAAGTCGGACATCAGGCAGCTCCTCAAGATGGGGGCGGCAAACGGTCCGTGACCGGCTGCCGTGCGGTCGAGTCTCTGGTGTGCGGTGCCGGTGCGGCTCCGCGGCTGCGCCGGCAGCTCGCGGTCCGTACCGGTCACCCCGGTGATGCCCCGCCGGGGCGTGGGTCACGCGAGGGGCGTGCCCGCGGTGGTCGGGCCGCGGGCAGGCAGGTGCTGTGGTGCGGCCCGTCGGGCCGGACGGACACGATAGCTCTCCCCGCCCGGGGGCCACAGGGGGCCTGCCCCTGATTGTGGCGGGTCCCTCACCTGCGCGGAGGGGCGCGACCCGCACACCGGTCGATCTGCTGTCGGGAGGGTTACGGCCGGTCGACGAGGGGCAGACTTCCGCCCCTCCCGGCTGACCGCGTCTGAGCGGGTGTTGCAAGATGAGGCCGTGCACCCCGCCGACGCGCCTCATGCCGAGAACCCCGATCCCTCCTCCATGCGTGCCCACTACCGCGCCGAGGGACTCGTCGAGTCCGACCTTGCCGCCAGCCCGTACGACCAGTTCGCGCGCTGGTTCAAGGACGCGACCGTGGCCGGTCTGCACGAACCGAACGCGATGGTCGTCTCGACCGTGGATCCGGTGGGCCGGCCGAGCTCACGGACCGTCCTGATGAAGGCGTTCGACGACCGCGGCTTTGTGTTCTTCACGAACTACAACAGCCGGAAGGGGCGGGAACTGGCCGAAAATCCGGCCATCTCGCTGCTGTTCCCCTGGCACCCGCTCGCCCGTCAGGTCGTGGTGACCGGCACCGCGGAGCGCATCGGCCGGGACGAGACCGCCGCCTACTTCCGCACCCGCCCGCACGGCTCCCAGCTGGGCGCCTGGGCCAGCGACCAGTCCGCACGGGTCGGCTCGCGCGACGAATTGGAGCGCGCCTACGAGGAATTGGCGGCCCGCTATCCGGAGGGCGAGCAGGTGCCGGCGCCGCCGCACTGGGGCGGCTACCGGATCGCCGCCGAGACGATCGAGTTCTGGCAGGGCCGGCTCAACCGGCTGCACGACCGGCTGCGGTATGTGCGGGCGGGCGCCGGCTGGAGCGTGGAGCGCCTGGCGCCCTGAGAGCGGGACGGCGCCGCCGGGGCGGTGCCCCCGGCGCGGGTGTGCGCCTGCCGTGTGCAGACGCAGACGCAGACGACCCGCGGGCTCGCTCCTCCGCGCTGGGTGGCGCGAAGGGCCGGTCGGACGAACCGGCAGCCCGCGGGTCGGGTGACTGCTTGGGATTGGCCGGCTGCGCATCCGGGGATGCGCCGGTCCGGCGCTGCACTGCGGTGAAGCGACGGGCCGCTAGCCCGCAGCCACCTCACGCGTCCGGTGCGAAATCATCTGCCGAACCACCTCCCTTCTCGTGTGCTCCACACACTAGGAAGCCGTCCGGCCGCACACAAGGGAATTTCCCCTTGGCAACGATTTCCGCGAATCGCGTGTGCGCTGTGTCACGTTCCAGTTGAATGTTCCCAGGTGGAGCATGTGTGGCCGCGTTCGTGAGGGGTGCCAGTGACTGCTTCGTCAGCTTCTTCCGCCTCGTCGGCCTCGGCGCGCTGCGCCGCCGACGAGACCGAGGACTCCGGTCTGCTCGCCGCGCTCCTGGACGGCATGGACGCCGCCCTGGTCGCGTTCTCCGCGGACGGCACGGTCACCCACTGGAACCACGAGGCCGAGCGCATTCTGGGGTGGACCACCGCCGAGGCCGTCGGCCGTACGGGCCTGACCGGCTGGGCGGTCCGCAAGGAGGACGCCGACGGGATCGAGGCCGCACTGGCGGCCGCGATGCGCTCCCCGGGCCGCCAGGTCCATGAGTTCGCCCTGCTGGCCAAGGACGGCCACCGGGTGCTCGTCCGCACCCAGTCCTCCGCGGTCCGCGCCCCCGACGGCCGGGTCGCGGGGGTGTACTGCGCCTTCAGCGAGGTGCACACCCAGATGGATCTGGAGCGGTCCATCGCGCTCAGCGAGGCGCTGTTCGAGGACGCGTCGTGGGGCGTGGTGCTGATCGACGCCGATCTGCGGCCGGCGGTCGTCAACGCGCACGCCGCCCGTGCCCTGGGCGTGGGGCGCACGGCTCTGCTGGGCCGCCCCCTGGGTGAGCTGCTGGCGCAGGGCGTCGAGGAGCTGGAGTGCGCCCTTCAGCACGTCCTCGCCGAGGGCGCGCCGCCGGCCGTCAGCGAGCTGTGGATGACGCTGCGCGCGGAAGAGGCCGAGGTGCCGCGCCGGTGCTGGCGCAGCGGCTTCGTCCGGCTGGCCTCCCCGCTGGCGGAGGAGCCGGTACCGCTGGGCGTGGCCTGGCTCTTCCAGGACGTCACGGACACCAAACGGGCCGAGCAGGAGAACTCCCTGCTGCGCTTCCGCGCCCAGCAGCTCCACCGCGCGGGCCGGGCGGCCGCGGACTGCCCGGACCCGGCCGAGGCCGCCGCGGTCCACCTCGACTTCGCCCTGGCGGGCTTCGCCGACCACGGCCTGGTCGATCTCGCCACGACGCCCGCGCCCGCACCGTTCGGGGCGGTCGCGGAGGGCGATGCGCTCGATGCGTACGAGGCGGTGGGTGCGGAGGGCGCGGCGGGCCCGGCGGGTGGTGCCGAGTCGGCGTCCGGGGCCGGGGACGCCGCTGCCACCGGCGCGGATGCCGGGCGCCGGGCGCCGGGGGGTGCGCCCCGGCTGGTGCGGGCGCTGGCGTCCCCGGCCGGTTCTCCCGGCCCGTCCGCCACGCCGGCGGCGACCGGCATTCCCGTGCCGTATGTGCCGGGCCATCCGGCGATCCAGGCATACGAGCGGCGCGGTTCGGTGCGTACCAGCGCCGGGCCCGCCTCGCCCGAGGGCTGGGCGGCCGCCCGTCGTTGGCCGGAGGGCACCGTGCACGGGCTGTGCGTGGTGCTGTGCAGCCGCGGCCGCCGGCTTGGCGTCGCGACCTTTCTGCGGGCGTCCACCCGCCGCCCGTTCGACCGCGCGGACGCGGACTACGCCGAGGAGGTCGCGGCCCGGATCGCGACGGCCCTGGATCTCGCGGGTGCGGCCTCGTGCTGAGCGCGCCGGCCGCTCACTGCCGGTAGAAGATCCGGTCCGCGTAGGCGCTCATCACCCCGGCGTTCCAGTCGTGCCCGCCGTCGACGTTTCCGGAGCGCAGCAGCGGCGGTTCGATGCCCCGTTCGGCGAGGGTGCCCGCGGCCGTCGCCACCACGGCCTGCATGATCGCGCTGGTGACGACCGTGGAGGCGGGGGCGAACGGCGCGTCGATGCCCTCCAGCGTCAGCTCCGCGTCACCGACCGGGATCCGGCTGTCCAGCACGAGATCGCAGTGGTCCTTGAGGAAGTCCCCGGAGACGTGCCGGGATGTGGTCGCCGTCGCGTAAGCCACCGAGGTCACGCCGATGACCTTGATGCCGAGGGCGCGGGCGTGCCGGGCCATTTCGACGGGCAGTGCGTTGCGCCCGGAGAGCGAGATGATCACCAGCACATCGCCCGGCTCCAGCGGGCTGGTGTCCAATACGGCCCCGGCCAGCCCGTCGACCCGCTCCAGCGCGCTGCCCAGGGTCGCGGGTCGCACGTCCACGCCGACCACGCCCGGGACGGACAGCAGATTCATGACCGCCAGGCCGCCCGCGCGGTAGACCGTGTCCTGGGCGGGGAGCGAGGAGTGCCCGGCACCGAAGGAGAAGACCCGGCCGCCCGCGGCGACGGTGTCCGCGATCAGCGCTCCGGCGGCGGTGATCCGGTCGCCCTCCTCGTCGCGGACCCGCCGCAGCAGGTCGATCGCGGCGTCGAAGTACTTCCCGGCCAGCCGGTCACTCCGGTCGCTCTCAGCCATTACCGCGGGCCCCTCTCGTCGGATCTCGGCGCATTTGATCAGTGGCGCGGATCACGTTGCGGTCTGGACCAGTGCCCTGTCAATACGGCCGGGAAGGCCCGGTGGTCGGACGAGGCGGCACCGTTGTCAGTGGGATGCGTCAGAATTGAGTCCAGGGCCACCGCACCACACATCGAGGGGCACGCATGTCCGGACTGATCGACACCACGGAGATGTATCTCCGCACCATCCTCGAGCTGGAAGAGGAGGGTGTGGTGCCCATGCGCGCCCGCATCGCGGAGCGGCTCGAACAGAGCGGCCCGACGGTGAGCCAGACGGTGGCGCGCATGGAGCGAGACGGCCTGCTTCAGGTCGCGGGCGACCGGCATCTGGAGCTGACGGAGGAGGGCCGCCGGCTGGCGACGCGGGTGATGCGCAAGCACCGCCTCGCCGAGTGCCTGCTGGTCGACGTCATCGGGCTCGAATGGGAGCAGGTGCATGCCGAGGCGTGCCGCTGGGAGCATGTGATGAGCGAGGCGGTCGAGCGCCGCGTCGTGGAGCTGCTGCGGCATCCGACGGAGTCCCCGTACGGCAACCCCATCCCGGGGCTGGAGGAGCTCGGCGAGAAGACCGGGGGCGACCCGTTCCTGGACGCCGGCATGGTGAGCCTGATGGATCTGGACGCCGGTGCCGACGGGAAGACCGCCGTGGTGCGCCGGATCGGTGAGCCCATCCAGGCGGACGCCCAGCTGATGTACACGCTGCGGCGGGCCGGTGTGCAGCCGGGCGCGGTGGTGAGCGTGACGGAGTCGCCGGCCGGGGTGCTGGTCGGCAGCAGCGGCGAGGCCGCCGAGCTGGACTCCGAGATCGCCTCGCATGTCTTCGTGGCCAAGCGCTGAGATCACTTTCGGCCGGTTTCCCTTTCGCACTTCCGCCCATAGCTCGTCCCGAGCCCGCTGAGCTGCGCCGACGCGCCGCTCGGCGGGCTCGGCGCTTTCCTGCCCGCTGAACGGACTTGTGCGAATCCGTGCGATACGGCCGGTCTCGTGCCACCCTGACGCATGGCCATGCATCGGCCTGTCCTGGCCAGGGAGGGGGCTCGGATGCATCCACGTATGCGGGAGACAGTCAGGGCCCCGGCGCTGCGAGCAGCCGGGGCCCTGCCTCCCCATGTCCCCCACCCCAGACCCGGAGCCCCGAGCTCCCAGGGTCTGTCCCCACGGGCCCCCTTCCCGGTAGGGCCCGCCTCCCGGCAGATGTCTCCCCGTGGCGGGCGCGGCCAATCCTTGAGCGAGGTCACTCGAACGAGGGGTGTTCCGCGTCGGAACGGTGCGTTCGAATAGGGGTTCGATAGTGTGGAGCTGCGCAAGGGACGATTGGGGGTGCCAGGGCACATGGTGCGGCGCATCGATGTAGCAGGGGCCGGCGGCGTGCGACTCGCCGCCTGGGAGTTCACCGACCCGCCCAAGAGCGGCGGCGGGCTGGAGGAGGGCGAGCAGCGGCCGGGCGTGCTGCTGCTCCATGGCCTGATGGGGCGCGCCTCGCACTGGGCGGGCACCGCACGCCGCCTGAGTGCCCGTCACCGCCCGGTCGCGCTGGATCAGCGGGGCCACGGCCGCAGCGAGAAGCCCGCCGAGGGGCCGTACGACCGCGAGGCATACGTCGATGACGCCATCGCCGCCATCGAGCAGCTCGGCCTCGCCCCGGTCGCCCTCGTCGGGCATGCCATGGGCGCCCTGACGGCCTGGCAGTTAGCGGCCCGGAGACCGGATCTGGTCAGTGCGCTGGTCATCTGCGATATGCGGGCATCGGCGCTCGGCGCGGCCTCGCAGCGCGAATGGACCGAGTGGTTCCGGTCCTGGCCGGTGCCGTTCGCCACCCTCGCGGATGTCCGTAAGTGGTTCGGCGAGGACGATCCGACCCTGGAGCGGCCCAGACCCGCCCGTGGGGAGTTCTTCGCCGAGGTGATGGCCGAGCGTGCCGACGGCTGGCGGCCCGTCTTCTCCCGCCGGCAGATGCTCAGTGCCCGGGAGACCTGGGTGCATGACGCCCACTGGGAGGAGCTCGCCCAGGTGCCGTGCCCGGCCCTCGTGGTCCGCGGCCTCGATGCCGAACTCGGCCGCGCCGAGGCCCAGGAGATGGTCCGGGTGCTGCCCCGCGGCGCCTATGCCGAGATCCCCGACGCCGGACATCTGCTCCCGTGGGAACAGCCCGACGACTGGTGCGCCGCCATCGAACCGTTTCTCCATGCGGCCACGATGCCGGCGTAGCGGCCCGCTGCCGTGCGCCACGGCCCGGAGGGCCTGGCGCACGGCAGACGGCCTGCCGCCGGCTCAGCCGGCGTTGTCGAACTTCCAGACCAGCGGCGAGCCGCTCTGGCCCTCACCCTCCCAGTGGACCTCCACGGACTTCGCGCCCTTGGGGATCATGTAGGTCTGGCAGATGGTGTGGCTCTGCCCCGCCTTCCAGTTCTCGATGTCCAGGGTGTCCTCGCAGCCCGGACCGTCCTCGGCGGCACCTATGAGCAGACCGCCGCGCTGGCCGTCCGCGTAGATCTCGGACTCGTCGGCCACGTCGGGCGATTCCTTGACGACGCCGCCGCCCTTGTTCGTGTACTTCACCCAAGCGGTCGCCGCCACCAGGCCCTTGGCCCGCTTCGGGTCCGAGACCAGCTTCTTGGTCTCGGCCTCGGTGCTCACATGCACCTTCTGCGCGGCGACCTCGTAAGTGATGGTCCCGCTCTCTTCCTTGAACTTCCCCGTACCGCCCTGACCCGGCTTCAGTTCACCGCTGTCCGCCGGGGCCGACGATCCCTTTTCCGTCTTGGGCGCGTCGTCGGCGGTGGTGGTGCTCTTCTTCTTGCCACCGCAGGCGGTCAGTGCCAGCGCCAGTACGGCGACGGGCGCGGCGGCGCGCAGCAAAGCGGTCTTCTTGTGCAGCACAGCATTCTCCTGACAGACGTTTCCCCCGTCGCACCACTCGGTTCCCATGGAGGTGTCGACGGTCCCATGGGGGTGCGAACGGCTGTGTCAGCGGAGCATAGGAGGGGGCTTTCGGATTTGTCGAAACATTGCCGTGCGAGGGGCCCGGGACCGTCACCGGTGATTCGCGTGAAATTCCCGAAAAAGCTGGGGTGTTCTGCCGGGCGTTTGTCCAATTGGCGGTGAATTCAATGCGATTGATGTGCGGCATCAATTGCGGGAGAAATATTTGAAAGTGCGGGGGTGGTGGGGGAGGTTCGGCTTCCGGTGATGGGCTGCCGATGGTCGCGGGCTGCGGGCTGCGGGCTGCGGGCTGCGGGCAGCGGGCAGCGGGCAGCGCGAGTTACGCCGGCTGGTGGGCGCGTGTCCGTACGCCAAGCCGACGGCGTGGGTGGCCGAGCCCGGAATCGTGTCCCGGGTCAGTCCTGGGTGCGGGTGAAGTCGCCGCGCTGGACCCGCCCGGTGAGGGAGTCGTCGGTGCCGCTCAGCAGGGAGCCGTAGCCGGTGGCCGCCCAGAGGCTGTCGTCGGCGGGGACCTCGAAGTACGGCACCGGGCGGCCGTCTTGCCGGTCGGTCAGTACCTCCGGGGCGCGCCGGGTGCGTATCGCGCGCAGACAGGTCTCGCAGGCGGCCACCCGCAGTTGCTCGCGCCGGCCCAGGGGCCGCCAGGGTATGCGGCGGACGGCCGGGCCGTGCAGGGGGTGGAAGAAGCACAGCGGGAGCGCCTCCGCGGCCCCGGAGAGGGCCGTTCGGCCCTCGGCGACCAGCGCGAACACCCCTGCCAGGTCCGGGACTCCACGCGCCCGGTCCAGGACCGTGCCGGCCGCGGCATACGCGTCGAGTGCCCGCTCGACCGCTGCCGGGGTGCCCTGTGCCGTGCGCGCCTCCTCGCCCAGCCGGACGACCTCCTCGGCGGCCCGGTCCCGCAGCCCCGCCTCGTCCGCCTGCCGGGCGGCGGCGAAGACCGAGCGCGGCAGCGCGAACGGTGTGGAGAGGTCCCGCAGCCGCGACCGGCGCCGCAGCAACAGCCCCACCGCGGCCAGCAGCAGCACCGGCCCGACGACGAGGGACAGCAGCCGCACGAGAGGGGAGCCGGGCCCGGAGGCGTCCTTCGCGCCCGCGCCGTCCGCCGTGGTCCGCGCCGGCGCCGGTGCACCGAGATCGGCGGTGGCCCGCTCGTACACCGCATCGCCGTTGCCGGCCTCGATGATGTCGATCGCGCGGGCGACCCGCTTCGCCGGACCCGCGCCCCGCATGTCCTTCTGGAAGAAGACCGCGGCGGCGGCGTGGAACGCCTGATGCGTGCCCGAGGGCCATTCGCGGGCGGAGATGTCATCGGACTGGTCCCCGAGGGTGATCAGGATGGCCGGGCCGCCGCCCATCCGGTCATGGACCACCTCGGCGAGCTGCTCCGGCTTGCCACCCCAGCTGTCGCCCTCGACCAGCGGCACCAGCGCGACCCGGATCGGCAGATGAGTCCGCCGGATCCGTGCGGCCAGCTCCCGCTGCTGTTCCGTGTCGACGGCCGAGGTGAGGGACGGGTCGACATAAACGGGGGAGCGGCGCAGCGCGTCGGCGATCTTCTGCCCCGGGCTCTCGGCGGCCGCGGCGGGCGCCGCGGTGCCGCACAGCAGCGCGGCGGACGCGGCACCGACGGCGAGTGCCCTGCGCAGCCGGCGGGCGGTGGCGGTGGCGGCGGCCGGCTGCGGGCCGGCGGGGTGGAGGAGGTCAGTGCACACCGAAGTACTCCCGTACATCGCGGGTGAGTTGATCGATTCCGACGCCGTCGCCGAGCGCGGCCAGTGGTCCGGGCAGGGTGGCGTACGGGACGTAGCCGCCGCGCCCGCCGCCCCCGGAGGAGCGCAGTCGCAACACCGGACCGGACGCCACCCGGCACGCCTCGCACACCGGCAGCGGCCGCGCCGGACCGCCGTCGGCCGGCCGGGCCGTGGCGCGTCTGCGGGCCGCGCCGTGCAGCGGGTTGCGGTGGCAGACCTGCCGCGCGGCGGCTGGTTCCGCGAGTGCGGTCCGTCCGGCGCGGGCCAGCACCACGGCACAGGTGAGGCCGACGGGGCCGGCGTCGGTGTCGATCCGGCCGTCGCTGTCGCCGTCGACCAGCAGCGCCGCGGCGTCCAGGCACTCCCAGGCCCGGCGCCGGGCCTCCTCGGGCGGCGCGGCCGAGGTCTCCAGCGCGGCGGTGAGGGCGTCGAGATCCTGCCGGGCGGTGCGCCGCAGCCAGGCCAGGGTGGGCCGGTCGGGCGCCGCGGGGGCCGCGGCACCGCCCGCTCCCGGGGCCGCCGGCCGCCCGCGCCGGATCAGCCGGCGGGCGATGGCACGGGCCGCCGCCACCAGCCCGAAGACCAGTCCCGCGGCGAACGTGCCGATCACCATGCCGGGTTCGAAGTCCCCGGTGAACAGACCGGGCAGCGCCTTCTCCTCGACCGGGTCAGGGGCGGGCGGCGGGTCATAGAGCCTGCCGCCCGTCTTGGCCCGGGGGGCCTTGCCGACATACGTGAGCAGCTCGTCCAGATGACGGCCCAGCTGCTCCTCGGCGGGCCCGGTGTAGGTGAGGTCGCGCGGGCGGTCGACGAGATAGCTGTCATCGACGCGGGTGCTGTAGTTGACGAGTTCGATACCGCCGGTCGCCGGGTCGGCGAACACCATCAGGGCATCGCGCCGCAGCCGGTCGTGCAACTGCTTGGCCAGCAGCTCCGTGCTGCCCCCCGACTCATCGTCCGGCGGGGTGGGCAGGGCGGCGATCACCACCGGAACGTCCAGCTCCCGCAGCCGCTTACGGAGCCGGTTGCGCTCGGCGCCGTCCAGCGTGGACCGGCTCTCCGGGTCGAGGTAGAGCGGGTCGTGGCGCAGCCCGGCGGAGACCCGGTCGATCCGGGCCCGCATATCGGCGGCCGTGGGACGGGAGCCGTCGCCACTGGTCGTGTCGTCGAAGACCTGGGACGCGGTGAAGGCGATCAACCCGCCCAGCACGGCGGCACCCGCCATCAGGGGCAGCAGCCGCGCCCGGGGAAACGGACCGGGACCGGCACCCGGCCGCTGCCGGGCGCCGCCCGCAGGGTTGCGCACCCGGCGCCGCTGAAGGGCATGGACCGTCACCAGCAGCACGGTCAGCGGAATGCCGAGGACGGCTATGCCCGTCACAAAGCTCTGGTTCTCGCGCTCGGTGGTGTCGGTGTGCAGACCGGGGCCGTCGTCCAGTCCCTCGTCCTCGTGTGCGGCGCGGGCCTCCTCGGCGCGCTGATGCGCCTGCCCGGAGGCGACCACCTCGACGAAGTGCCGGAATACCTCGCGGGGAGTGGCGTCGTACGGCATCGCGTACACCGCCTCCGAGACGGCGTCGGCCGTGCCGGGCAGGTCCACGCCGTAGGTCTGCGCCGCGTCCAGGCCCGTGTCGCTCAGGGCGACATACAGGCCCCGGCGCCCCAACCGGTCATGGACACCCGCGAGCAGGCCGTCCGCCGCGGTGCCGTAGGAGGTGTGCGGCAGGACCATGACGTACGTCGGAACGCCCAGCCGCCGGGCCTCGCGGGCGAAGGCGGGCGCGGTCGAGCGGGGGACCTCGCGCGGGATCTGGTCGCTGACATAGACCGGGCTCTTGCGGAGCTGCGCTGCGAGGTACGCGTACTGCGTCGGGTCGTCGGATGCGGCCGGGCCGGCCGGCGCCGCCTGCACCGCCCCGGCGCAGAACAGCACCGCCAACCAGCCCGTCACCAGCACCCATCCGGCGCGCCGCACCGCCCCCACCACCCCTCGTCCAGGTCGTGGATGACGCTACCGCCACCGCGCGCCGGCCGGTGCGGCCTGTGGATAACTATCCGGCGAGGCCGCCGCGGCCCGGTCCGGCGAGGCCGCCGCCGCCCGCCGGCGCGCGCTCAGCCCTTGCTGACGGCCACCAGAATCTCCGGCAGCCGCCGGGCGGCCCGCGGCGCCATCAGCCGCAGCCCCAGCTCCGCGATCCCCACGCCATAGACCGCACCGACCGGCAGCAGCACCCACAACAGGTGGTGCAGACCGGCGACATGGAGCCAGATCGTCAGCGCCAGCAGCGGTGCGCACAGCACGGCACCCACCACGACCCCGCCGAAGAGGCTGAACCAGGCGATCGCGCCCTGTCCCGGTGCGACGTTCTTGTTCCCCTCCGAGGGGATCGAGTACGGGAAGAACACCGACGACATCGCCCCGGTGGCCAGCAGTGCGCCCAGCACCGCCAGCGAGAGCCCGTACACCTCCAGGAAGGCCGACCACGGCCCGATGAGCGCCGCGCTGCCGACGACGACCAGCGTGACGTACGGGATGGCCACCAGCGCCAGCGCCAGCGCGCGGGCCCGCAGCTCCTGATAGGCGTCGCGCGGGGTCGAGATCGTCGAGGCGACCATCCAGAACGCCGAGGTGTCCTGCCCGAACTGGTTGTACATCTGCATGCCGAGCAGCGTGGCCGCCGAGAACGCGGTGTAGATGCTGCCGTTGCCCTGGAGGGACGAGATGACCGGCACCAGCAGTCCGGCGGCGAGCGCGGTCGCCCACGACATCTTCGACTTGGGGTCGCGCCAGCCGTAGCGCAGCGTACGGAGGATGACCGTGCCGGTCCGCCCGCGCGACAGCATCCGCGCAAGCCCCCGCTCCCCGCCGCCGGACCGCCGGGCGCTGTCTTTCTCCACCGCCTGGAGGGTGGAGGAGTCCGGTGACGTCATCAGGGTGGTCAGGGTGCGCTGCCACCACCACAGCAGCAGGACCAGCGCCAGCACCGTCAGCCCCAGGCCGGCCAGCGCCCGCCCGTACGCCCCGTGTCCGGCGTCGTCGACGGCGCCCACCGCCGAGACCGGCGGCACCCAGCGCAGGATGTTGCCCAGCGGCTCCAGTACGGCCAAGCCGTCCGGCCGCCCCAGTTTCTGGGCGGCGATATTGACGCCCTGGGCGCCGAGGGCGATGAACAGACCGCTCAGCACGGCGAGATCGCGGCCCCGCCGGCTGGTCAGCAGCCGCACCGAGGCGGTGGCGACCGCACGCGCCAGCGACACACACACCAGCACCACCAGGACCACGGCCACCACACCGACGGCCGCGGCGGCCGGCCCGTCGGCGACCGCGATCACCGAGCCGGTCACCAGCGCGAGGGTGACGACCGGGCCGATGCCCACGAGGGAGGCCACCAGCAGCGAGACGATCAGCGGCCGCGGCCGCAGCGGCAGCATGACCAGCCGGGTCGGATCGAGGGTCTCGTCGCTCGCCGGGAAGAACAGCGGCATCGCCGCCCAGCCCAGGGTGAGGATCCCGGTCAGCAGCACGACCAGCGCACCGACATGGGCGTTGCCGCGCAGCGCGATCAGCCCCACCACCACGCCCGAGGCGAACAGCAGGCCCACGAGGACGGAGGAGACATACGCCAGCGTGCGCCCGGTCGACTGGCGCAGCCCGTTGCGCAGCAGGGTCAGCTTCAGCCGCACGAAGACGGCGGTCAGGGACGGCGCGGCGGCCGGGCGTACGGCCGCCGCGGCGGATTCGGTGCTCATCGGGCGCCGCCACCGCCCAGCCAGTCCAGGTTCGCCGCCGCGCCCCGGTCACCCGCGCCGACGAGTTCCAGGAACGCGTCCTGAAGCGAGGGCGCCGCGCCGCGCACCTCCGCGAGCGGGCCGTCCGCCCGGATCTGCCCGGCGGCGATCACCGCGACCCAGTCACAGAGCGACTCGACCAGCTCCATCACATGGCTGGAGAAGATCACCGTCGCACCGGAGGTGGTGTAGCGCTCCAGTACGCCGCGGATCGTCTGCGCCGACACCGGGTCGACGCCTTCGAAGGGCTCGTCGAGGAAGAGGACCTCGGGGTTGTGCAGCAGCGCCGCGGCCAGCCCGATCTTCTTGCGCATACCGGTGGAGTAGTCCACCACCAGCTTGTGCTGCGCGCCGGCCAGATCGAGCACGTCCAGCAGCTGAGCGGCTCGCTGGTCGACCTCGTCGCCGGGCAGGCCCCGCAGCCGCCCTATGTAGCCGAGGAGTTCGCGGCCCGACAGCCGCTCGAAGAGCCGCAGCCCCTCGGGCAGCACCCCGATCCGGGACTTGACGGAGACCGGGTCCTTCCAGACGTCGTGCCCGCCGATCTCGACCAGCCCGGCGTCCGGCCGCAGCAGGCCCGTCACCATGGAGAGGGTGGTGGTCTTGCCGGCGCCGTTGGGGCCGACCAGTCCGATGAAGCGGCCGGCGGGCAGTGTCAGATCGATGCCGTTGACGGCGATCTGCTCGCCGAACTTCTTCCACAGGCCCTGGATACGGACGGCGGGCGGACCGGCCGGGCCGCCCCCGGGGGCCGCGGCCGGCCCGCCCGGAGAAGTGGCCGTGGTGCGCTGCGGCGGTGCCGAGGCGCCCCGCTCCTCGATGTGTTCCGGCTCGTTCGCCACCGGTCCTGCCCTTCGACGTCCCCGCAGGGGCCGGTCCCGACCCCCGTCCGGCATCCCACGATACGGGCGGATACCGGGCCGGGGCGGGACTGTGGACAGCCTGGGGACAAGGGGAGCGGACCGGTCCGGGATCAGCGTGCCCGGAGGGCGACCGCGTCCCGTGCGCAGGCATAGGCGAGCGGGCTGATCAGTTCCTCCGCGTCCGGCAGCCAGCGGTTGGCGGGGGTGGGGCGGCACGCCCACTGCACCATGCCGTGCGCGCCCACACGGGTCGGCGGTGCGGCGATGTACTCGCCCTCGCCGCGGCAGATCAGATCGAGCGCGGCCGGTGCCCAGCCCAGGGTGCGGACGAGGGCGGGCACCTTCACCGAGGCGCCGGGGAGTACGAGGAAGAGCATCCGGCGGGCGGGGGTACGGGTGACCGGGCCGAGGGTCAGTCCCATCCGCTCCATACGGGCCAGCGCCAGACAGCCCGCGGTCTCGGGTACGTCGAGCGCCTCGAAGGTCCGGCCCGTGGGCAACAGGATCGAGGCGCGCGGCTGTTTGCTCCACATCCGGCGGACGGCGCTCGCGCTGCCGCTGGCCTGTCCGGCCCAGCCGGGCCCGGTGGGGTGCGCGCCCGGTGCGGCACAGTCGGCGGCGTCGCACGAGCAGCGCGGGGTCTCGCCGTCGTGCTCCAGCCATGCGCCGGGGAACACGTCCCAGTGCCGTTCTTCCGCGTAACGCACCGCAGTGTCTATCAGCTGCTCGCCGCGCTGTAGGGGGATGTGCGGGGCTTCTGTGACTCCGATGGTTTTTTCCACGCTGAGGACAACTTCCGCCGTCACCAAGGGTTACGGCTCAGGGGTGGACCTTGGGGCGCATCGTTCTCGCACGTGGGGCGCATGGGTGCACCGGTGGGGGCGCGTATGCGGGCGGGGCCCGAGGAGCGGGTAGCCACCTGCGTGACGGGCGGAGGGACCGCCCGGCGGCAGTCCGCAGTGCACCCGGGGGGAGCCCGGCACGGCGGCGCCGCGATCTGTGCACGGCACCGCCCAGCCTTTCCCACCGTGAACGGCGCTGGACACCGAGGAGCCACCGGACCTGGCGCAAAAGCGCTCAGGACCGAGCATCCTCGGTACAGCGCATATCACACCGATCCCACCTATCGCGCATATTCAGGATCTCTCGGATATCCGGCATATTCCTGGGGAATCGATCACGGGGACCGGCGTTCGGCGGTGAACGCACAGCGGTACTCAGGGGGTACAACCATGGCCGCCAGGCCACTCGTCGCACGGCAGCCCAACGAACGGCTCCAGACGCTGATCCAGGAAGCCGCCTGTTCCAACGCGGGCCTCGCCCGCCGCGTCAACATGTGCGGTGCGGAACACGGTCTCGACCTCCGCTATGACAAGACCTCCGTGGCCAGATGGCTGCGCGGCCAGCAACCACGGGGCCGCGCCCCGGCCGTCATCGCGGAGGCGCTGGGGCGCAAGCTGGGGCGCACGGTCACCATCGACGAGATCGGGATGGCCGACGGCAAGAACCTCGCGTCCGGGGTGGGGTTGCAGTTCTCGCCCACCGTCCTCGGGGCGATCGAGCAGGTCTGTGAGCTGTGGCGCAGCGATGTCGGCCGGCGCGACTTCCTCAGTGGCTCCACGGTCGCGGCGTCCGCCCTGGTGGAGCCCAGCCGCGACTGGCTCATCACCGGGGCCGACACCCAGGTCGCCCGGAACGCCGGTGCCCGGGTCGGGATCTCGGACGTCGAGGCGGTCCGCGCGATGACCACGGCGCTCAGCGAGCTCGACCACCGATTCGGCGCCGGGCATGTCCGGCCGGTCGTCGTGCACTACCTCAACAGCGTGGTCTCCGGACTGCTGGCCGGTTCGTACCGGGAGTCCGTAGGGCGCGAACTCTTCGCCGCTGTCGCGCGGTTGACCGAACTGGGCGGCTACATGGCCGTCGACACCGGCCAGCCCGGCCTCGCCCAGCGCTACTACATCCAGGCGCTGCGGCTGGCCCAGGCGGCCGGTGACCGCGGCTACGGCGGCTACGTACTCGCCGCGAGCATGAGCCATCTCGCCGCCTCGCTCGGCAATCCACGGGAGATCGCCCAGCTCGCGCGCGCCGCACAGGAAGGCGCCCGGGGCCATGTCACACCGCGCGCGGAGGCGATGTTCTGCGCCGCGGAGGCGCGCGGGCACGCGCTGATGGGCGACGGACGGGCCTTCGAGGTGGTGGCCGGCCGGGCCGTCGCCGCCCTGGAGCGTGCCGAAGCGGCCGCCGACGCGGGCGACGACCCGATCTGGATCGCCCATTTCGACCCGGCCTACCTGGCCGATGAACTCGCCCACTGCCACCGCGACTTGGGGCAGGCGGGGGCCGCCGCGCAGCGGGCGCAGGAGGCGCTGGACGGGCATCCGGCCGGCCGCGCCCGGCGCCGGGCCATCGGCCTGCTGCTGCTGGCCGGCGCACAGGTACAGCAGCGCGAGGTGGAACAGGCCTGCCATACGGGCACCCAGGCGGTGGACCTGCTGAGCGGACTGCGTTCGGACCGTGGCGCGGAGTATCTGGAGGACTTTCAGCTGCGTTTGGAGCCTTATCGGGACGAACCGGTGGTGCGGGAGTTCAGCGCGCGGCTGGAGTTGCGGGCCACCGCGGCGTGACCAGCGCCTCACCGCAGGGGTGACGACTGCTTTGTCGTACGACGCCGGGTTTGTCGTCGCGCGTCGGAAAGCCCAGGCGGCGGGGCCTGCGCGGGGGTTCCGGGGGCGGGCGGGGGCGGTGACCAGGCGACGTGGTCGAACGTTGCTGCGACCCGGTAGCGTGCAGCCGACGATTCCGTAGGTCTGCACGTTGGTAGGAGTCACGGTGACGCAGAGCGGACAGGGTCACGACCCGCAGAATTCTGCGGCCGGTCCCGCGCGAGAGGGCATTGTGCTGCCCGCCAACGGTGAGCCGTGGGTGCCCGACCACCAGGCCGCGCCGCCGGCCGGTCAGCCGTGGGGCCAGCCCTGGGGCCCCGGCCAGCAGGCCGCCGCGCCCCAGCCGTACGGCGAGGCGCCCGCCCAGGGCCAGCCCGCCCCGCAGCAGGACCACGGCCAGGCCCCGCAGCAGGGCTACGGCCAGGGCCCCCAGCAGGGCTACGGCCAGGGCCCCCAGCAGGGCTACGGCCAGGGCCCCCAGCAGGGCCACGCCCCGGCGCACGCCCCGCACCCGCAGGGCCTTGCGCCGCAGCAGCCGCAGGGCGACCAGGGCTTCCCGGCCCCGCCCCAGGGGCAGCAGCAGCCGCCGGCCATGCCGCCCTCGGCGCCGCAGCAGGCGCCCCAGCAGCCCGCCGCGCCGCAGCCGCAACCCGGCTTCGACGCCGAGGCGACGGCGCTGCTGCCGCCCGGCGCACAGCCCGGCCAGGGTGCGCCCGGCGCGCTGCCGCCCGAGGGCCCGCAGTCGTACGGCGGGCAGATACCGCAGCACCAGTACGGCCAGCAGGCCCAGCCGCCGCAGCAGGCGCAGCAGCCTCAACAGCAGTACGGGCAGCAGCCCCTGGGCCCGTCCGGAGAGCTGGTGCGGGCGACCCCGCAGACCGGTGCGCCGCTGCCGCCCGCCGCGGGCGATGCGGAGGCCACCGCGCTGATTCCGCCCGTCGGCGCCCCGGCCGGCGGCCCCGGCAGCGCGCCGCTGCCGCCCGAGGCGGCCGGCCGCCCCGAGACGCCCGACGAGTCCACGACCATGCTGCGCGCGATCAAGCCGAACCAGGGCGGACCCCAGGGCCGGCCGATGCCGCAGTCGCAGCCGATGCCGGGTGCCCAGGGCGCGGGCGACGCCGAGGCCACCCAGCTCATCGCCCCGGTGGGCGCCGGCACGCCGCCCCCGCCGCCCGGCGCACCGTACGGCGTGCACCCCGGCGCGCCCGGTGACCGCGCCACCCCCGCCGAGTTCGACGGCCTGTTCCGCGACGGGCCGGGCGCACCGGGCCAGAACGGACCGGCCGCCGCCCCGGACTCCACCGCGCAGCTGCCGCGCTTCGAGGACCCGGGCCGCCCGCCGTACGGGCAGCAGGGCCAGGGCTACGGGCAGCAGTTCCCGCCCGGCGGCGGCTACGACCAGCGGCCCACGCTCGACGACGGCGGCGACAGCGGACGCCGCCGGCTCGCCCCGGCCGCGATCGTCGGCATCATCATCGTGGCGCTCGCCGGCGCCGGCCTCGGCCTCGGCTGGGCGCTGAGCGGCGGCGGCAGCGAGGAGACCGCGAAGAAGCAGGGCTCCGGGGCCGATACGACCAAGGAAGCCAAGGAGTCGGAGCAGCCGAAGCCGACCACCGACCCGGCCGAGGCCCAGGCCAAGGGGCTGGACGCGCTGCTGGGCGACAGCAACAACAGCCGCTCCTCGGTGATCAATGCCGTCAACGGCATCAGGTCCTGCGACAGCCTCGGTGGCGCGGCCAAGGATCTGCGGGCCGCGGCCGGGCAGCGCAACAGTCTGGTGAAGCGGCTCCAGCAGCTGCCCGTCGACAAGATCCCCAACCACGACCAGCTGACCGCCGCGCTGACCAAGGCATGGCAGTCCTCGGCGTCCGCGGACAACCACTACGCGGCCTGGGCCGGGCAGGTCGGCGGCAAGAAGGGCTGCCACAAGGGCAAGGCCCGGGTCACCCGGCAGACCGCCCAGGGCAACGCGGCCAGCGGGCAGGCCACCCTCGCCAAGAAGCAGGCGGCGCAGATCTGGAACCCGCTCGCCAAGAAGTACGGGCTGACGGAGCGCCGTCCCGAGCAGCTCTGATCCGGGCCGGGACGGGCGCCGCCGGGCGGCCCGTCCCGCTCAGCCGTCCGTACGCCGCCGGGCGGCCCGTCCGGGCTCAGCTGTCCGTACGCCGCCGTTCCAGGGTCTTGGTGACGTTGACAAAGCCGTGCTGGGCGGAGACCAACTCGCCGTCCCGCACGACCTGGTAGGTCACCGTCCCGTTCACGATGCGGGGGTAGTCCTGGACGGCCAGCATGTCGTCCTCGCGCCAGCGCAGCTTCGGGGTCAGCCCGCCGGTGTCGACGGCGCGGTCACCGCGGTCCAGCGCGGTCTGGAGGGAGTGCGGGGTGATGTCCTCGATGCCCTGGTCATCGAGCTGCTCGATCATCGACCGCAGCACCGTGTAGGCGATCCAGGTGGTCTGCGCGCCCTGGTCGGCGGGGTCGATGCGGTTGTCGTTGAACGCGAAGTCGTTGATGACCTTGCGCATCGGCGCCCAGCGGGAGTCTCCGGCGGCCGGATACCAGCCGGTGATGTCCGCGCCTTCCAGCGGCCCGGATTTGCCGCCCGTACGGGTCACCAGCGCCTGGCCGACGCTGCCGAGTACGGAGGCGACCCGCACCCGGGGGCTGTCCTCCTGGAGCCGCCGGAACGAGTCGAAGAACGCATCGGTGTGATCGCCGAGCGAGGCGGTCACACAGGAGCCGGGCGCTTTGCCGCCGGCCTTCGAGGTGCCGTACACGACCGGGTCGGCGCCCACCGCGTCCAGGGAGCGGTTCACCGCGGACGCGTAGTCGGTGGCGTCATCGGGTGCCTTGATGTCCTTGGCCGGGTCCCGACTGCCGCTCTCCAGGCCGGAGTTGAGCAGGGACGGCATCGTGTCGCCCACGATGGTGTCCGGGCGGACCAGGGCGACGCGCCGGCAGTCGCGCGCCAACTGGCGGCCGTTCCCGGCGAGCAGGGAGGCCTGTCCGCCGTTGACGGGGTAGGACAGCGGGCTCTCGAACTCCTCGTCCGAGGCGCCGTAGCCGCCGATGAAGGGGACGCCCTTGACCTCCAGCGGCGACATGAACGAGCGGCCGAACTGGCTGTAGGAGCCGACCACGGCGACCGCGCCGCGGTCCACCGCGCGCTGGGCGCACTGCGCGGCGGACACCGAGTCATTGCGCTCGTTGCAGGTCAGTACCCGTAGGTGATGCCCCCTGATGCCGCCCTGGGAATTGACCCAGCGGGCGTAGGCCTGCGCCATGGCGGGCATACCCGGCATGTTGGTTGCCTTGGTGTCCTCGGGGGCCCAGGTCATGACCGTGACCGGGTCCTTCTCCCCGGAGTCCCCCGAGGCTCCGGGGAGGGAGCCGCAGCCGGAGAGCAGCGACGCTATGACCGCCGTACATGCCACCGCAGCACCGGCCGCGGGGGCGTGAGAAGAAGGGCGGGGGGAGGAGCGTCGCCGTCCGGTCATGACACCGCAGCCTTCCGTCTTGCCAGGAACGACTGAGTGACGACAAGGCAACGGATGGTGACGTCAAGGTGAATTCCGGGGGCCCGCTTGAGATCATCCGCGCGGAACGTACGATCCAATACTGTGCAAGGTTCGGAGAAGTCTTCCCGTCGCGGCCGCCGCTCGACCACCATGGGCGGCATGCCACTCAACGACATGCCGTGGTGGCGCTGGCGCAGCAATGTGCGCTCCGCGCTGCACATGCTCTCCGACCCCGCCTTCCAGCAGGAGACCTGGCTGACCGGCCGCCCCGGGTACGGAGACGTCACCGACGCCGTCTACCGGCTCGTCGAGGACACCTGGCTGGACAACTGGTCCGCCGAGAAATACGTCGGCACGATCTTCCGGGACGCCCAGGAAGCGCAGCTCGTCGATGTCGCCGTGCTGCGGGTGCTGCGGATCATGCACCAGGTCGGTGCGGACGCCCCGGTCACCGCGTACATGGCCCACCAGGGCTGGCCGGAGGCCGTACGGGCGGCGCGGGAGGCCCATGTGCAGCTGGCGACGGCGGACGGCGAGGACCCCGATGCCGCGCCGCGCTCGCTGGAGGTGCTGGCCATCATGACCGGTGGACCGGACTCCCCGGCCTGACCTGCTCCGCGGGTGTGCGACCCTATGAGGTCATGAGCGAGTCGCAGCCCACCCAGCCCGGTCAGCACGATCGGAACGATCAGTACGTCCTCACCCTGTCCTGCCCGGACAAGCAGGGCATCGTGCACGCCGTGTCCAGCTACCTCTTCATCACCGGCTGCAACATCGAGGACAGCCAGCAGTTCGGCGACCACGACACCGGGCTGTTCTTCATGCGGGTCCACTTCAGCGCGGACAGCTCGGTGAGCGTCGACAAGCTGCGGGCCAGCTTCGCGGCGGTGGGCGACTCCTTCGGCATGGACTGGCAGATCCACCGGGCCGACGAGAAGATGCGGGTCGTCCTGATGGTGTCCAAGTTCGGGCACTGCCTCAACGATCTGCTCTTCCGCTCCCGGATCGGCGCGCTGCCGGTGGAGATCGCGGCGGTGGTCTCCAACCACACGGACTTCGCCGAGCTGGTGGCCTCGTACGACATCCCCTTCCACCACATTCCGGTCACCCGCGACACCAAAGCCCAGGCCGAGGCGCAGCTGCTGGAGCTGGTGGCGGCGGAGAACGTCGAGCTGGTGGTCCTCGCCCGTTACATGCAGGTGCTCTCCGACGATCTGTGCAAGGCGCTGTCCGGCCGGATCATCAACATCCACCACTCCTTCCTCCCGAGCTTCAAGGGCGCCAAGCCGTACCACCAGGCGCACGCCCGCGGGGTGAAGCTCATCGGTGCCACCGCGCACTATGTGACCGCCGACCTCGACGAGGGCCCGATCATCGAGCAGGAGGTCGAGCGGGTCGGCCACGAGGTCACCCCGGACCAGCTCGTGGCGATCGGCCGGGACGTGGAGTGCCAGGCCCTGGCCCGCGCCGTGAAGTGGCACAGCGAGCGCCGGGTACTGCTGAACGGCAGCCGGACGGTCGTTTTCGCGTAGGCGGAACGGCCGGACGGTCGGAATACCCTCCCCACCTCTCCCGTTGTGGCCCCAAGGGGGCGCTCGCACCCCCTACGGGACCCGTTCGACCGCCCCCTACTGGCTACCGCCCACCGCCTGGCCGCAGCCCACCACCCGGCTACCGCCCACCGCCTACAGGCGCGAGAGCGACGCTGTAGCGAAGAGCACATCGCGGATCGCGTCGCGTTCGCCGTCCTGGCCGGCGGCGGCCTCCTCGGGGGAGATATGGCCCGCGGCCAGCTGGCAGAACTCGGCGCTGTCCAGGGCGATATGTGCGACGGTGCGCTCCGGGGTGCCCAGGGCGGCCGGTGAGTCCAGCGCTATGTACCAGTGGCCGCCGCCGTTGCCCTCGACCTCCAGATGGAGCGTACGGCCCGGGGCGCCTGCCTCGACCAGCCGCTGCGGCGGCGCGGCGAGCCCGGCCCGGCGGCGGTCGGCCAGCGCACTGGGCAGCAGCCGGGCGGCGAGGTCGACCATCTGGTGCAGATGCCCGGAGGCCGGGGGTACGTACGGATAGTCCACCGCGTCCGCGATATCGCCGGCGTGCACCCAGCACTCGAAGGCGCGGTCCAGGAACGAGTCGCGCAGCGCGAGCCGGAAGTCGCCGTACGGGACGGCGAGTTCGGCGACCCTGCTGCCGGCGAACGACACCTGCCGCATCAGTGCGTAGCTCTGGTCGCGCCACGGGGCGTGGACGGTGAGCGGTCGCTGCGTCTCGTGTGCCGCGCGCCAGAACGTTTCCGTGCGGATGAGGGGGTCCGGGGTGCCGGGCGGGGCGGCGGTGCCGAGCGGGTCGGTCAGCCCGAGGGCCGTCGCGACCAGGCCGTCCACCGCCATCAGATGCCCCATGACACCGGCGACCGTGGTCTGCCGCTCGACCGGGCGGTCGCCCTCGAACCAGCGCAGCCGCACCGGAGCGCGCCACTCCGCCTCGCCCATGTCATGCAGCAGCGCATCCAGCTTGGCGGTCTCCGCGTCATACGGCGCCGCCCAGTCGGGCACCGGGATGCGGGCCGGCCGCCGGCCCAGAGCGCCCTCCAGTACGCGGGAGCGCAGCAGCGGATCGAGGTCGAGGCTGTCGGCGGGGTGCAGCAGCCCGACGGCATCGCGCAGCCGCAGCGCCTCGTCCGCGCAGGAGGCGCAGTCGGTCAGATGTGCCTCGACGGCGGCCGTCTCCTCGGCGGAGCAGGCCGCCAGCGCCCAGGCACCGAGCAGCGACTTGAGGACCCGGTGCGGCCGGGCGGGATCCGGGTTCGGGAGCGGCTGGGGCGCGGCGGGCGGCTCCGACCCGGGCCCGGCCGCCGGAAGGGGCTCGACGGTGTCGCTCGCCGGGTCGTGGACGGGCACCGGCGGGGTGTCGGGAAGGGGGCCGTGGTCCTCGGCTGCGGAGCGCGGGGAGGGTATCCGCGGCCGCTCACCGGGGCTGCCGGGCAGCTCGCGGCCGTCCCACTCGTCGGGGCCGTTCACCGCGACCGTCCATGGCCCGGCCCGGGTGGTGCGGAGGATCCCGGGCCGGTGTGCTGGGAGTGCGGCGGGAGCGGACCGCGGGGAGCGTGCGGCCCCGGTGGTGTGGTGGGCGCCGCGGAGGAGCGTGGGCCGCGGGCGGTGTACGAGGCGCGGTGGCCGGGCGGCAGGGCGTGGTGGTGATGGGCGGTGGAGAGCAGTTGCAGGCCCAGACGGAGCCGGCGGCGGGCCTCGTCCTCGGTGACGCCGAGGTCGGCGGCGGTCTGGCGGTAGTCCCGGCGCTGGAAGTACGCCAGCTCCAGTGCGGCGCGCAGGGGCGCGGGCATGGACGTGACGATGTAGTCGGCGCGGGCGGCGGTGGACGCCTCGCGGATCTTCTGCTCTATCTCGGCGGGCGCCGGTGCCCCGGCTCCGCAGTCGCGCGCCGAGGCGGCCTCGGTCTGGCGCAGCCGCTGGACGGCCTGATGGCGGGTGACGCCGGCGATCCAGGAGCGCAGCGGGCCCTGCTTGGGGTCGTAGGAATCGGGGTGTTCCCAGATGTAGGTGAACACCTCGCGGGTGAGGCGGTCGGCGGCGTCCTCGTCGTCCAGGACGCGGTGGGCGAGGCTGTGCACGAGCGAGGCGAAGCGGTCGTAGAGCTCGCCCAGCGCCGCCGCCTCGCCGTGGGCGAGCCGCTGTTGCATCCGCCTGTCCCAGCGCGGTGGCGCGTCGTGTCCCATAGGAACCCCATCCCTGCCCGTCGCCTCCGGGCTCACTCCTCAGCCGTCACTTCCGCACGCGCACGCACATCCGGAGCTGTGCGCACGATCACAGAAACCACCGTGCTACCGAATGTAATGCGCGGGTCTGACAACGCACGCTCCTTTGCGGCAAACCGAGCCCGGACGGGGACGGGGATGGTAAGGACCTCACGACGGATGGCCTCGCTTTGTGGCGATACTGCCCGATCGGAGCCGATCGATGCCGATCGTTCGTGTCCGCATACGGTGATGTGTTATCCGTGTGTGACCGGATGTCGGCGAAAAGGTGTGGCCGCTGGGGCATAGCCTTGAGCCGACTGCCTGTTGCGCCAAGGATTCGGAAGAGTTTCAGGGGAGAGAGGCCGGGCAGTCGAGGCGGGGAAGGATGAGTTCCGGATGCAGCCGGGCCCATCCGGTCCGAAAGCGAGCGAAAGGCTTCGAGCGCGTGTCGTTGAAGGTGGCAGAGGACGAACAGGGCCCGTGGGCCGTACTCCAGGTGTCGGGGGAGATGGACCTGGTCACGTCGCCCGCGGTGCGCCAGCATGTGCATGACGCGGTGGCGGACGGCCGGAGATCGCTCGTACTGGACCTCTCCGAGGTGCGGTTCTGTGATTCCAGCGGGGTCGGTGTGCTGATCGCCGCCCGCCGTCTGATGCGCTCCTGTCAGGGGCGGCTGCGGCTGATCCTCCCCGCGCAGGGCGCCGTGGACGGCTCGCACGTCAACCGGGTGCTGGCCGCCCTGGGTGTGCGCCGGCTCTTCGAGGTCTACCCGGACCTGCTCACCGCCGTCGACGAGGGCGCCGCACCGCTCTCCGCCTGACCGCGTCCGGGCACGCCTTCTGCCCCGGTACGCCCGCTCCTGCCTGATTCACCCCGCTCCGTACGGAAACTCCGCCCGTACGACGAAGCCGCCGTCGGAGGTGTGACGCGCCTCCAGCGTCCCGCCCAGGCTCTGCGCGCGCTCGCGCAGCCCCACCAGCCCGTGCCCGCCCCCGGGAAGCGCGGGAACCGTCGCCGCCGCGTCCGGCGGCCCGTTGCGGATCTCCACCCGCAGCCCGTGCGCCGCACGGCTCTCCCCGGCCCCCTCGGCCCGTCCGGAGGCCCGTCCGGAAGCCCGTCCTGAGGCCCGTCCGGATCCCTCGCCCCGCACCGCGTCCACCGCGTCCACCCCGTCCACCGGATCCACCCGGACCCGGACCCGCGCCCCCGGCGCGTGCTTGCGGATGTTGGTGAGCGCCTCCTGGACCGTACGGAACGCCGCCCGCTCCACCGTCTTCGTGCCGCTCGCCCCGGCCACCACCCCGCCCTCGTACGTCACATCCAGCGCGCTCATCTCGATCAGCCGCGGCAGCTCCGCCAAGTCCGGCTGCGGCGCCAGGCGGTGCGCCTCCGCCGCCTCACCGCCGTCCGCCCGCAGCACACCCACCATGTGCCGCAGCTCCTCCAGCGTCCGCACGGACAGCTCCCGGATCGTCCTGGCACCCGCGCGCGCCGCCGCGTCCTCCGTGCTGACCTGCACCGCCCCCGCCTGGAGGCTGATCAGGCTGACCTGATGGGCCACCACGTCATGCATCTCACGGGCCAGCCGGGCGCGTTCGGTGGTCTTGACCCGGTCCGCGAGCAGCCGGTCCTCCCGGCGCAGGCTGCGGGTCAGGTCCTCGACGCGGGAGGCGAGTTCCTGGCGGGTGCGCACCAGCAGGCCCAGGGCGATCGGCGCGGCCGAGGTGACGCAGGCGTCGATCAGCACCAGGGTGTTCTCGCGGTAGACGGTGAGCTCGAAGTCGGAGATCGGATACGGGAAGAAGTGCGCGGCGATCAGCAGCACCGCACAGATGCCGAGCCGCACCCGGCCGGGCCGGCGGACGGCCAGGGTGTAGAGCCCGATCATCGGCGCGAACCAGATGTAGCCGATGTAGAGCCCGGGGAGCGTGAAGAGGAACACCAGCAGCGGGAAGCGCCGGCGCAGTACCAGAGCCGCCGCGGCCAGCATCGAGACACCGACCTCCAGGTCGAGTTCGAGGCCGTTGACCAGCATCGCGTCGGCGATCGCCAGCAGCACCGGGACCACCACGGGAGCCAGGGCGCGCAGCCGCCGCCCCAGCGCCCCGCGCCCCAGCGCCCGCCCCTTCGCCTCCCCGCGGGCCACCGCCCGCCCCGCGCGCGCCCGTAGCCGGCTCCGCCCGCCCCGGGCCCTCACCACGCCCCCCGGGGATCGCCCGTCACCAGGCCGGCCCGGTCGGCGACGATGGCCGCCTGGATGCGGTTGATGCCGCCCAACTTCCCCAGCAGGGCGCGCACATGGTCCTTGACCGTACTGGGGGCGAGCCCCATCCGCCCGGCTATCTGGGCGTTGGCCAGACCCTCGCCGAGCAGGGCGAGCACCTCCGACTCCCGCGGCGTCAGCCCGCTGACCGCCCGTGCCGCCGATGCCTGGTCCTCGGCGGTCAGATAGCCCCCGATCACCGCCCGCGTGACACCCGGATCGAGCACGCTCCCGCCCTCCGCCAGCGTCCGTACGGCCCGTACGAGTTGCTCCGGATCGGAGTCCTTCAGCAGGAACCCGGCCGCGCCCTCGCGCAGCGCCGCGGTCAGGTACTCCTGGGCGTCGAAGGTGGTCAGCATCGCCACCGCGGGCGGCTCCGGAGCGGCCCGCAGCCCGCGCAGTACGGTCAGCCCGTCCACGTCCGGCATACGGATGTCCAGCAGCACGACATCGGCCGCACAGCGCAGCACGGTCTCCACGGCCTCGGCGCCGCCGCAGTCCGCGACCATCTCGATGTCCGGGGCGGTCCCCAGAATCATCCGCAGTCCCGATCTGACCAGCCGCTCGTCGTCCACCACAGCGACACGGATCACCGGCCGCCCCTTTCTCCTTCGCACCCACCCGCATCCGCGGAACCGCCCGGCGCTGCGCGATTCCGTTCCCCTGTCACCCGGGCCCGCCCTTCGACGGACCCCCACCCCCGCCGAGCGGCGGGGGTGAGCCCGCGACCTCTGGAGGATGCCGCGGGGGGTCCCCCACGGGCAGAGTGGTTCTCATGCTGCACCACTGAAGAGGCCCCGAGCCCAGGACGCGGTGCAGTTCACATCGGCGGCCGCCGCGACCCCCACACGCGGCGGCCGCCTTTGGCGTGCGGGGGCGGTTCGGAGGGGGATCTCCCCCGCACCGCCGAGCACGGCCTGGCACCCCCTCGAAGCCGCTGGTGAAGCAGGCTCCCGGCGTCGTGGTGAGCGTCGCCGAAACGTGGGCCGCCGGTCATGGCGTCGTCGACGGATGTCCTTGCGAGCAGGCATAAAATCGGATGAATTCGGCGCGAGGGTGCGCAACACTCGGGCCGACCGATGAGTTCTGCCCTGCCCATCGGTCTCTACCGACAATCCACCGACCGTGTTCATGCCGACAGCCCCTGGCTGCGAGGCGACTGTGACCAGGAACCCCAGCGAGGTGCTGCCGTGACAGCTGCAATCCAAGAACGACCAGCCGCGAAAGCGGGCCGCATACCCACCGTGGTGCGGCTGCTGGTGCTCGCCACCTTCGTGGTGATCCTCAACGAGACCATTCTGGTCAACGCCATCCCGCGGCTGATGGACTCGTTGCACATCACCGAGCAGTCGGCGCAGTGGGTCTCCACCGCGTTCATGCTGACCATGGCCGCCGTGATTCCGGTGACCGGCTGGTTCCTTCAGCGGGTCACCACCCGCCAGGCCTATGCCATCGCGATGGGTGTGTTCCTCGCGGGGACCGCGCTGTCCGCCGTGGCGCCCTCCTTCGAGGTGCTGCTGCTGGGCCGGATCGTGCAGGCCGCCGGCACCGCCGTGATGATGCCCCTGCTGATGACCACGTTGATGATCGTGGTGCCCGAGCACGACCGCGGCCGGGTGATGGGCAACGTCACCCTGGCGATCTCGGTCGCGCCCGCGCTCGGACCCGCCGTGTCCGGGCTGGTCCTCCAGGCCGGCTCCTGGCGCATGCTGTTCGTGGTCGTCCTGCCGATCGCCGGTCTGGTGACCCTGTTCGGGCTGCGCAAGATGGACAACATCGGCGAGCCGCAGGTGAGCTCCATCGACTGGCTCAGCGTCTCCCTGGCGACGCTCGGCTTCGGCGGCCTGGTGTACGGCCTGAGCCTGCTCGGCGAATCCGGCGGCCGGGTCGGGCTCGGCATCGGGATCGTCGTCGCCGGGGTCGCGGCCATCGCGGTCTTCGTGGTCCGCCAGCTCAAGCTCCAGCGCACCGGCGCGCCGCTGATGGACCTGCGCACCCTCAAGCACCGCACCTACGGCCTCTCCCTGGCGCTCATCTCCGTCGGCTTCCTGGCGATGCTCGGGTCGATGATCCTGCTGCCGCTGTACCTCCAGAACATGCGCGGACTCAGCCCGCTGGAGACCGGCCTGCTGGTCATGCCGGGCGGTCTGGCCATGGGAGTGCTCGGACCGACCGTGGGCAAGCTGTTCGACCGGTTCGGCAGCCGGCCGCTGGTACTGCCCGGCTCGATCGGCATGGTGCTCGCCCTCGCCGGCTTCTCCCAGGTCTCGATGACGATGCCGTACTGGCAGGTGCTGGGACTGCACACGCTGCTGATGGTGAGCCTGGCGGCGACGTTCACCCCCGTCTTCACGCTGGGCATGGGCGCGCTTCCGCCGCATCTGTACTCGCACGGCAGCTCGATGCTCGGGACGTTGCAGCAGGTCGCCGCGGCGTTCGGGACCGCGCTGGTGGTGACGGTGATGTCCGCGCGCAGCGGAAGTCTGGTCGCCGAGGGCGTCGCCGCCGCACCTGCCGCACTGAGCGGGATGAAGCTGGCCTTCGGTGTCGCCGCCGCCCTCACCGTGGTGACGATCTTCGTGGCGGCGAAACTGCCGCGCCGGGTCGCCGCCGCCGACGTCCAGGACCAGGACAGCGCCGCGGAGCAGCCCATCGGGTCATGAGGGCCGGGCGGAGCTCAGCCCCTGGGCTCCGCCCACCAACAGGGCGGAGCCCAGGGGCTCCGCCCAACACAGCCCGGGGGCCCCGCCCCTCACAGCGCGGGCGGCCCGCCGGCCCGTACGCCCCTCACAGCCAGCCTTCCCGCCCCACCGCCGCCGCCCGGATCCCCTCCGGGCGGACGGCGTCGTACGGGCCGAAGCCGCGGCCGGTGGCCAGGACGACGACCGAGGTCATGGCGGCCAGACCGTAGGCCGTCGTGGCCATCGAGAGGGCGCCCTCGGTGGTCTCGAAGGAGCGGTTGAAGAAGTCGGAGACGGTCAGCCACACCACCGTCCGTACGGTCATGTACAGCTCCAGCGCCGCGAACACCAGGAGCGCGCCCCGGACTTCCCGGCGCCCCCGGAGGGCCAGCACCCCGAGGATCAGCAGGACGAGCACCGAGCCGACGGTGGTGAACTCGGCGGACGCGGCGAGATCGAGGGCGCCGAGCACCGAACCGTCGACCACCCCGCGCAGATAGCGGCCGGTGTCCGTCCCGGTGGCGGTCATGTCGCGGACCGCCCAGCCGAGTTCGGCCAGCGCCATGATCAGGAACAGCACCCCGCAGATCCGGGACAGCCGGCGCCACTGGGCATCGGGACCGGGCGCGCCGGCCGCGGGCGGCCGGGCGTCCTGCCGCCGCTCGGTGGCCGGGAACATCGAGCACAGCACGACCAGCGCCACCACCACCCCCAGCCCGCGGGTGGCGAGCGCCCAGCTGCCCAGCGGGTCGTTGGTGTACTGGTGGCGGTAGGCGGCATGCAGCATGCCCACGCCCTCACGCAGCGAGAGGGCGAGCAGCACGAAACCGGACAACAGCGCCGCGGAGCGCGCCACCCGCCGCTGGGCCAGCACGAGCCCGGCGATCACCAGGAACGCGGCGGTGAAGGCCCATTCGTACGGGCCGAGGACCTGGGTCGTGGGGGAGGCGCCCGGGTTGAACAGGCCCTCGACGAAGTCCCAGGTGCTGCCGTCCCCTTGGGTGATGCCGAAGACCGTCCAGGCGGCCAGCACCCCGGCGTACAACGTCAGGCACAGCCCGGTCGCGAGATAGGCGCCGCTGTGCTCCGGGGCGGCCCGGCGCGGATCGGGGCCCGGACGGACATCCACCGTTCCACCGTCCTGCATCACCATGACCGACCCCCGATCCGCCTCTCGTGGCCGCCGTACCGGCAGTTCCCGTACAACAGCCTCACTGTGTCAAGGACGGCGGGAGAGCCGGTGGAGGTTCCACCCCGTGTCGTCCGGCTCCCGCCCGGTTGATCAGCGCACCTGCCGCGCGGTGGCCGCGAGGGAAATCTGCTCCCTGTGGACGAGTATCTCCGGCCATCGGTCACCATCTGGCCCCGGAACAAGGCCCCTTGGGGTGATTCCGGAACCCGGCAGGGCGCCCAGGACGGCCACGAAGCCTGCCACAACTGCCTCCATGAGGGCAGTGGATTACAGCGGACCAGGTCAGCGGCAGGGTGTGCAGGACCATGGCCGGACGAGGGGTGCCGCCCCTGCCGGAAGGGCGGCCGTGCGGCAAGATGGGGCCATGGGGATCTTCGGGGGCGAGGGCCGACTGATCGGTGGCCGGTACCGCCTGGGAATACGGCTGGGCCGCGGCGGAATGGGAACGGTCTGGCGGGCCACCGATGAAGTGCTGGGACGTCAAGTCGCGGTGAAAGAACTGCACTTGGACGAGGGAACGGCCGAGCCCGAGGCGCGGGTGCAGCGGGAGCGGGCGATGCGGGAGGCGCGGACCGTCGCGCAGATCAAGCATCCCAATGTGATCGTCGTGCATGACGTCGTCGAGCAGGACGGCCGGCCGTGGATCGTGATGGAGCTGGTGGAGGGCCCGTCGCTGGCCGACCGGCTCCAGAGCGGCGGACCGGTCGCACCGCGCGAGGCGGCCCGGATCGGCGTCGCACTGCTGGGCGCGCTGCGCGCCGCGCACACCCGCGGGGTACTGCACCGCGACATCAAGCCCGCCAACGTCCTGATGGAGTCGGGCACCGGCCGGGTCGTGCTCACCGACTTCGGTATCGCCCAGGTGCCCGGCGTCACGACGCTGACCGACGCCGGCGGCTTCGTCGGCTCGCCCGAATACACCGCGCCGGAGCGGATGGCCGGGCGCGGCACCGGCCCCGAGGCCGACCTCTGGTCGCTCGGGGTGCTGCTGTGCGCGGCGCTCAGCGGTGCCTCGCCGTTCCACCGCGACTCGTTGGGCGGGGTGCTGCACGCGGTCGTGTACGACGAGATCGAACTCCCGGAATCCGCCCGCCCGTTGCACGCCGTCGTCGACGGGCTGCTGGAACGGGAGCCGGAGCGGCGGCTGGGCGTCGCCGAGACGGAGCGGCTGCTGCGCGGCTATCTCCAGTCGGGCCGCGCCCCGGAACGCACGCCGGGCGGGCCGCCGGGGCACGGGTCCGGTCGCGGCCACGGCGGCCACGGCGGCCACGGAGATCACGGCGCCGGTGCCGCGGGCCTCGCGGCCGAGGCCGTGGCGGGCGGGCCGCTCCCTGGAGGCCCGGACACCCCGCGGTACCACGGGCCCGACGCCCACGCCCCCCTGTACGACGCCCCCGGCGGCGGCCTGCCCGGTGAACACCCGCCCGGCGAGCACCCGTCCGGCGAGGACCCGCCGGTCGCGGGTACACCGCCGGGACCGGTCGCTGCACCTGCTGGGGGCGCCGGAAAACCCGGTGGCCGTACGGGCGGCCGCACCCCGGGCCTGCCGATCCGGGACGCGCTCGACGACCGGGCACTGGCCGCGGCCGCCCGCCCGCACACCGGCCGCGCCCGCACCGCCCTGCTGGTCGCGCTCGCGGCGGTGGTGATCGGCGGCGCCGGCGCGGGCATCGCTGTACTGCTGATGAACCAGGACGGATCCGAGGGCGGCACCGGCGGCCGGCCCAGCCGGTCCCAGCAGGCCTCGGACACCGGCCCCTCGAAGGGCGGCGACTCCGGCACGCCGGAACCCACCGTCACCGCGCCGCCGGCCTCCGGGGGTGCCGGCAAGGTCCCGGCCGGCTACCGCCTCGTCCGCGATCCGGCCGGGTTCGCCCTCGCCGTCCCCGAGGGCTTCACCCGCTCCTACGAGAACGACCGCGTCTACTACTACTCCCAGGGCAAGCGGTTCCGGATCGGCGTCCAGCTTCAGCGGCCGGTGCCGGAGGGTCCACTGGGCGCGATGCGCGCGGCGCACGCCAAGGGCCCCGCCGATTACCGCGGTTACCGCCAGGGGCAGGTCACCGAGACCACCCACAACGGGCTCCAGGCCGGACTCTGGGAGTTCGTCTGGAACGGCAGTGCCCAGGACGGCGGCGCGCGGTACACCTACGACCTCAGCTGGGACGAGGGCGGCCGGATGATCGATGTGTGGATCTCCTCCCCGCTCGCCTCGCAGACCGAGGCCAAGCGGCACTTCGACACCGCGGTCGACGCCTTCCGGCTGTCCGGGACGTGATCGCGGCCCCTCCGGTCGTCCCAGACCAGCGCCCTTGCGGCCAGCGGGCACTGGCGCGATTGTGCGTGCCGCGTGAAAACTCGTTACTGCCGGGTACACAAAGCGCCGGGGGAGGAATACGCTCGCCCGCATGACGGACTCGCAGGACACCGGAACAGCCGCCTCCGCCACGGAGACCCCCACGGACGCCCCCGCCGAGGCCCCCACGGACGCCCCCGCGGCCCCCGTGGCCACCGCGCCCGACGGGACCCCCGCCGCAGGCAACCCGGTCGCCCCCGCCCCCGCGGGCGCCCGTACGGCGGCGGAGGTGGTCACCCCGGAGATCGCCGCCCGGCTGACCCGCGGGGTGGTGAGTGGGGGAGGCCGCACCGCCAACCACACCCCCTTCACCGGGGAGAAGCTGGCCGACCTGCCCGAGTCCACCCCCGAGGACGTCGCCACCGCCTTCGAGCGCGCCCGCGCCGCCCAGGAGCGCTGGGCAAAGGTCCCCGTCAAGGAGCGCGCCGCGGTCCTGCTGCGCTTCCACGACCTGGTGCTGCGCCGCCAGGCCGAGGTGCTGGACCTGATCCAGCTGGAGACCGGCAAGGCGCGGCTGCACGCCCACGAGGAGGTGCTGGCGGTCGCCGTCACCGCCCGGCACTACGGCCGCAAGGCCCACGCCTACCTCAGGCCCAAGGCCCGCACCGGCGTCGTCCCGACCCTCACCAAGGTCACCGAACTCCGCCAGCCCCGGGGCGTCGTGGGGCAGATAGCCCCCTGGAACTACCCCTTCGAGCTGTCCGTGGGCGATGCCCTGCCGGCCTTCGTCGCGGGCAACGCCGTCGTCATGAAGCCCGACACGGAGACCGCGCTGACCGCGCTGTGGGCCCGTGAGCAGCTGATCGAGGCCGGGCTGCCGGAGGACGTCTGGCAGGTCGTGATCGGCGAGGGCCCGGTCGTCGGCCCCGCCGTCGTCGCGCACGCCGACTACGTCTCCTTCACGGGCTCGACCCGTACGGGCCGTGAGGTCGCCCAGGGCGCCGCCGCCCGGCTGGTCGGTGTCTCCCTCGAACTCGGCGGCAAGAACGCCATGTTGGTGCTCCGGGACGCCGACGTGGAGAAGGCCGCCGCCGGCGCCGTCCGCGGCTGCTTCTCCTCCGCCGGCCAGCTGTGCATCTCCATCGAGCGGCTCTACGTCCACGAGTCCATCGCCGACGACTTCCTCCAGCGCTTCGCGGCCCGGACGAAGGCGATGCGGCTGGGCAACTCCCTGGCCTACGGCGCCGACATGGGCTCCCTGGTCGGCGAGCGCCAGCTGGAGACCGTCACCCGCCATGTCGAGGAGGCCGTCGCCAAGGGCGCCACGCTGGTCGCCGGCGGCCGCCCCCGCCCCGACATCGGCCCGCTGTTCTACGAGCCGACCATCCTCGACGGCGTCGAGGCTCCGATGGCGGTCTGCGGCGAGGAGACCTTCGGCCCGGTCGTCTCGATCTACCGCTTCCGTGACGAGGACGAGGCGGTGGCGCTGGCCAACGCCACCCCGTACGGGCTGAATTCCAGCGTCTGGACCAAGGACGGCCGCCGCGGCCGCGCGGTCGCCGCCCGGCTGCGGACCGGCACCGTCAACGTCAATGAGTCCTACGCCGCCGGCTACGGCAGCGTCCAGGCGCCGATGGGCGGCATGGGCGACTCGGGTCTGGGCCGCCGGCACGGCTCCGAGGGCATCCTCAAGTACACCGAGGCACAGACCGTCGCCCAGCAGCGACTGATGCCGCTCGCCCCGTCCTTCGGCATGACCGACGAGAAGTACGCCCAGTTCATGAGCCGCAGCCTGCGCGCGATGAAGGCGTTCCGGCTCCGCTAAGTCCCACGCAACACAGCAGGGAGAGCCAGTGCCCCAGGAGAACTCTGCCCGGAATCAGCACGACAACGGCGACGGCGGCCGGGAGGCCCAGGACGACGGCCACGACCACGAGGGCCACGGCCACGACGGCTACGACTACGACGTGCTCGTCGTCGGCTCCGGCTTCGGCGGCTCGGTCTCCGCGCTGCGGCTGACCGAGAAGGGCTATCGCGTCGGCGTCCTCGAAGCCGGCCGCCGCTTCACCCGGCAGACCCTGCCGAAGAACTCCTGGGACATCCGCAACTACCTGTGGGCGCCGGCGCTCGGCTGCTACGGCATCCAGCGGGTGCATCTGCTCGGCAAGGTCATGGTGCTGGCCGGCGCGGGCGTCGGCGGCGGCTCGCTCAACTACGCCAACACCCTCTACGTCCCCCCGAAGCCGTTCTTCGAGGACCGGCAGTGGGGCGATATCACCGACTGGCAGGAGGAGTTGGCCCCCTACTACGACCAGGCCAAGCGGATGCTGGGGGTCCGTCTCAACCCGACGATGACGCCCTCCGACGTCCACCTCAAGGAGGCCGCGGACAAGATGGGCGTCGGCGACTCCTTCCATCTGGCGCCGGTGGGGGTCTTCTTCGGGGACGGAAGGGATGCCGTCGGCGGGGAGGAAGCCGGGACCTCGAAGGCGGCACCGGGCGCGGAGGTCCCCGACCCCTACTTCGGCGGCGAGGGCCCGTCCCGCAGGGCCTGTACGGAGTGCGGCGAGTGCATGACCGGATGCCGGCACGGCGCCAAGAACACCCTCAACGAGAACTACCTCCACCTCGCCGAGCGGGCCGGCGCCGTCATCCACCCGATGACCTCGGTCGTCACCGTCACCGAGGACTCCCGCGGCGGTTTCGCCGTCGCCACCCTCCCCACCGACAACAAGCGCAAGGGCCGGGGCCGCACCTTCACCGCCCGCCGGGTCGTCCTCGCCGCCGGCACGTACGGCACCCAGACCCTGCTGCACAAGATGAAGGACAGCGGACTGCTGCCCGGCATCTCCGGCCGGCTGGGCGAGCTGACCCGGACCAACTCCGAGGCGCTGGTGGGCGCGCAGACCGACAACCGCCGCTACCGCAAGCGGCATGGCACCAAGGCCGACTTCACCCGCGGGGTCGCGATCACCTCGTCCATCCACCCCGACGCGCACACCCATATCGAGCCGGTCCGCTACGGCAAGGGCTCGAACGCGATGGGCGCGATGTCCATCCTCCAGGTGCCCGTCGACGGCCGCGGCTCCCGCGCCGCCCGCTGGGCCGCGAACTGTGTGCGCCATCCGCTGCTGCTGCTCCGCTCGCTCTCCAACCGCCGCTGGTCGGAGCGCACCATCATCGGCCTGGTGATGCAGTCGCTGGACAACTCCCTGACGACGTACCGCAAGCCGGACGGCCTCGGCAAGGGCCTGCTCACCGCCCGCCAGGGCCATGGCGCGCCGAACCCCGAGCAGATCCCCGAGGCCACCGAGGCGGCCACACTGCTCGCCCAGGAGATCAACGGCTTCGCGGGCAGCAACGTCGGCGAGCTGATGGGGACTCCGCTGACCGCGCACTTCCTCGGCGGCTGCGCGATCGGCGCGGACGCCGACCACGGGGTCATCGACCCGTACCACCGCCTCTACGGCCACCCGGGCATCTCCGTCGTCGACGGCGCCGCGGTCTCCGCCAACCTGGGCGTCAACCCGTCCCTGACCATCACCGCGCAGGCCGAGCGCGCGATGTCGCTGTGGCCCAACAAGGGCGAGGCCGATCCGCGCCCCGCCCCGGGCCGGGCCTACCGCCGGCTGGCACCGGTCGAGCCGGTCCGCCCCGCCGTCCCCAAGAAGGCGTTCGGCGCCCTGAACCTGCCCTTCCTGGCCGTCCCGCCGGTCCCGCCGAAGAAGTCGCTCTCCTAGAGCGTCTCTTGCGCCCGTACGACGGAGGGCCGCACCCCGAACGGGGTGCGGCCCTCCTGCTCTGCGCCTGCCGTTACGCGGCGGCGCCGTCCGTCTTACGGCGGCGGACGACGAAGATCGCGCCCGCGCCCACGACCATGGCGACCCCGCCCACGAGGCCGAGGGTCGGCAGCGCGGAGGAGGCACCGGTCTCGGCCAGGTTGCCGGTCACCGGCAGCTTGTCCATACCGTCCTTCGGCTTACCGGTGTTGACCGGCTTCCCGCCGCCCTGCGTACCGGGCTTGTTGCCGGGCTTACCGGGCTTGGCCGGCGGGATCTCGCCCGGGTTGCTGCCGGCCGACAGGATGGTGAAGTCGTACCACTGCTCCTCGGACCAGCCGCAGGAGCCGTCCTGGTTCTGGTAGTCGCCCGCCACCAGCGCGAAGCCGTCACCGGGCGTGGCGCCCTTGTCGGCACGGATCCGCATCTTCAGCTCGGCGGTCTGGTGCGCGTCGAGCTGGAACCAGCCGAAGTACTCCCCGTCGGTCCACTCGTCGAACGAGGTCCACTTGCCGGTGTCCGGGTTCTGGTACTCCAGGTCGAGCTGCGACTTGGGGTGGTCGATGTCGCCGGTCGGCACCGCGTAGATGACCGGGTAGACCTCGTCCAGCGTCTTGTCCGTGGTGTTGGCCAGCTGCACGCTGAAGCCCTGCCAGCCGCCGCCCGCGACGAGCTTGGAGGGCAGGTGGGCGACGGTCACCTTGATGGCGGCGTCATCGACCGTGCACTCGTCCTCGTCACCGGGCTCGCCCGGCTCGGTGGGCTTGGCCGAAGTGGAGGGCTTGGGCGAGTCACTCGGCTTGGTGTCGCCGCCGGGGGTGGCCGGGGTGGTCGGCGCGGTGCCGTCACCGCCCCCGGTCTCCTCGCCCGGCTTGGTGTCGCCGCCCGGGGTGGTGTCACCCGGCGTGGTGTCGTCCGTCGCGTTCTCGTCACCGGCGTCCGGGGTCTCCGGCTGCGTGGTGGGCGCGTCGGTCTGCTCCGAGCCCGGGGTGCCCGGCGTGGGCTCGGCGCTCGCGACGGCCTCGGTCTCGGGGTCGGTCGCGTACGCGGCAGGGGCCGCCAGCAGGGCGGCGGGGGCTATGACGGCCGTCGCGGCGGCAGCCGTCAGGGCACGGCGAAGCTTCATCGAGAAGACCTCTCGGGTTCCAAAGTGCCGGTTTCCGGCACAAGTGGGTTGCGGGCCGTCGCGGTGGGGCGCGGGATGGCCGTGCGATTGCAGGTACATGACCGGCCATGGCTGAAAAAGGTTGTCCACTCAACTGGAAACGCCGCCGTGATGCCGATCACACCCGTCACAGCAGCCTCACAGGCTTCTCAAAGGCTGTGCACAGCAGTCGCCGGCGGACGGACGTGCGCCGGGCGCACCCCGGGCACAGCGAAGGGCCCCGGACACCGTCCGCGAGGGGGGTTGCGGACGGCCACGGGGCCCTTGGCTTTCGGTGCCGGCGTCAGGGCAGCGCCGGCACCGAGGGGCGGCGCTGGGGGGGGGTAGCGCCGCTGGCTTTCGGGGTGGTGCGCGATGGTGCGGAGCCCGCGATGGTCGGACCAATGGCAGTGCACAGTCCCTACCGGACGCGGTGCGTCGTTCGTCAAGCATCGTCCTGGATACGCCTCACCTGGCGCAACCGTTTCGACCGGATGCGGTCGGTCCCGGGCGTCCCCAGGACCGACCACCCCATCGGATGTGACCGGGCTGCTGTCCCCTGCTGACCGGCCACGGCACGGAGCGAGGTCCCACGACGCGGGCCGCGGCTGGCGGCCGGCGTCTCATCGCTCCGGGTTTCCGCCCGTGGGGCGGCGTCTACGCGTAGTCGTGCAGGCCGCGCCTGGCTGGCGTGGCACCGGGAACAACGAAGCCTCGCAGCGGCCGGTCACGCGCCGTACGGGTGAGTCGGCAACCGAACTCAGATCCGGCAGCTGCGCCGGGGCGCGTGCGTTCCTTCACGCGCCTGACCGGCCGCAAAACCGACCGCACACCAGCCAAAACTGGCCACGCTGCTGACCCGTGCCGCCTCAGATCTGGCCCCGGGACAGCTCCAGCAGGGTCATCGCCAGCGCGGTGCCCGGCTTGCCGAGCTGGTCGCTGTAGTGGGAGAGGATCTCCATCTCGCGGGCGAGGTTCACCCGTCGTCCGCCGGAGGTGACGCGCTCGTGCTGGATGACGGCCGAGACGGCCATCCGTTCCTGGACGAGGCCGATGATCCGGCCGTCGAGATCGTCGATCCGCTGCCGGGCGTCGGTGATGATCCCGGCGGCCTCGGGGGAGCGGGCGCCGGTGTCGGGGGCGGTGCTGGTGGGGGTGCTCATGTCCGTATCTCCTGGGGTGAGTGGCCCCGGAGCCGCAAGTGGTCCCGACAGACGCAGACGCCCCGGACCTTGTCGGCCCGGGGCGCCTGGGAAGTTGCTCGTCAGTGGATCAAGCAGCACGACCATGGCAGCCGGTTGGGCCGGTGCCATAGGTAAAGACGAAGGTCAGCTGCTTGTTCATGGGGCTCAGTATGAGCCCGTTAGAATCGAAAGTCCAACCCCTGCTCCACACCGCCGGAAGGCCGCCGAAGTGCCATCAGCGCCCCCTGCCGCTGCCCCGGACGTCGTCCTCGTAGTCGACTTCGGCGCACAGTACGCCCAGCTCATCGCCCGCCGGGTCCGAGAGGCCCGGGTATACAGCGAGATCGTGCCGTCCACCATGCCGGTGGCGGAGATGCTCGCCAAGAACCCCAAGGCGATCATCCTCTCCGGCGGTCCCTCGTCGGTCTACGCCGAAGACGCCCCCAGCCTCGACCGCTCG
Source organism: Streptomyces sp. bgisy130 (assembly GCF_057708345.1). Classification (NCBI taxonomy): domain Bacteria; kingdom Bacillati; phylum Actinomycetota; class Actinomycetes; order Kitasatosporales; family Streptomycetaceae; genus Streptomyces; species Streptomyces sp. bgisy130. The sequence continues at coordinate 240,695 of NZ_JBYISA010000003.1, forward strand.
CTGTTCGAGGCCGGTGTCCCGGTCTTCGGCATGTGCTACGGCTTCCAGCTCATGGCCACCACCCTCGGTGGCACCGTCGACAACACCGGCGCCCGTGAGTACGGCCGTACCCCGCTGACCGTCTCCCGCCCCGGCTCCACCCTCTTCGAGGGCACCCCCGCCGAGCAGCCGGTGTGGATGTCGCACGGTGACGCCTGCTCCGCCGCCCCCGAGGGCTTCACGGTCACCGCGTCCACGGACGTGGTCCCGGTCGCCGCCTTCGAGAACGACGAGAAGAAGCTCTACGGCGTCCAGTACCACCCCGAGGTCATGCACTCCACGCACGGCCAGCAGGTGCTGGAGCACTTCCTCTACCGCGGCGCGGGCATCGAGCCGAACTGGACCACCACCAGCGTGGTCGAGGAGCAGGTCGCCGCGATCCGCGCCCAGGTCGGCACCAAGCGCGCCATCTGCGCGCTGTCCGGCGGCGTGGACTCCTCGGTGGCCGCTGCGATCGTGCAGAAGGCCATCGGCGAGCAGCTGACCTGCGTCTACGTCGACCACGGCCTCCAGCGCAAGGGCGAGTCGGAGCAGGTCGAGAAGGACTTCGTGGCCGCCACCGGCGTCCAGCTGAAGGTCGTCGACGCCGAGGAGCGCTTCCTGACCGCACTGGCCGGGGTCAGCGACCCCGAGCAGAAGCGGAAGATCATCGGCCGGGAGTTCATCCGGGTCTTCGAGCAGGCCCAGGCCGAGCTGGTCGCCGAGGCCGGCGCCGAGGGCGAGGAAGTCGCCTTCCTGGTCCAGGGCACGCTCTACCCGGACATCGTCGAGTCCGGCGGCGGCACGGGCACCGCCAACATCAAGTCGCACCACAACGTCGGCGGGCTCCCCGACGACATCGAGTTCCAGCTCGTCGAGCCGCTGCGCCAGCTGTTCAAGGACGAGGTCCGGATGGTCGGCACCGAGCTCGGCCTGCCCGACGCGATCGTCCAGCGCCAGCCGTTCCCCGGCCCCGGCCTGGGCATCCGGATCGTCGGCGAGGTCACCAAGGAGCGCCTGGACCTGCTGCGCGAGGCCGACGCCATCGCCCGCGAGGAGCTGACCGCGGCCGGTCTGGACCGCGAGATCTGGCAGTGCCCGGTGGTCCTGCTCGCCGATGTCCGCTCGGTCGGCGTCCAGGGCGACGGCCGGACGTACGGCCACCCGATCGTGCTGCGCCCGGTGTCCTCCGAGGACGCCATGACCGCGGACTGGACGCGGATGCCGTACGAGGTCCTGGCCCGGATCTCCACCCGCATCACCAACGAGGTCGCCGACGTCAACCGCGTCGTCCTCGACGTCACCAGCAAGCCCCCGGGCACCATCGAGTGGGAGTGATCCCGCCCATGGGGCCGGGGTGATCCTGCCGGTTGCCTGATGACGCCGCCGCTCGGCTTTCCTGCTGAGCGGCGGCGTTGTCGTTGGCCGGGCCGGTCGGGCCTGCTCCGGGAGGGAACGCCCGGGGCGGGGCAGCGGTGCGGCGGGCGCCGGCGGTGCGGCGGAGCCGCGTGCTCAGCCCTCTACGGCCGAGGCCAGCCGCTCCAGTGTCGTGGCCATCGCCGGGCCCATCCGTCGTGGGTAGCCGGGGAGTTCGACGATGAGACGGGGGAGCCGGGCGCGCGACCAGTCAAAGGTGTGGGTGACCCGGGTGACGCCCCCGCCTCCGTCGCCGGCACCGTCCGTGCCCTCCGCGCCCTCCGTGCCGTTCACGGGCGTCAGCTCGTAGCGCCAGCGCTGCCCGCCGACCAGCCGCCGGCCGCGGAACTCGCCCCAGGTCTCCCAGGCGATCAGCCGGTCCTTCTCGTACTCCACCACGACATTCACTGACCGGTACGCGATCCGGGCCTGTGCCATCCCCATGCTGAAGCGGTCGCCGGGCCCCAGCGGCGACGGCCCCTGCGGGCGGCCGCGCAGCATTCCCGAGCCGTCCAACTCGGCGTGCCGGGCCGGGTCCCGGAGGACGTCGAAGAGCTCCCGCGGTGTGGCGACGATGTCCCTGCTGACCGATATGGCCCTCATGGTGTGCCCCCTCTGCTGCCGTTCCTGGTGCCCTCATCATGCAGGCAGCCGGAAGTGCGCCGGTCGCGGCCCTGTTTACCTGCGGTAGCGGAAGGTACCTTCCGCATCGAGCATTACGCCGTACGTGCCAGAGGAGGGCCGCGATGCCCGAGCCGACGCCCATACCCACCGAACAGCTGCACTTCGCGATGCCGCCGACGCATGCGACCGTCGAGGCCGAGCGGCGCTACCGCAAGGAGCGACTGGTCGCGGCGCTGCGTCTCTTCGGGCGCCATGGCTTCGAGGAGGGCGTCGCGGGCCATATCACCGTGCGCGACCCGGAGTTCCCGCATTGCTTCTGGGTGAACCCCTTCGGGATGTCCTTCCGGCACCTCAGGGTCAGCGATCTGATCATGGTGAACGCGGAGGGAAAGGTCGTCAACGGCCGCTACCACGTCAACCAGGCGGCGTTCGCCATCCATTCCCAGGTCCACCTGGCCCGTCCCGACGTCATCGCGGCGGCGCACAGCCACTCCACCTACGGCCGGGCGCTGTCCTCGCTGGGCGAGCTGCTGGAGCCGATCACCCAGGACGTCTGCGCGTTCTATGAGGACCATGCGCTCTTCGACGACTACACGGGCGTGGTGGTCGACGAGGAGGAAGGACGGCGGATCGCGGCCGCCCTCGGGCCCCACAAGGCGGTGATCCTGCGCAACCACGGGCTGCTGACGGTCGGCGACTCGGTGGACGCGGCGGCGTGGTGGTTCCTCACGATGGAGCGTTCCTGCCAGGTCCAGCTGACCGCCAAGGCCGCCGGCAAGCCGGTGCTCATCGACCACCACAACGCCGTCCACACGCGCGAACAGCTGGGCAACGACCTGGTCGCCTGGATCAACTACCAGCCGCTGTACCAGCAGATCGTGCGCACCGAGACGGATCTCTTCGACTAGGGCGCTTCTGGGGGGCGGGGCAGCCGGTGGCTGGGTGGCCGCGTGGGCCGGGCGGCGGGGCGGCTGAGTGGGCCGGGCGGGTGCCCTGCGGGTCGTACGGAGGTCCCGCAGGGCACCCCGCCTCACGGGTGTGGGAACAGGTCGACGAACGGTGAGGCCGTCGCGGAGATGCCGCGGCTGAACGGGGCGTCGAAGTCCCAGACGAGGAACAGCAGGAAGGCGATCAGCGCGCTGAACAGGCCCGCCATCAGCAACTCCCGCCCCGAGCGCCGGATTTGCAGGGTGAACATGACGCCGATCGAGATGGCACCCCCGATGATCAGCCCGAACCACACCACCCCTGGCAGCGTCGACTCGGCCGCGTTCGCACGGGCGGTGCGGGCCCCGTCGGCCACCGCGACCTGGTCGACGAGGGGCTGGTACGACTGCCCCTCGAAGTCATTGCGCGGACGGTAGTCGGTGACATCCGCCCGGACCTTCGTCAGCAGCTCGGTACCGCGCCCGGTCAGCTCCCCCTGCTCGGCCATCACGGGCCACTCCTTGTGCACCACATGACTCACATACGCATCAACATCCGCGCGGATACGGTCCCGCACCGGCGCGGGGTAGGCCCGGGCCCGCGCGCTGACCTCGTGCAGGGCCTGCGCCTCGGTCCGTACGGTGTCCTCGGCCGCGCTGCGGGCCTCCCAGACACCGGCGATGGCCAGTCCCAGCACGATCGCGTAGACCACCCCCACCATCATCGTCAGATACTCGATCACATCGGGCGTTTCGGACGGGTCGTCGTCCTCGGCGATCCGGCGCTCCTTGAGCACCGTGATGGTCAGGACGACGCCGCAGGCAGCGGCCATGGCGAGGGTCAGCACCAGCCATTGCGACATGGAGACCTCCTACGAGGAACGGCGCCCGGCGGAACCGGACGAGGAGCTCGAACGGGGACGGAGGGCGGCGCCGGCCAGCACGGCCGGGGCGGTGAGCAGCAGGGTCGTGGTCACCATGGAGCGCCCGTCACGCGGCCGGTGGGACGGCCGTGCGTAGCTGCGGGGCAGGACGGGCGTCGGTGACGCCGGGCGGCGGACGACGGGCGGGGGCTTCGGCTTCGGTTTCGGCTTCGGTGGGGGCGGCGGCGCCGCGGGGCGGGCGCGTGATGTGGGCGGTGGTGGCGGGGGCGGTGCCGGCCGGGGTGTACGGGCGCGGGGCGGTGGGGGCGCGGGCTTGGGGACGTGCGGGCGCGGGGCCGGCCGGTGGGAGGGGGGCGGCGGCGCCTTGGTCCGGCTACAGGGGAAGTGCCAGCCGCGCGGCATGGGGAAATCGGTCGGTACGTCCACCGGCGGCGCCGTTCCGGCGTAGGCGCAATTGTCGCCGGTGACCGCGCGGTTGGGCCGGTCACGGGCGGTGGCCGTGGGCGCGACGACGAGCAGCGCGGCGATCCCGGCCAGCAGAAGGAACGCGGCGGCGGCCCGCGGCCCGGGACCGACCGGGCTGGGACCGTCCGGCCGTCGCGGCGCGTTCAGCCCTCGCGGCGCACTCGGCCGTCGCGGCGCGTTCGGTCCGGCCAGGTCATCGCGGCTGTGCGATCCGTGAAATCCGTTTATTTGACGCACGGCGAGAGCTTGCGCAGCGCGCCCATCGCTCAGCCTTCGCGGTGGCCCGGTTCGCCCGAATAGGGGATGTGCCCTGGTTACCCGGCCGGTGCGCCGGCCAGGTGTACGGGGGCGCCGATTTCGCCGGTCGTCAACACGGCGCTGCGCCCGCCCCCGGCCACCAGCTGGACGTTTGAGGGGCTTCCGGCGGGGGTGCGGCACAATTCGCTTTCGGAGAACCCAAGTTGATGATCATCGGTGGCAGGCGGTAGCGGACGTGTCGGTGGATGCGGCGGGCAGGATGGCCGGAACGGGCGAGCCGGGGGAGGGCGCGGAGGGCGCCACGGGCGGCGAGTGCCGGTGCGGACGGTGCCCGCACGGCGCCCGGGCGGGGCACCGGCAGGCGGTTGCCGCGTTTGTTGCGCTCCGTGAGGATTTCGCCGCCGGGCGCGGGGTGCCGGCCGGACTCGCGCGTTCCGCCGGTGCCGCCCGGCAGTGGGTCTCCGACGAACTGACGCTGTCCGCACGGGAGGTCGCCCGGCAGCGCGCCGCCGGAAAGACCGCCTGGCTGGCGGCCGTACGGTGGCGCACCCTGCTCGCCGTCTGGTGCGCGGCGGTGGCGCTGCTGGTCGGGCAGGCACTGTCCGCCCTCGGCACCGGCTGGACGGCGGCCCGTACGGCGGGGCTGGCCGCGGCCGTCGTACTGGCGCTGGGGCTGACCGCGGCGGCCTGGTGGCACCGGGCGCACGGCGGGGCGCTGGCGCCGCTGATCGGCGAGGACGGGCGGCTGTCCACCTCACGGACGGTGGCGGCGGGCTGGGCGGTCGCGGTGCTGTACGCCGTCCTCACGGTGGCCGTGCAGCAGGTGACGGCCGCGGGCCCGGACGAGCGGCGCATGCTGCTCCAGGGCGTGGCGCTCGCACGGTCCGGCGCGCTGCTGGTGGCGCTGGCCCTCGGGTGCGCGGTGGCCGTGCTGGCCTACGGGCTGGTGGCCTCGCGGGTGCGGTCGGGCCGGCTTCAGAAGGTTCCCGCGGAGCGACCGCGGGCCGCCGATCTGCTGACGGACGACGCGGGCCGGGGCAGCCTGCTGGACGTGCAGTACGTCCTGGTGAACGCGGCCGTGCTGGGGTGCGCGCTGGTACGGCTGGCCGGGCGCCCGGATCAATTGCCGCAGCTCCCCTGGGGCCTGGTGGTGCTCCTCGCGCTCTCCGGGGCGACCTATCTGTGGGGGAAGGCGGTGGCGGGCGGGCGGCCGGTGATCCTCTCGGTCGTCCGCTCCCGTGAGCTGGGCGATCTCGCCGCCCCGGTCCGTACCGGCGACGACATCGAGATCCGCGGCGCCGGCTTCGTCCCCCCGGGCGCCGGCACGCCCGACCGGCTCGCCCGGACCGTCGTACGCATCGGAGACGTCCATGTCCCCGTCCCCCTGGTCCCGGTGGCCGGCGGCTTCACCAACCCGACGGACGGCGTGCTGACGGTCCCGGTACCGGTCGATGTCGAGCCCGGCCGGGTGGAGGTCCGGGTGGTCACGGCGGCGGGCGTGGAGACGAAGGGATATGTGATCGACGTCGTGGACTAGGGGTGTCCTGTCGTCCCTGGCGGGCGGGGCCGGCGGTGCCGGTGGGTCGGAGTGTTCGGCGTGGCCGCAATGTCCGGCGGGGCCGGCGGATCACGGTCGGGCCTCGCGGATCACGGTCGGGGTCCGCGGCGCCTGGCGCGGGGCTTTGCCGGGTACCTGGCGCAGGTCATCGGACGGCGACGGGTGCGGCCGGTGACGTCCGCTGCCCTCCGGTGACGTCCGGCGCCCGCGCGTGACGATTCTGTGTGGCGTAGTCGCCTGAAGTGCATCGGTCCGTTGAACCTCTCGCGCACGTGCGTACGTATCTCCCCAGGAGGCGCGGGCGCGGGCACAATCGTGTGCGCCCGGTGGCAACGGAGAGGCGGACGTCATGGTGCACGCGAATCGTACGATCGGTGCCGACTTGGGAGGGGCGGGCGTCGAGGGTGCCGGCGCCGGGTTGCGGGCGCAGCTGGCGCGCCATGCGTTGCTCCCCTTGCGGCTCTTTCTGGGAGCGACCTTCCTCTATGCGGGCATCGACAAGCTGACGGATCCGGCGTTTCTGGCGGCCGGTGGCGCGGGTTCGCTCGGCGAGATGCTGCGCCAGGTCCATGACGCGGCGGCGCTGCCGCAGCTCGTGGAGATCGCGCAGAAGAGTCCGGTGGGCTTCGGCTATGCCATCGCGGCCGGTGAGCTGGCGGTGGGACTCGGGACTCTGGCGGGGCTGCTGGGGCGGCTGGCGGCGTTGGGCGGTGCGCTGATCTCGCTGACGCTGTGGCTCACCGTGAGCTGGGCGACCACGCCCTACTACTACGGCAATGACCTCGCCTACCTGGTGGCCTGGATCCCGCTCCTGCTGGCCGGGACGCCGAGGTTCTCCCTGGACGCCGCCCTGGCGAACCGCCGCAAGCGGCACGGGGCGCAGTTGTTCGGCTGAGGGCTGCCCCGTGGGCGGCGGGGTCGGTTCATGAGGGCCGGGGCGTGGGTGGTGGTGCCGGGGCGCGGTGACGGTGCCGTCGGTAGTCGTGTCAGGAGCCCTTCGGGGAGGTGGTGTCGGTGGACGGGTCGTGCGGGCGCCGGGTCCTGGTCCAGACGGCGGCGGTGATGCCGGAGAGGAGCAGGCCGGCCGGGAGGGTGAGGAAGAGCCAGGGGCCGGGGGCGTGCCAGAGGCCGCGGGCGTCGAGGCCGTAGGCCGTGCCGAGGGTGAGGGCGGTGAGGCCCGAGATCAGGCGGGCCGGTTCGAAGGGATGGCGCTTCACCGGTGGGCTCCCTGCGGGGTCGGGGCGGTCGGCGCGGCGGGTGCCGGTGGTGCGGCGGCCGGGGCGGCGCGGGTGACGACGACCTGTCCGGCGCCGAGTTCGAGGTTCAGCTCCACCGAGCCGCGCGGCTTCTCGCCCTTCTTGAGGCCATCGGCGGGGAGGTCGACCGTCCGGTGTCCGGCCATCAGATCCACGTCGTGCGGCGATTCGCCGGGCAGCTGGACATCGCCGAGGCCGAGCGAGATACGGAGCCGGGCGGTGACACCGTGCGGCAGCGTCACGTGAAGGCGGCCGGCGCCTACTCCCGCGCCGGTGTGGACCGTGCGGCCCGCCTTGAGGGGCAGGCCGGTGAGATCCAACTCCCCCTCCCCCGAACCGAGCTCATACTGCGGCCGGACGGCGCCGAGGGCGGTGGGGGCCCAGGTGCGCTTCTCCCAGTGGGCGGTGATGTTGTCGGGCAGCGTCGTCGAGCCCGCCAGCAGCAGGGCCGTCAGCACCACCATGAAGACCGTGCCGCCGCCCGTGCGTCCGTACCAGGCGCTGAGCGCCAGCCCGAGGCCGAAGACGGCCAGCGCGCACGCCAGGCCCGCCTGGAGGGACGGCGCCAGGCCGTCATGGCGGGAGACGGCGACCGCGGCGCCGCCACCGGCGATCAGCGCGAGCAGGAACGTCCAGCCCCCGATCGGGCGTCCGACGCGGCGGCCACCGCGCGGGGCGCGGGCCGGCGGCGCACCGCTCGGCGGCTCGGGCGGACGGCCCGCGCCGGACCAGCCGTCGTGCCGGTACGGGGCCGTGGCCGCGCCGTGCTCGCCCCGGTAACTGAGGTCGAGGGGCAGCGGGGTGTTGTCGGGCCCCCACAGATAGCCCGGGCCGGCCGCCTCCCCGGAGCGCTGGGCGCGCCACCAGGAGGGTCCGGTGGGCACCGGTGGCGCCTGGGTCTCGGGCGGGGCGTCGGCCACCGCCTGGGCCGTGGCGGTGTCCATCGCCTGTGGGCCCTCGGCCTCCACCAGCCGCCGCCGGCGCGACCAATAGGCGGAACCGGCCACCGCCAGCGTCAGCATGATGGCGAACGACATCATGCTGGCCTTGGCGAGGGTTGTCAGGAACAGTCCGCAGCCGACCAGCGCGAAGAGCAGGGCCGTCAGCGCGGAGCCCTCGACCCGGCCGGAGAGCAGCCGACGGCCCTCGTTCTGCTCCTCGCCGTCGAGGGGGATGAGCAGCCAGGCGAAGCCATAGGCGATCAGCCCGAGGCCGCCGACGGAGAGCACGGCGAGCACCACCCGGAAGATCACCGGGTCGAGATCCCACTGCCGGCCCAGCCCGGCGCAGACTCCGCCGATCACCTTGTGCCGCCGGCTGCGGCGCAGCGGCGGATGCGCGGCGGGTCCGGCGGGGCCGGCGGGCGCCGACTCCTCGGCGTGGGCTGCATCGTTCATGAGGCCATGGTGACAAGGGCGACCGCGCCGCGGTATCCGTGGAAACCCTGGCAGATCCCTGAGATCCGCCGGTGGCGGCCCTGAGATGCCCCAGGGGGGTCCTGAAACCCCTCGCGCGTTCGCATATGCCCCCGCGCCCGTGCTCAGACGGAGGAACAGATGTGGACGGGTGGTGGCCGGGGGGCTGCCCGGCGGTATCGACGACTATCGTTGCGCCCTGGATACGTACGGGTTTCCGGAGGGGCGTGCGGTGACGGAGGCGGCGTCGGTGGACGAGGGGCGACTGGTCGCCGGGCGATATCGCCTGGTTGAGCGGATAGGCCAGGGCGGTATGGGCACCGTCTGGCGTGCCCGGGACGAACTGCTCGGCCGTCAGGTCGCGGTCAAGCGTCTGCATGTCTCGCCGCAGCTCGACGAGGACGAACTGGCAACGCGCCATGAGCGCACCACCCGTGAGGCCCAGGCAGCTGCGCGCATCAACCACCCCAATGTGGTGAGTGTCCACGACGTCGTGGACGACGCCGGGATGCCGTGCATCGTCATGGAGTACGTCCCCTCCACGACGCTCGGCGACGCCATCAAGGAGGCCGCGCGGACCGACAGTTCGGTCACGCCGCGCGAAGCCGCCCGTATCGGACGCGGCATGGTCGCGGCGCTGCGGGCCGCACACTCCGCCGGTGTGCTGCACCGTGACGTCAAGCCGGGCAACGTGCTGCTCGGTGAGGACGGCCGGGTCGTGCTCACCGACTTCGGCATCGCGGTCGCCACCGGTGCCTCCACGCTCACCAAGACCGGCGAGCTGGTGGGCTCCATCGACTACTTGGCGCCCGAGCGCGTCAAGGGCGGCACCCCGGGCCCAGCCTCCGACTTGTGGGCGCTGGGAGCGACGCTTTATCAGGCGGTCGAGGGACGCTCGCCGTTCCGGAAGCCCACCGCCGTCGAGACGGCCTACGCGATCGCCATGGACCCGTTCGAGCCGCCCCGCAACGCCGGCACGCTGGCCCCGCTGATCGAGGCGCTGCTCGCCAAGGAGCCGGCGGAACGGCCGACGGCCGAGGTCGTCGAGCAGGCGCTGCGCGCGACCGAAGCCGAGGCGGAGACCGCGCTGATGGGCTGGTCGACGATGACCCTGGGGACGGTCGGGCGGAGCGGCACCGAGCAGGCCACCCCTGACGGTGAGACGGAGGCGCCCACCCGCCCGGTGCACGATACGGGCGAGGTGGCGGCTACTTCGGGCCGCGGCACCGGCAACGGGGAGCGTACGGGTGCGGTAACGGGTGCGGGGGCCGGTGCCGTTCCGGCCACCGGCGGCGAGGCCGTGACCGGCCCGGTCGCCGTTCCGGACGTGACCGGCGCCGGACGGTCCGCCGACCGCGCCGACGTGTTGCCCGGCACGGCGCCCCGTAAGAAGCACGCCCGGATCGTGGTCTGGAGCGTCGTCGGGGTGCTGATCGCCGGCGGCGGCGTGGGCACGACCTGGTACCTGATGCACCCCACCGAATCCGGTGGCTCCGGCCAGACGTCGGCGAACAAGAGCACCACCCCCGAGCTCCCCAAGGCCCCCGCCCACACCATCGGGCCGCTGCCGCCCCTTCCCGACGGTTACCACAGGGTCAAGGAGACCGCACTCGGCGTCAGCTTCCCGGTCCCCGACGGCTGGCAGCGCCAGTCCGACGATGCCGGCCGGCAGATCCTCTACACCTCCAAGGCGGAGTTCGCGCAGATCACCGTCAGCGTCCTGGACTTCTCCTCGGGGGACCAGGTGCAGCACTTCAAGGAGGTGGAAAAGGCCTTCCAGCGGAAGTACCCCGTCTACTCGAACCTGCGCTTGCAGCCCACGGTCTTCCAGGGGGATCCGGCCGCGATCTGGGAGTTCACCTTTGGCGGCCGGGCCCGTACCTTCCGGGGGATCGACCTGGGCTTCGGCCGCGAGGGCGACAAGGAGTACGCGATTTACGTGTCCGCGCCGAACGCCGACTGGGCGAAGTACGAGAGGGTGTTCTCGACGGTGAAGGACGGCTTCCGCAGGACCGACCCTCAGAGCTGAGGCGCTCCGGGCCGCCGGGCCGTCCCTCGGCACCGGCCCACACCCGCAAACCTCAGGGACAGCCTCAGGGACGACCCTGATGCCCCGGGCCGGGATGTCGTGTGACGATCGAGCACATGACCACCGCTCCGCCCCGCGCCGAGACGGGCTACGCCCCGGCGCCGGACCCTGACGACCCGCCCGTGCGCAAGCTGTACCGCAGCGCCGACGGGCGGCTGCTCGGTGGCGTCGCGCGGGGGCTCGCGGGCCATCTCGGACTGCCGGTCTCCTGGGTGCGGATCGTGTTCGTGGCCCTGTTCATGGCCGACGGGATGGGTGCGCTGCTGTATGCCGCGTTCTGGTTCTTCGTCCCCCTGGGTGTCGGAGGCGTGGAGCACCGGCAGCCCGGCGCGGCCGACGGCCGGCGCCGCCTGCTGCGTCACCGGCCCGACAGGGGACAGGTCTTCGCGCTGATCGCGCTGCTCATCGGAGCCGCGATCGTCGCCTCCCGATTCCAACTGGGCCAGGCCGACGGCTATCTCTGGCCGGTGCTGCTGATCGGCGCCGGTGTCGCCCTGGTGTGGCGGCAGGCGGACAACTCCCGCCGCGCCCAGTGGCTGGAGCTCGGCCGCCGCAAGGCCCTGCTGCCGATGGTGCGCGGCGCGGCCGGCGTGCTGCTGGTCGGCGTCGGGGTGACGGGCATCGTCGTGCTTCAGGGCTCGGTGCGCCATCTCGGTTCGGTGCTTCAGGCCGCGCTCGCCGTCGTCGTCGGCATAGCGCTGCTGGCGGGCCCCTATCTCGTGCGGATGGCCCAGGACCTCTCCGAGGAACGGCTGATGCGCATCCGCGCCCAGGAGCGCGCCGAAGTGGCCGCCCATGTCCATGACTCGGTCCTGCACACCCTCACCCTGATCCAGCGCAATGCCGACGACCCCCGGGAAGTGGCGCGGCTGGCCCGCGCCCAGGAGCGTGAGCTGCGCGCCTGGCTCTACAAGCCCGAGGGCCGCGGCAAGGAGGAGGACGAGGAGCCGGCCACCCTGGCGGAGGCGGTCCGCAAGGCCGCCGCCGAGGTGGAGGACGACCACGGTGTCCCCATCGAGGTCGTGGTCGTCGGTGACTGCCCGCTGGACGAGCCGCTGGGCGCCCAGATGCAGGCCGCCCGCGAGGCGATGGTCAATGCCGCGAAATACGGCGGCGAGGGCGGCGCGGTGCAGGTGTTCGCCGAAGTGGAGGGCCGCACGGTCTTTGTTTCGGTGCGCGACCGCGGCCCCGGATTCGACCTGGACGCGGTCCCCGAGGACCGGATGGGCGTACGAGAGTCCATCATCGGCCGTATGGAGCGCCACGGCGGCACCGCCCGGCTGCGGTCCGCCCCCGAGGGCGGCACGGTCGTCGAGCTGGAAATAGAGCGCGCGGCGACGGAGCAGGAGATATGAGCGGGCCGGGCGAGGGGCGGCCGGAGGCGACAGTGCGCGCCGGGGCACGGGATGATGGCGGGGCAGACACCGAGGGACGGGCGGAAGAGATGAGCAGCGAGGACGCACAGCAGGACGGGACCGGCGGGGCGGCCGAGGGCCGGACCGTTCGGGTCGTACTGGTCGACGATCACCGGATGTTCCGTACGGGCGTCCAGGCCGAGATCGGTGAGACCGGGCGCACCGGTGTCGAGGTCGTCGGCGAGGCCGCCGACGTAGACCAGGCGCTCACGGTCATCACGGCCACCCGCCCCGAGGTCGTTCTCCTGGACGTCCACCTCCCCGGGGGCGGCGGCGTCGAGGTGCTGCGCCGCAGCGCCGCGATGATGAGCGACGACGAGCGCCCGGTCCGCTTCCTGGCGCTCTCCGTCTCCGACGCGGCCGAGGACGTCATCGGCGTCATCCGGGGCGGCGCCCGCGGCTACGTCACCAAGACGATCACGGGCACGGACCTGGTCGACGCGATCTTCCGGGTCGCCGACGGCGACGCGGTCTTCTCCCCGCGGCTGGCCGGCTTCGTTCTGGACGCCTTCGCCTCGTCGGACGCCCCGCCGATCGACGAGGACCTCGACCGCCTCACCCAGCGCGAGCGGGAGGTCCTGCGGCTGATCGCCCGCGGCTATGCCTACAAGGAGATCGCCAAGCAGCTGTTCATCTCCGTGAAGACCGTCGAGTCCCATGTCTCCGCGGTGCTGCGCAAGCTCCAGCTCTCCAACCGCCATGAGCTGACCCGGTGGGCCGCGGCCCGGCGGCTGGTCTGACCTGCGGGAACGGGCACGGGGCGGACGCACCCGCAGCTTCATGACGAGGGCGTAACAAAGCACCACAGAAGGGCAACCAGGACCGGGCTGATCACCTCTAAGGGCGCGGAGAGGCTCACTGCCGAAGGCGGGGCCGGAACCATCCCTACGTCCTTCGCCTAGTTTGTCCTGGAAGCGAGACCCTGATGAGCCTGACGGGCACGCCCTTCTTCCTCACCTCGCTCACGCTGCTGATCGTCGCCGTCGTGCTGCCCTTCGCCCTCTGGGGCCGAATAGCCGGGCCGCCCCTGGTGCGCGGTCTCGCCCGGCTGCTGATGCTGCTGTTCGCCCAGGTCACGGCCATCACCGTGGTCTTCGTCCTGGTCAACAACGCCAACAGCCTCTACGACACCTGGGGCGATCTGCTCGGCACCGACAGCCATGTGGCGGAGGCCCGGGAGCTCGGCCCCGACGGCATGGGCGGCCGGCAGGTCGCGCATGAGCCCAAGCAGCTCCAGCAGTTCCGCCCGGCCGACGACCCCAAGGTGGGCCCCGGTGTCCGGATGACCGACCTCCAGGGCAAGATCTCGGGCGTGCGGGGCGAGGTGTACGTCTGGCTGCCGCCGCAGTACAACGACCCGGCCTACCGGAACAAGAAGTTCCCGGTGGTCGAGCTGCTGCCCGGCTACCCGGGCTCGGCGAAGTCCTGGATGGGCTCGCTGCACGCGGCCCAGCAGCTGATGCCGCTGATGCAGAACGGTACGGTCAAGCCGGCCATCCTGGTGGCGCCCCGGACCAACCTCCTCCCCGGTGTGGACACCGGATGCGTCAACCTCGCCGGGAAGGTCAACGCCGACAGCTGGCTGACCGTCGACGTCCGCAAGATGGTCATCGACAACTTCCGGGCCGGCGACAAGCCGGACTCCTGGGCCCTGGCCGGGTATTCGGCCGGTGCGCACTGCGCCGCCAAGCTCGCGCTGGCCCACCCCGACCGCTACCGCGCCGCGGTCGCCATGTCCGGCTACAACGACCCGGCGCTGGAGCGCGACTCGCTGGCCGGCAAGGACCCCAAGCTGCGCCTCGAATCCAACCCGCTGCACATCCTGAAGTCGGCGAACGCGGCCGGCAAGCCGCCGCGTACCGCGCTGTATGTGTCGGGCGCGGCCCGCGACGGCTACCAGTCCGGCCTCGCCCTGCGGCAGTTCGCGCAGCTCCCGACGACGGTGACCGTGCAGCTGATCCCGGCGAGCGCGGGCGGCCACACCACGGCGGTCTGGGAGCAGCAGGTCCCGCAGATCTTCCGCTGGCTGGGGACACAGCTCAGGGCGTGAGCCCAAGGGGACGCCACCCCCGCGCACCCCCCGGCTACGCCGGCCGCGTCGCCGCCGCGAACGGCATCTGGTCGATCGGTGCGATCCGTACCGGCGCGCCCGGATGCGGTGCGTGGATCATCCGGCCGTCCCCGACGTAGATCCCCACATGGCTGATGCCCGAGTAGAAGAACACCAGGTCACCGGGGGCGAGTTGGGAGCGGGCGACCCGCGGACCGGAGCTGATCTGGGTGTAGGTCGTCCGCGGCAGGGCGACCCCGCCGGCCTTCCAGGCGGCCTGGGTCAGCCCCGAGCAGTCGTAGCCGGAGGGGCCCGTCGCGCCCCAGACGTACGGCTTGCCGAGGGCGCTGTAGGCGAAGGAGACGGCGCGCGCGGCGCGGGGGTTGGGTGCCTGCGCCGCGGCGGCTCCCGACACGCCAGGAAGCCGGCTGAGCACGCCGCCCCCGTGGCCGCCCCCATCGCCGCCCCCGTTCTCCGCGCGGCCCTGGCGCGCGCTCCGTGCGCCGTCCCGGGCCGTCATCCGCTGCCGCTGCTCCGCGGTCAGCCGGGACAGCAACTGCTCGGCGGCGCCCAGCTTGTGGACGACGGTGACCCGGTGCTTCTTCAGCTGCGCCTCGGCGTCCGCCAGCCGCTCCACGGTGTCCTCGGCCCGCTGCCGGACCTGCCGGACGCTGCCGAGCCGGCGTGCGTAGCCGGCCACGGCGGTCGCCTGATGGCTGCCCGTACGCTCCAGCACCGCGGCACCGTCCAGATAGCGCTGCGGGTCCGCGGACAGCAGCAGCCGCACGGTCGGGTCGACGCCGCCGGAACGGTACTGGCCGGCGGCCAGGGTGCCCAGTTCGGCGCGGGCGGTGTTCAGTTTCCCGGTCCTGCGGGCGGCCTCGTCCTGGAGCCTGCTCAGCTCCTCGCGTGCGGTGTCGGCGGAATCCTTCGCACCGTTGTAGCTCTGCGTGGCCACCTCTGCCTCCTGGTACAGCGCGTCGACCCGGTCCTTGACCTGGGCGGGGGTGAGCCGGTGTGCGGCCTGGCCGGCGGCGTCGAAATCGGGGGTGAGGGGGGCGCCTGCCGCCTGCGCGAGGCCGAACGCGGGGGTGGCACCGGCCAGTGCCAGGGTGGCGGCCGTACGGGCGGTGCGCGCGCTGCGCGAGCCGCCACCGGTGAGCAAGGCGAGCGGATGCTGCCGGGGCTTGCGGTGCGAGGCCACGGTGGCCGTCACTTCCTTCCCTTCGAGCCGCGGGTGCGGCGGCGGTCCGTCACGGGGGCAACGGGCCGCCGCCGCACCACTCGGCGGGGGCGGCCGACGGAACGCCGGTGGGAGACCGGCGAGGCGGGGAGTCGGCCGCCTGAGGGAGGACGCTAAGCCTGGGGGTCGCGGCAGTGAGTGTGCTTGCCCGGGATTGTTCGCTTTCGACCGCGGCGGGTACGCGGGTGACCGCGGCGCCATGGCCGTACGGCCGGGACCGGCCTGGCCTGACCGAAGCGGCGATAGTGGGCGCCCTGCCCGAAGGGCCGTGCTATACGGCGGCTACGATCCAGCACTATGGACGTAGTAACCAATATCTTCGTCGGTCTGCACATCATCGGCATCGCCTCCCTGCTGGGCGGCTTTCTGACCCAGATGAAGGCGATGAGCGCGGGCACCGCCCGCTTCGTGCCGGCCATGCTGCACGGCGCCCTGACGATGCTGGTCACCGGCATCGTGCTGGTCGGCCTCAACCAGGCCCAGGACCACCCGCTCAACAACATCAAGCTCGGCATCAAGATGGCCGTACTGGTGGTGATCCTGGCGCTGGTCTACGTCAAGCGGGACGACGAGACGGTGGACAAGCCGCTCTTCGCCGCGGTCGGCGGCCTGACGGTGGCCAACATCTTCATCGCGGTGCTCTGGACCTGACGAGCCCCCCACTACGGCACACCGCGCGGTCCTCGCCTCCGGATACGGAGGCGAGGACCGCGCGGTGGCGTGTGGGGGGTGACCGTGGGGGGTGGTCTGGTGGGGGAGCGGGGCGGGCTCAGCCCGGACGGACGCTCCCGTATATCGGCATGTAGTAGATCGACTCCTCCCGGACGCTGGCGCCCGGCTTCGGAGCGTGCACCATCTTCCCGTCGCCCAGGTACATGCCGACGTGGCTGATGTCGTCATAGAAGAAGACCAGGTCGCCGGGCTGAAGATCCTTGGTGGCCACCCGCTGGCCCACCTTGACCTGGTCCCAGGTCGTCCGCGGCAGATCGACACCCGCCGCCTTCCACGCCGCCTGGGTCAGCCCCGAGCAGTCGTAGGAAGTGGGCCCGGTGGCGCCCCAGACGTACGGCTTGCCTATCTGGGCGCGGGCGAAGGCGAGCGCCTTGGCGCCCTTGCTGGTGGCCGAGTCGCCCGTGGAGCCACCCGTGGAGGAGCCACCACCGGTGGAGCCCCCTGTGGAGCCACCGGTCGAGCCGCCGCTGTCCTGCTGCCGCTGGCGCTCCCGCTCCTGCTGCTTGCGCGCCTCCTCCGCGGCCCGGCGCTTGGCCGCCGCCTCCTTCTGGCGCTCCAGCTCGGCCAGCCGCGCCTTCTCCTGGGCGGTCAGCCGGGACAGCAGCTGCCGGGCCTCGGCCAGCTTGTCCTGGACGGAGGCCTTGGACTCCTTCAGGGACGCCTGCGACTCCTGCAACCGCTCCAAGCTGCGGGTCGCCTCGGCGCGCTGCTTGGTGGCCGCCGCCTGCTGCTCCTGGTAGTCGGTGACGGCCTGCTTCTGCCGGCCGGTCAGCCGCTCCATGAGGTGGTTGCGGTCGACGAACTGCTGCGGGTCCTTGGCGAGCATCAGCTGCGCCGTCGGGTTCATGCCGCCGGTCCGGTACTGCGCCGAGGCGAAGGTGCCCAGCAGGCGCCGGGACTCGTTCATCTTCTCCGCGCGCTTGGCGGAGGCATCGAGCAGGCCGTCCACGGTGTCGCGCTGGGACTCGGCCCGCTCCTTGGCGGCGTTGTATTTCTGGGTGGCCACCTCGGCCTGGTGGTACAGGTCGTCGACCTTCTGTTTGACCTCTTCGACGGTCGGCTTGGGCGCCCTGGGGGCCGCTTCGGCGGACTGCGAGAGCAGGGTGACCGAGGCGAGGGCGGCAGTGGTGAGGCCGGCCGCTGTACGGCGGCCGGTGGGTGAGGCGAGAACGCTGGTGCGCGGCTTGCGGTGCGACGCCAAGACCGGCAACTCCTTCCGTGGACCGCCTACCGGGTTAGCTGTCGGGTTCGGGCGGTGTCGCTGACGGAAGGCTTGCCCTACGGTCCGGACGTCCACTGGCGACGGCCGTACGGATCGATTCACCCCGGTGGTGCTGGTGGGTCCCCGGCTCCGGGTGCCTGAGGGCAGGGCCGGACTCGGCGTCGGCGGCCCGTGCGAACCTGTCGTCCGCGGGGAGGCGGGCTGCCTGAGCGAGGACGTTAGCCAACTCGTGTGGCTCCTGTGAAGGCTGATGTTCGATATGCCCGAAACCTTTTCGTGACCTGAACGCGATGCGGGGGTTGTTGCGGCAGATGTCGGGTTCGGGTACCCGAAGCGCCGGCCGTACGACCGCGGCCGCCGGCCGTCTGACCTGCCGCTGCGCCGGGGGCCGCGCGAAGGCGGTCCGCAATCCGCCACTCGGCGGCGGACTGTCAGTGCGGCGGCCTAGACTCGGTGGGCGATGAGCAGCCTCTTTGATGACAGCTTCCTGGCGGACCTCGGCCACAAGGGCGAGGAGGAACACCCTCCGCCTCCCGAGGACGAGCACGGCCCGGCCCCGGAGGAGATCCCCGCCGACCTCTTCGGCGGGAGGTTCGACGCGCCCGCGCTCAGGGAGACGTACTACCGCGACGGCGCCGCCCGCCCCGCCATCGACCCGGCGACGCTGCTGGAGGGGCTCAACGACGAGCAGAAGGCCGCCGTGGTGCACACCGGCGGTCCGCTGCTGATCGTCGCCGGCGCCGGCTCCGGCAAGACCCGGGTGCTCACCCACCGCATCGCGCATCTGCTCGCCGAGCGGCATGTTCACCCCGGCCAGATCCTCGCGATCACGTTCACCAACAAGGCCGCCGGTGAGATGAAGGAGCGCGTCGAGGAACTGGTCGGCCCGCGCGCGAACGCCATGTGGGTCTCCACCTTCCACAGCGCCTGCGTCCGCATCCTGCGCCGCGAGTCCAAGAAGCTGGGCTTCACGTCCTCGTTCTCGATCTACGACGCCGCCGACTCCAAGCGCCTGATGGCCCTGGTCTGCCGCGACCTCGACCTGGACCCCAAGCGCTACCCGCCCAAGTCCTTCAGCGCGAAGATCTCCAACCTCAAGAACGAGCTCATCGACGAGGAGACCTTCGCCGGGACGGCCGCCGACGGGTTCGAGAAGACCCTGGCCGAGGCGTATGCCATGTACCAGGCACGGCTGCGCGAGGCCAACGCCCTGGACTTCGACGACATCATCATGACGACGGTCAATCTGCTCCAGGCATTCCCGGACGTCGCCGAGCACTACCGCCGCCGTTTCCGCCATGTCCTCGTCGACGAGTACCAGGACACCAACCACGCCCAGTACACCCTCGTACGCGAACTGGTCGGCCCCGCCGAATCCGCCGCCGAGCTCTGCGTCGTCGGTGACGCCGACCAGTCGATCTACGCCTTCCGCGGCGCCACGATCCGTAACATCCTCCAGTTCGAGGAGGACTACCCGGACGCGACCACGATCCTGCTGGAGCAGAACTACCGCTCCTCGCAGACGATCCTGTCCGCCGCCAACGCCGTCATCGAGCGCAACGAGAACCGCCGCCCCAAGAACCTCTGGACGGATGCCGGCGCCGGTCCCAAGATCACCGGCTATGTCGCCGACACCGAGCACGACGAGGCCCAGTTCGTCGCCGACGAGATCGACCGGCTGACGGACGTCAAGGACGCCAAGGCCGGCGATGTCGCCGTCTTCTACCGCACCAACGCCCAGTCCCGTGTCTTCGAAGAGATCTTCATCCGGGTCGGGCTGCCCTACAAGGTCGTCGGCGGCGTGCGCTTCTACGAGCGCAAGGAGGTCCGCGATGTGCTCGCCTATCTGCGGGTGCTCAGCAACCCCGAGGACACCGTCCCGCTCCGCCGCATCCTGAACGTTCCCAAGCGCGGCATCGGCGACCGCGCCGAGGCGATGATCGACGCCCTGTCGGCGCGCGAGAAGATCACCTTCCCGCAGGCGCTGCGCCGGGTCGACGAGGCGTACGGCATGGCGGCCCGCTCCGCCAACGCCGTCAAGCGCTTCAACGTCCTCATGGAGGAGCTGCGGACCATCGTCGAGTCCGGCGCCGGCCCCGCCACCATCCTGGAAGCGGTCCTGGAGCGTACGGGCTACCTCGCCGAGCTCCAGGCCTCCACGGACCCCCAGGACGAGACCCGGATCGAGAACCTCCAGGAACTCGCCGCCGTGGCCCTGGAGTTCGAGCAGGACCGCGGTGAGGACAATCCGGGCACCCTCTCCGACTTCCTGGAGCAGGTCGCGCTGGTCGCCGACTCCGACCAGATCCCGGATGAGGACGAGGAAGGCAGCGGCGTCATCACCCTCATGACGCTGCACACCGCCAAGGGCCTGGAATTCCCGGTGGTCTTCCTGACCGGCATGGAGGACGGCGTCTTCCCGCACATGCGCTCGCTGGGCCAGACCAAGGAGCTGGAGGAGGAGCGCCGGCTGGCCTATGTCGGCATCACCCGCGCCCGCGAGCGGCTCTATGTCACCCGCTCGACGATGCGCAGCGCCTGGGGCCAGCCCTCGTACAACCCGCCCTCCCGGTTCCTGGAGGAGATCCCGGACGGCTACATGGAGTGGAAGCGGACGGGCCCGGCGACGCCGTCCGCCTCCATGGGCAGCCTGTCGGCGGGCGGCGGAGGCGGCTTCGCCTCCTCCCTCTCGTCGTCGCGTGCCAAGGGCCCCAGCGGCTTTGCGACCCGCCGCACTTCGGACCGCCCGGCGGTCTCGCTGGCCATCGGCGACCGCGTCACTCACGACAGCTTCGGCCTCGGCACGGTCGTCGGCGTCAAGGGCAGCGGTGACAACGCCGAGGCGACGATCGACTTCGGCGGCGAGAAGCCCAAGCGGCTGCTGCTGCGGTATGCGCCGGTGGAGAAGCTGTAACGGAAGCCGGAAGCCGGAAGCCCCCGGGGATCTTCCTCGGGGGCTTCGTCGGAGCCGTAGGCGATCAGGCCGGATCAGACCAGACCGGACCAGGTCAGTTCGGGTCGAGGCCGTGGTCGCGCAGCCACGGCAGCGGGTCGACCGCCGCGCCGCCGCCGGGACGCACCTCGAAGTGCAGATGCGGTCCGGTGGAATTGCCGGAGTTGCCCGAATAGGCAATCTGGTCACCGGCCTTGACCGTCCCGGAGCGGATCTTGGTGCTGCTGAGATGGCAGTACCAGGTCTCGGTGCCGTCGGGGGCCGTCACGATCGCCATGTTGCCGTAGGCGGAGTTCCACTGGGTGCGTACGGTGCCGTCGGTGGCGGACATGACCGGGGTGCCGTAGCTGACCGGGAAGTCGATACCGGTGTGCAGCGACATCCAGTTCACCCCGGCCTGGCCGAACTGGGCGCTCAGCCCGTGCTGCTTGACCGGCAGCAGGAACTTGGGCCGCATCGCCTCCTTGCGGGCCGCCTCCTCCGCCTTGCGCTTGCGCTCCTGCGCCTGGCGCTCCTTGAGGTCGATCCGCTCCTGGGTACGGCTGGCCCGGTCGCGGAAGTCGTCGGCGCTGGCGCTGAGTCCGGCGAGCTGGGTGTCGAGCTTGTTGTTGGCCGTGGACGGCTTGACGGCCGCGGCGTCGGGCGCGGCCTGGGCGGTCGCTTCGCCCTGGTCGTCACCTCCGAAGCTGCCGGTGACGGACGCGGCGGCCACGGCGCACACGCCCATGGCGGCGACCGAGGGCACCGCGACGGTCAGCAGCGCCGACCGCTTCGCCGTACGCCGCCGGCCCCGGCCGCGGACGGCCTTCCCGGCGTCCGGCCCGGCGACCCGCCGTCCGGCGGGGGAGGCGGCGGGGGCCGCGGGGGTGATCGGCATGGCCTGCGTCATGGCGTCCGCCACGGCCGCGGCCTCGCTGTAGTCGTCGGCGTCGCCGGGGGAGTGGTCGTCGCCCTCGGCCCGGCCGGTGTCGTACGGGTCGTCCGCGGACCGGTCGCTGTCGGGGCCGTCGTTGCTGAAGTGCCCGGCCTCGTTCCAAGTGGCGCTGTCCCACTGGAGGGTGTCGGTCGGGGGCGGCCCGGCCTGTGCCGGGATGCTGGCGATCAGGTCCTGGTCCATGGTCGGCCAGATCGCGGTGGCCTCGTAGCTCGCGGTCTCCTGGAGCGCGGTGGCCTGCCGGTCGAAGGCGTCGAAGGAGTCGGCGGTCTCATACGTGCCGGTGGCGTAACTGCCGGTGTCGTACGCGCTGGTGGGATAGCTCCCGGTGTCGTAGCCGCCGTGACCGTACGCGGTGGCGTCGTAACCGGCCGTCTCGTACCCGGACGCGGCGTACGCGGTCGCGTCGTGCGCCGGGGCGTCGTAGGTGGTGTGCGCGTACGGGTCGTAGCCCGCGTCGGCCGGGTGCGGGTCGGCGAGGGCGTGGGCGCCGGTGTCCCACCCGCCGGTCTCCCAGGCGCCGGTGTCCCACTGGGGCGCGGCGGCATAGCTGCCGGTGTCGTACGCGCCGGTGGCGTAGCCGTCGCCCGCCGGGTATGTCCCGGTGTCATACGTGTCGGTGCCGTAGGTGCCGGTGCCGTAGACGCTCATGCCATAGGCGCCCGCCGCGTGCGTGCCGGTGTCGTACATCCCGGTGTCATAGGTGCCGGTGTCGTACATACCGGTCTGGTACGAGCCGGGGAGCGAGCCGAAGAGGGGGTCGCCGTCGCCGTATTCGGCGACGCCGGCCGGGGCCTGCTGTGCATAGGAGCCGTAAGCCGGGTAATGCGCATACGAGGCGTCGGCAGGAGAGCCGGTCGGAGGCTGGGCCCCCGAGGGGTGACGGTCGTTCACCAACTTCTCTTTCGCCTCGGCAGCAGGAGAATTAGCGGCGACTGTACCCGGCGGTACACGACGGCGACAATCTTCAACTGGTTTTGGGCTGGGCCAGATCGGGCATTTGGCCGCCTTTCGGCAGTCCCCATGCGAGCTCTTGGCGCCTCGTTCGAAGTTTGTTCGACTTCACGTCAAGATCATGTCGCCGACAGGGCGTCCTGACGACCTCCTGCGGACGCCTGGCAGGTCGTCGCGCCCGGCCGGTCAGGCCACCGAAATGCTGTCCGCGGCTCCTTCCGCGGTTTCCGCCGCCGTCAGGGCTTCCCGTATTCCGGCGGCGACGGTGCCACTGACCGGCAGGGCGAGATGTCCGACACCGGCGACTTGCACGTTGTGGGCGAGCAAATCAGGGTGACTGATTCTCGCTGTTGTGGCCGGAATCATCACCTGGTCCTCCGTACTCCAGAAAGCGGTGAATTGCGTGCGGCAATTCGGCGCCGGCCGCGCCAACTCCGCTATCACCTCGGAATCGGGGCGCATCTGGCGGACGAGGGGGTGCGCCGACAGCAGGGGCGCGATACGGGTGCCGGAGTGCGGGGTGCCGAGCGTGACCACCGCGCGGACGCGGGTGTCGCCGCCCAGCCGCTGGACGTAATAGCGGGCGATGAGCCCGCCGAGGCTGTGGCCCACGAGGTCCACCCGGCGATGGCCGGTCCGGGCGCAGACCTCCTCCAGATGGCGGCCGAGCAGCTCGGCGGCCTTACGGAGATCGCAGGTCAGCGGGGAGTAGTTGAGCGCCTCGACATGGCGCCAGCCGTGCCGGTGCAGTGAGCGGCGCAGCAGCAGGAAGACGGAGCGGTTGTCGATGAAGCCATGGAGCAGGAGGACCGGCGGGTGGGCCCGGCCCTCGGTCGGCAGCAGCGTGGGCGCGCCGGGGGCCGGCGGCGGAGCCTCGGGCGCCTCCGGCGCCAGGAATCCTTCCGGGGGCTCGGCCACGGGGTGGGGTACGGGCCGTGGCCGGGGGCGTTCCGGGGAGATGCCGGTCGGATAGAGGAGGAGATGGCCGGCGAGGATCGCCAGGTCCACGACCGTGCTGCGCAGCGGAAGCGCCGCGGCGCGAGCGGGGAGCAGGCGCGCGCACCGGAGCGGTGCGGAAGCGAGGCGGGCGAGCAAAAGGGGTGCGGAGAGAAAGGGCAGGGCCTGCATGGCCGACCTCCCGAACGGCATGCGGAAGGCGGCGTCGACCCCCGTATGCCCTCGTGGGAAGCCCTGGGTGGCGATGACGGGCAGGCGTGATCCGCGTCGATGCGTGCCCGGCGGCTCGGTGCCCCGGCGGTGGCTCCCCGTGCGCCCGGCCCGCGCCCTGCACCGCCCGGCTCCGGCGGCACGACACGCGGGACGCGGCGCGTAGCGAACGTGTCCCGTGTGTGATTTCCCCCTCCCCGGATGTCACGAAACGGCTGGGTACGGGATGCTGGCGATAACGTTCGTTCACGCTCGTGGCCGCCGGATCGCGGTCGCGCGATCGATTGTCGGCTCGGCGGCACCACAGTGCCGTGCATGGCTTGGAGGCAGTGATGAGTGTGGCTCGGCATGACGGAGCGCAAGCGGAGAGCCGGGGCGCGGCGGGCAGGTCGGGGCCGATCCGTGTGGTGGTGGCCAAGCCGGGCCTGGACGGGCACGACCGGGGCGCCAAGGTCATCGCACGGGCGCTGCGCGACGCCGGTATGGAGGTGATCTACACCGGGCTGCACCAAACCCCCGAGCAGATCGTCGACACCGCGATCCAGGAGGACGCCGACGCGATCGGGCTGTCCATCCTCTCCGGGGCGCACAACACCCTCTTCGCGAAGGTCATCGCCCTCTTGGAGGAGCGGGACGCGGCGGATATCAAGGTCTTCGGCGGCGGCATCATCCCCGAGGCGGACATCGCCCCGCTCAAGGCCCAGGGCGTCGCGGAGATCTTCACGCCGGGCGCCACGACCGCCTCGATCGTGGAGTGGGTCAACACGAACGTCCGCTCGCTGGCGGTCTGAGACAGCGCGGAGCCGGTGCGGCGGCCCGGCCCGGCCCGGCGGCTGGGCCGGGCGGCGGGCCCTGATCCGCGCAGCGACGGTGAGCGTGGCCCTGGCGTCCGTGGCTTCGGTGTGCGAGGTCTTGCTGTGGGCGGTCATGACGGCGGGGTGAGTTCCATACGCATCGTGGCGCGCAGGCGCAGGGTGCCGACCAGGCGCTGGAAGGCCTCGGACCAGTAGCCGCCGGAGCCGGGCGAGGCGCCCTCCGGCTCGTCCGTGACGGCCGTGAGCATGTCGAGCCGGTCCGCGGCGGCCGGGTCCAGACAGCGCTCGGCCAGGCCCATCACCCCGCTGAAGCTCCAGGGATAACTGCCCGCGTCCCGGGCGATGTCCAGGGCGTCGACCACCGCTCCGCCGAGCGGCTCGGCCCACGGGACCGCACACACCCCGAGCATCCGGAACGCCTCCGACAGGCCGTGCGCCGCGATGAACTCCGCCACCCACCGGGCCCGTTCGTCCTCGGGGAGGACGGTCAGCAGCTTCGTCAGATCCCGTGACGAGCCGGCCGGGGCGACCTCGGCGGCCTGGGACGGTGCGGCCGGCGCGCCCAGCAGCGCCCGCGCCCAGTCGGCGTTCCACTGGCGCACGGCGGCGCGGCACCAGGCATCGTGCAGCTCCGTCCGCCAGCCGTCGCCCACCGGCAGCGCGACGATCGCCGCCGCGTCCCGGCCCCCGAAGCGTGCGTTCCAGCCGTCCAGTGGGGTGGCCTCCACCAACTGGCTCAGCCACCAGGACCGTTCGCCCCGTCCGGAGGGCGGCTTGGGGGCCACGCCGTCCCGTTGCATCCCCGGATCGCACTCATGGGGCGCCTCCACCGCGATCACCGGTGTGCCGGCCGTACGGTCCAGGCCGATGCAGGTGTGCGCCCGCCACGCCATACGGGCCGCGAGGGCGGAGCCGGGCAGTGTGGAGAGCAGTTCGGCGGCGGTGGCGCGGACGTTGCGGCTGCGGTCGGACAGGGCCTGTTCGAGGAAGGGCTCATCGGCCGTCGAGAGGTCCTCGCGCAGCGAGTCGAGGAACATCAGGCGGTCCTCGGCCCGTTCCGTGGACCAGGTGGTGGTCAGCAGTGCCAGGCCCGCGGACGGGTCCTGGCGGCGCAAGGCGGTCAGCAGGGCGACCCGCTCCGCGAACAGGCCCTCCTCCCAGGTGCGAAGTACGGCCGTGGGGTCACCGTCACCGGGGAGCGCGGCCCGGCTGCCGGTCCCCCGGAGCGCGAACTTCCATTCGTCGTTGAGCCGGGCCAGCCACCGGGCCCGCGGCCCCGCCAGGGCGAGCGCGGCGGGCCGCAGATCCGTACGGGCGCGGGCGGCGTCGAGCAGCGCGGGCAGCAGGACCTCCGGGGCGCGGTACCCGGACGCGACGGCGGCGGCCAGCCACTGGGGCAGCAGCTCGGTGAGGTCGGGGGCCGTGCCACGGCGGCTGGCGCCTCCGCCGGCGCCGCGGTCGGCGAGCAGCAGGGACAGCCGGCGGCGGGCCGCGGGCGGGAGCAGGGGCCGCGGGTCGGCCGGGGCCGGGGCGGGCCGCTCACCGGCCACCGCGGGGCGCAGCGCGGCGCGCCGGCGGACCGTGCTCACCGCGGCCGCGTCCAGCAGTGCGGCCGCGGCGCCCTGCCCCGGCCGCGCCGCCACCGGCGGTGTCCGCCGCTCGGTCCCCAGCAGCGCGGCGCTCACGAGAGCGGACCAGGGGGCGGGGGCGGCCGGGGCGGCCGCGGCGAAGGGGCCGGGTGAAGTGGCGGGGATGGATGAAGCGGGTGAGGTGGAGGTCGGTGAAGTGGGTGGGGTGGGTGAAGTGGTGGCAGAGGGTGAAGTGCTGGGGGTGGTGCGGGTCATGCCCTTCCTCCAGGCATCGGTGGTGGACGGCGTCCGGGCGGGCCGGGGTGTTGTGGCCGGGGCGCGGGTCACAGGGGCACCGGGGTGGGGTCCCAGGCGGTCAGCGGCAGGAAGCCGCGATGGCCGCATTCGCCGAAGACCGTGATCGGCGCCCCGCCCGACAGGGCGACCAGCTGCCACAGGCTCGTCCGGCCGACGCAGCGCGGGTCCAGCGGGAGCGCCGACTCGCCGTCCGCGTCGGCCAGTTGCCAGCCCGCCCCGTTCCGGCTCGGTATCGGGGTGACCTCGCTGAGCACCACCGGCCAGGAATCCAGCCACGGGTCGTCGCGCAGCGCATCGCCGTATGCGGCCAGGGCGGCGTCGATGCCACCGCCCGGGGGTACCGACCCGTGGGTCACCGGGGCGTGCCGCTCACCGAAGGTGGCACGCAGCGGGCGGGCGCCCGGGTAGTAGGCGAGGTCCGCGTCGAGCACCAGGCCGGGTGGCAGCGCCAGGTCCAGGGGGCGGCCGGTGGAGCCGCCGAAGGAGAGATGCAGCGCCATCCGGCCGGTCCGCTCGCCCCGCAGAAAGATTCTGCGGGTGAGCAGCTTGCCGTCGTCGCTGTCCTGTTGGGCGAGCACCAGCCAGCGGTCCCGGACCGTCGCCGCATCGGAGCCGGTCAGCAGATCCGCCGCTTCCGTGGTCAGCCCGACGCGTGCGCGGACCGTCGCCGCGAGCGGGCCCGGCAGCCGCTCGATACCGAGGAACCCCTGGTCGAGGAGGTGCAGCAGCGCACACTCCTCCAGCAGCCGGGCCGGCCAGTCCGGCCCGGACGCCGTCACCGAGGACAACTCCCGTACCCGCGCGGCGAGTCCGGGGGCCTGGGCGTCGACCATGCGGGCCGCCGTCTCGTCCCAGGAGCCGCCCCCGCTCCCGTCCGCCGCCAGCCCGGACTGGAGCAGATCCTCCAGCCGCTGTTCCAGCTCCGTGGCGCCGGCGCCGATCCGCTGCATCCGGCGCTCCGCCCGCCGCCGGGCGGCCTCCGGGTCCGCGGGAGCCCGCGACGGGGCGCCCGCGCCCGAGGGCGCGCCCGCGGCCCGCGCGGCCCGCTCCCGCCGCCCGGCCAGCCATTCATCCGCCCAGGGGGCCGGTTTCCCGGCCGGCACCCCTCCGCCGCCGCCCGCCCAGAGCAGCAGCAGCCCCAGGGCGTGCTTGCAGGGAAACTTGCGGCTCGGACAACTGCACATGAAGGCGGGACCGTTGAGGTCCACGACCGTCTGATACGGCTTCTTGCCGCTGCCCTCGCACCGCCCCCACACCGCGCCCCCGCCCGCGCCCGTTTCCGACCACGGTCCGGGCGCCGCGAGCCTGCCGCCCGCTCTGCGTGATGCCTCGTCAGGTGCCAGTGCGTACACCTGGTCCGTCGTCCAGCGTTCCCCCTGCGGATTCATGTCTCCGACGCTACGGCGCACCACTGACAATCGCCGTGGCCCGCGACGAACTTGCGCGCCGGAGCTGCATTTCGGGTGATTGTCAGTGGCGTGGTGCAGGGTTGATTCCGCAAGCGGCCGCCGCGATTTCGGGGTGCCGGCCGCGCACCGTGCGACGAGGGGGAACCATGTCCGCGAACAGCTTCGGGACGACCGACGACACGAGCCGGCAGACCGCGGGGGCGGCGCCGGAAGCCGCGGGCGGCGAGGCGCTGCGGCCGCATGCCGAGGACAGTTTCGCGGGCGAGCTGCGGGCCCTCGCGGCGGCCGACGACCGGCCGCGGCCGGCGCGCTGGCGGCTCTCGCCGTGGGCGGTCGCGACCTACCTCCTCGGTGGCACCCTCGCCGACGGCACGGTCATCACCCCCAAATACGTCGGCCCGCGCCGGATCGTCGAGGTCGCGGTGACCACCCTCGCGACGGACCGCGCACTGCTCCTGCTGGGCGTGCCCGGCACCGCCAAGACCTGGGTGTCCGAGCATCTGGCGGCCGCCGTCAGCGGCGATTCCACCCTCCTGGTGCAGGGCACCGCCGGCACCCCTGAAGAGGCGATCCGCTACGGCTGGAACTACGCCCAGCTGCTCGCGCACGGCCCCAGCCGCGAGGCACTGGTGCCCAGCCCGGTGATGCGCGCGATGACGCAGGGCATGACCGCGCGGGTCGAGGAGCTGACCCGTATCCCCGCCGACGTACAGGACTCGCTGATCACGGTCCTGTCGGAAAAGACCCTGCCCATCCCGGAGTTGGGGCAGGAGGTGCAGGCGGTCCGCGGTTTCAACCTGATCGCCACTGCCAACGACCGCGACCGCGGCGTCAACGAACTCTCCAGCGCGCTGCGCCGCCGCTTCAACACCGTCGTACTCCCGCTGCCCGCCACCCCGGACGAGGAGGTGGACATCGTCTCCCGCCGGGTCGAGCAGATCGGGCGCTCGCTGGACCTCCCGGCCGGACCCGAGGGCCTGGACGAGATCCGCCGGGTCGTCACGGTCTTCCGCGAACTGCGGTCCGGTCTCACCACCGACGGCCGGACCAAGCTCAAGTCGCCGTCCGGCACCCTCTCCACGGCCGAGGCCATCTCGGTGGTGACGAACGGCCTGGCGCTGGCCAGCCACTTCGGGGACGGTGTGCTGCGCTCCGGCGACGTGGCCGCGGGCATCCTGGGCGCCGTGGTCCGCGACCCCGCGGCCGACCGGGTCGTATGGCAGGAGTATCTGGAGACCGTGGTGCGCGAGCGCGACGGCTGGAAGGACTTCTACCGCGCCTGCCGTGAGGTGGGCGCATGAGCGAGCGCAGCGAGCGAACGGCCAACGGGGGCGGGCCGGTGCTGCTCGGGGTGCGTCACCACGGCCCCGGATCGGCGCGGGCGGTGCGGGCCGCCCTGGAGCAGTGCAGCCCGGCCGCGGTCCTGATCGAAGGGCCGCCGGAGGCGGACGAACTGGTGCCGCTGGCCGCCCGGGAGGGGATGCGGCCGCCCGTCGCGCTGCTCGCCCATGCGCAGGACGACCCCGGCCGCGCCGCGTTCTGGCCGCTGGCCGAGTTCTCCCCGGAGTGGGTGGCGCTGCGCTGGGCGCTGGCCCACGACGTCCCCGTCCGCTTCATCGATCTGCCCGCGGCGCACTCCCTGGCGCGGGGGGACGACGAGGAGACGGCGGACGGTCCCGAGACGGCGGACGAGGCGGAGGCGCCGGACGAGGCGGCCGGCGGGCAGGAGGCCCGCTCCGGTGCCGAGGTGCGGATCGATCCGATCGGGGTGCTGGCCGAGGCGGCCGGGTACGACGACCCCGAGCGCTGGTGGGAGGACGTGATCGAGCACCGCGCGGGCGGGGGAGCCGGCGCGGACGCGCTGGCTCCGTTCGCGGCGCTGGCCGAGGCGATGGGCGCGCTGCGGGAGACCTACGGCGACGGGGGCCATGACCGGGACCCGGTGCGGGAGGCCCATATGCGGCTCCGGCTGCGGGCCGCGCGACGGGAGTTCGGCGACGACCTCGCCGTGGTGTGCGGCGCCTGGCACGTCCCCGCCCTGGCGCGGCGCACCACGGTCACCGCCGACCGGCAGCTGCTCAAGGGTCTGCCGAAGGTGAAGACGGCGGTGACCTGGGTGCCCTGGACACACCGCCGGCTCTCCCGCCGCAGCGGCTACGGCGCCGGTATCGCCTCCCCCGGCTGGTACGGCCATCTCTTCAGCGCCCCCGACCGCCCCGTGGAACGCTGGCTGACCAAGGTCGCCGGGCTGCTCCGCGAGGAGGACTACGCCGTCTCGTCGGCGCATGTCATCGAAGCGGTGCGGCTCGCCGAGGGGCTGGCCACGGTACGCGGCCGTCCGCTCGCCGGGCTGACGGAGCTGGACGACGCGGTGCGCGCCGTCATGGGCGACGGCACCGACGCCCCGTCCTCGCTGATCCACGACCGGCTGGTGGTCGGGGAGGTGCTGGGCGAGGTCCCGGAGGACGCCCCCGCGGTGCCGCTGCAACAGGACATCGACCGCAGCCGGCGGACGCTGCGGCTCAAACCCGAGGCTCTGGAACGAGAACTGGAGCTGGACCTGCGCAAGGAGACCGACGCCGGGCGCAGCCGGCTGCTGCACCGGCTGCGGCTGCTCGGCATCCCCTGGGGCGAGCCGACGCGCTCCCGCGGCAGTACGGGCACCTTCCGGGAGACCTGGCGGCTGCGCTGGGAGCCGGAGCTCGCCGTACGCGTCGCGGAGGCCGGCATCTGGGGCACGACCGTGCTCTCGGCCGCCACCGCCAAGGCCGCGGCCGCGGCGGCCGGGGCAGCCGGCCTCGCCGAGGTCACGGCGCTCGCCGAGCGCTGTCTGCTCGCCGAACTCCCCGACGCCCTCCCGGTGGTGATGCAGGCCCTGTCGGACCGCGCGGCGCTGGACGCGGACGTGGGCCATCTCGCCCAGGCGCTGCCCGCCCTCGTCCGGTCCGTGCGCTACGGCGATGTGCGCGGCACGGACGCCGCCGCGCTCCGCGAGGTGGCCATGGGCCTGGCCGAGCGGGTCTTCGTCGGACTGCCACCGGCCTGCCCGGGGCTGGACGCCGACGGTGCCGCCGAAATGCGCGGCCATCTCGACGCCACCCACCAGGCCGTCGGCCTGCTCGGCCAGCCGGAGAGCGCGCGGCAGACGGGAGGCAGGCAGCTGCGGGCCCGCTGGGCCGGGGTGCTGCGGGCGGTCAGCGAACGGGACGCCGTGCCGGGTCTGCTCCGCGGCCGGGCCACCCGGCTCCTGCTGGACGACGGTGAGTTGGGCGACGGGGGAGCGGAGCGGCTGATGGGGCTCGCCCTGTCGCCGGGCACCCCGCCCACCGAGGCCGCCGGCTGGCTGGAGGGCTTCGTCGGCGGCGGGGACGGCGGCATGCTGCTGGTCCATGACCCCCGCCTGCTGGCGCTGGTCGACGGCTGGCTGACCGGTGTGCCGGACGCCGCGTTCACCGACGTACTCCCGCTGCTGCGCCGCACCTTCGCGGAGTACGAGACCGGAGTGCGCCGCACCCTCGGCGAACTGGTCCGCCGCGGCCCCGCGACGGCGCCCCGCCACCCGTCCGGCGACACCCCGGACGCGGCTGTGCCCGGCTTCGGCCCCGGCCTGGACCGCGACCGTGCCGCGGCCGTCCTCCCCACGCTCCGCACGCTGCTGGGCATCGGACAGCACGGCTTCGACGACGAGCAACCGGACCCATCCCGCCCGGCCGACGACTCCCGCCCGGCCGACGACCTCACGGGGGCACGGACATGACCACCACGACACCGGACCCGAGGTCCACGCCCACGCCCACGGCCACCACGCCCCCGGACCCGACGGCCACCACCACGGCCCCGCCCCCGCCCACGGCCGACGCCCCGGCCCCCGCCCCCGAGGCCGAACGGCTGCGCCGCTGGCGGCTGGTGCTCGGCGGTGGCGGCGCGGACGGGACGGGGTGTGCGCTCAGCGGCCGGGACGCCGCGATGGACGGGGCGCTGGCCTCCCTCTACGGCCGGGAGAAGGGCCGCGGCGCCAAGACGGCCGACGGCGGCCGGCGTTCGGCGGGGCTCGGGGCCTCGGCGCCTGGGGTGGCCCGCTGGCT
This sequence comes from Streptomyces sp. bgisy130, assembly GCF_057708345.1. Taxonomy (NCBI): domain Bacteria; kingdom Bacillati; phylum Actinomycetota; class Actinomycetes; order Kitasatosporales; family Streptomycetaceae; genus Streptomyces; species Streptomyces sp. bgisy130. The sequence goes on from NZ_JBYISA010000003.1 coordinate 272,469, forward strand.
CGGCGACATCCGGACGTACTTCCCGTCGTCCGTGGTGCAGGTGATGCAGCGGGACGCCATCGACCGGCTGGGGCTGTCCACGCTGCTGCTGGAGCCGGAGATGCTGGAGGCCGTCGAGGCCGATGTGCATCTCGTGGGCACCCTGCTCTCGCTCAACAAGGTCATGCCCGAGACGACCAAGGAGACCGCCCGCGCCGTCGTCCGCAAGGTCGTCGAACGGCTGGAGAAGAAGCTGGCGCAGCGCACCCGCGCCACCCTCACCGGCGCCCTGGACCGCTCCGCCCGTATCAGCCGGCCGCGCCACCGCGACATCGACTGGGACCGCACGATCCGGGCGAACCTCAAGAACTACCTCCCCGAGTACCGCACGGTCGTCCCGGAGCGGCTGATCGGCTACGGCCGCGCCGCGCGGTCGGTGAAGAAGGATGTGGTGCTCTGCATCGACCAGTCCGGTTCGATGGCCGCCTCGGTTGTCTACGCCTCGGTGTTCGGCGCGGTGCTGGCCTCCATGCGGACCCTCGACACCCGGCTGGTCGTCTTCGACACCTCGGTGGTCGATCTGACGGACCAACTCGACGACCCGGTCGATGTCCTCTTCGGCACCCAGCTCGGCGGCGGCACGGACATCAACCGCGCGCTCGCCTACTGCCAGTCCCGTATCACCCGCCCCGCCGACACCGTCGTCGTCCTCATCAGCGACCTCTACGAGGGCGGTATCCGGGACGAGATGCTCAAGCGGGTGGCCGCGATGAAGGCGTCCGGTGTGCAGTTCGTGACGCTGCTCGCGCTGTCCGACGAGGGGACGCCCGCCTACGACCGGGACCACGCCGCGGCCCTCGCGGCCCTGGGCGCACCGGCGTTCGCGTGCACTCCGGACCTCTTCCCGGACGTGATGGCGGCCGCGATCGAGAAACGGCCGCTGCCCATACCGGACATGGCGGAGCAACGGTGACAGGTGCCCCGGGGAGACTTGCGCGGCACCTGGTTGCCCATGCAAGTATCAGCTCATCGCTCGATCGCCCGCGACGCGCGTGACCCCGGGGCATGTCTCCCGGGCGTCCCCGTCCGTAGGGGAAGGTCCCTCCTTGTCTGCTGTGTTCGCCCTGCCTGCCACCGTGCGCCTGCCGCGCACGGTGGCCGTGCGGCGTGCGCTGCTGGCCGGGTTCTTCCTGGTGGGCTTCGTGGCCCTCGGCTTCGCCTTCGGTCCCGGCGCCCATGCCGACGACCGCACGGGAAGCGCGGAGCTGACCGGGGCAACGGCCCCGGCGCGGCCCGCCGCCGAGGCGTCCACCCCGGACCGGGCCGCCACCCGGGACGGGGCGAGCCGGCTGTCCGGTTCCCGCGCCGCGGTCACCGACCGGGGCGAGGAGTCCGGCGCGCGGTTCGCCGAGCGCACCCACGCCGCGTCCGACGCGGTGGCGCAGGCCGTCCGGCCCGCCGCCGAGCGGACCGCACCGGTCACCGGCCGGGTCACCGAGCCGGTGCACCGCGTCGTACGGGAGATCGGGGACTCGGCCGGTGCCGCGCTGCCCGGGCACCTCCCGTCCGGTGAACACACCGAGAACCCCGGGGACGGCGGCTCGCACGAGCCCGGCCGTACGCCGGGTGCGGTGCCGTCGGCCGGTTCGCGGACCGCTGCCACGGTCGACCGCGCTGCCGCCGCCGAGGCGGTTCAGGTCCTCGCCGACCTGCACAAGCCGGTCTCCGAGGGCTCCTCGGCCACCGTTCACGAGCAGCGGGACCCGGGCCACAACGGCCTTCCGGGGCAGTACCCGCAGGGCCCGGTGGCGCCCGCCTCGCACACCGCCGGTGACGGCCACGGCCCCCGTGGCGGGGACCAGCACGCCGCCGCCCCGGCGGACCCCACGCGCTTCCGGCTGCTGCCCGGTGGCGTCCGCACGGCCGATGGCGCTCCGACGCGTCGGCGTGCCGAAGAAATCCTCGAATTTCCGGGCTAGGGCAGACCGCTCCGCGTCTGTAACTGGACCTGCCGCGCGGGGGCGGGACAGGTCTGCCCGTCAAACCCCTCCGAATTCGAAGGACTTCACCTCCATGCGCTCCCACATCCGTCGTTCCATCGTCGTTGCCGCTGCCGCCACCGGCCTGTGGGCCCTGGGCTCCGCCGGCGCCAACGCCGCCGAGCTGCCCGTCGGTTCGGACCTGCCCGCCACCGGCACGGTCACCGACACCGCCAAGCACCTGCCCACCGGCGATCTGGCCGGCACCGCGACCAAGACCGCCGAGACCGCGAAGAAGACGGTCGGTGAGGTGGCGGGCAAGGCCACCGGCGCCCTGGGCGGTGTGCCGGCCCAGAACCTGCCCACCGGCAAGCTGCCGCAGGCCGGCGACGTGTCCGGTGCGGCCGACGGCGTGCAGAAGCAGGTCGGCGGCGCCGGTCTGCCGGACACCGGTGCGGTGCACAAGGCCGCCGGTCCGAAGCAGGCCAAGAAGGCCGTCAAGACCGTCAAGAAGGCCGCCAAGGGCGCCGACCTCGGCCAGGCCGGCCGCCTCACGGACGGCACACTGCCCACCGCTCCGAAGCTGCCCGCCACCCCGGGCGTCCCGTCCCTGCCCGGCACCCCGGCGCTGCCCAAGACCCCCGCGCTGCCCAAGGCCCCCGGCTCGGCCGACAACCTGCTGGCCGGTCTCGCCGGTGCGGGCATCCGTCCCGAGCAGCTGACGAAGCAGGCCCAGGGCGCGCTGGCCACCGCGCGTCCGGTCGTCGACGAGGCCGCCGCCGACGTGCTGCCGCCCGTCGCCCGCCGGGTCGTCATCAAGGTCGTGCCGGTCGCCCAGGGTGCGGTCGGCGGTGCCGGTCAGCTCGCCGGTGACGCGGCCGGCCAGGCCACCCCGTTCGTGACCGTCGTCGGCGGCCAGGCGCAGCTGTTCGCGCAGGGTGCCGCGGCCGACGCGGTGCCGTTCGCCCAGGGCGTGGCCACCGACGCGGTGCCGTTCGCGCAGGGTCAGGTCGCCAAGACGGTCCCCTTCGCCCAGGGCAAGGCGACCGACGCGGTGGCGTTCGCCCAGGGTGCGGCCGCTGACGCCGCCCCGTTCGCGCAGGGTCTGACCACCGTCGTCGTGACCGACGCACAGGACACCGCCGGCCAGGCCGTCACCGGCGTCCGCGGCCTGACCCCGGCGAAGAACGTGCCGGCCGTCCCGGCTGTCCCGTCCGTGCCCGCGGCCCCGTCCGTGCCCGCCGTCCCGTCCGTGCCCTCGGCCCCGGCCGTCCCGGCCGTCCCGGCCGTCCCGGCCAACGCGACCGACTCCCTCCCGGCCACCCCGGCCACCCCGTCCGTGCCCGCCGTCCCGGCCAACGTGACCGACGCCGTTGCCGTCCCGGCCGTCCCCGCTGACCTGGCCGACCTGACCAACGCCGCCAACATCCCGGCGCTGCCGGCCCTCCCGGCCCTCCCGGTTCAGGCCGTCTGACCGTAGTCGGCACCACCGGCTCCCGGTCGCGGCGGCGACCGATGCCGGAACACCCATGAACAGCCGGGCGGACCTCTGTGGGGGAGGACCGCCCGGCCTTGGTGTTTTCGGGCGGCAACAAGCCGCCGTCCACTACGAGTTGGGCACCCGCAGCCGTTCCCAGCTCACCCGCCCCGGCACCCCGTCGGCGTCCTTGCCGCGGAAGCCGAGCTTGCGCTGCCAGGCTGCGTACGACGCGCGGTCCGCCTCGGTCCACTCCGGACCGGGGCCCTCTTCGTAGTGGCTGCACCCCTCGGCGACCAGCCGTTCACCCATGGCCGTGACCACCGGGCTGCTGGTCCCCGACCGGAAGAAGTCCCGGCCGGGAAACGGTTCGTACCGCGGATGCTGCGGTTCCGGCGGCGTCGGCCCCGAGCCGTCCGGCTCCGTACCGTCCGTTTCCGGCGCGCCCTCCGCCGGCTTCGCCAGCCGCTTCTTGACCCGCCCACGCAGGTCGTCCATCCCGATGCCGCGCGGATCGACCTTCCCGGGCTGCCACTCCTTGTGGCCGATCACCGAGCGTTCGTTCCAGCCGTGCGCCCGGCAGATCGCGGCCGACGCCTTCTCCATGGCGACCCGCTGTTCCTCGGGCCACGGGTCCTTGCCGTCCCCGAGGTTGATGCATTCGAAGCCGTAGAAGTGACGGTTGCCGTCGGTGTCCGCCTCGTTGTCCGACGGCAGCTCCGGGTCCTCGTTGATCACCGCGCGCAGTACGTCACCGTCGCCGAGCCCGGCGTGGTTGGCGCGGCCGTTGCCGACGAGATGGACCTCGCCCTTCTTGTCGATCACGCCCAGACATAGCGGCCCCGGCAGATCGGAGCGTCCGTCGTAGCAGAGGTCCACCGAGGTGTCGGTGCCCTCGGTGGCGGTGTGGTGGATCATCACGCCGTGCGTCGGGCCCCAGGGGCCCTTCGCATTGCGGTTGTGCGTACGCCAGCTGCGGACCTCATGGACCACCAGGCCCTCGTCGCGCAGTGCCTTCAGCAGCCGGCTCGCGGTCAGCGGGGTGGCCATCAGGCGATTCCTTCCTCGCACGGACGGGGTGACGGTGGTGATGCCGCGGATGCGGCGGGGAAGCTCTTCCGCATAAACGTGGGAGGGGGTGTAGGTGTCGGCATTCCCCGCCAATCCCTGCGGGCGCCGAGTGCGCGCACACCGGGAAATCGAGAAAGGGGGAGGGCGGGCCGGGCCGGGGCGTGTGACTCCTGATGCGTAAGTATGCGTATGCGCTCAACACAGTGTCCGTAAGCGGGAGTTGAAGGGTCAAGAGGCCATTCCGGACACCGCCTGCGGAGGTCTTGTGCGCGGGAGTCGCCACTTCTTCCCAACTGGATTCCCGCGGCACCGGAACCGGAATCGCCTGAGACGGGGCGCACAGGGGCGTATCGGGAGGAGATCGCGAACCGTGCGCCACACCCGCGCGCACGGTGAGTGACAACGGGGCGCCCGGCCGACCGGGCGCGGAGCGCATCCCCACCACATATGCGTTCGGGACGGAGGAAATCCACCCGACAACATGCGGAAATCTCAGGGAGGCGTAACTTGGCCAAAAGATCTGTGATGGTAATCACCGCCGGAGTGTGATCTGCGATTTAGGGCCTCAGCTCCTGCGGCGATAACCTGCCGGACGGACATGCCGCGTATCCGGTCACCGTGTACGCCTCCCCTGTGACAGCGCCGTCACGTTGCCCTTCGCGGCACGCCCATCGCAGACGAACGAACCGCGATCACTACGGCGATTCTGAGAAGACAAGGGACGGACGCGCGTGGACCTGTTCGAGTACCAGGCGAGGGACCTCTTCGCCAAGCACGGTGTACCGGTGCTGGCCGGTGAAGTCATCGACACGCCTGAGGCAGCCCGCGAGGCGACCGAGCGGCTGGGCGGCAAGTCTGTCGTCAAGGCGCAGGTGAAGGTCGGCGGCCGCGGCAAGGCCGGCGGCGTCAAGCTGGCCGCGACCCCGGACGAGGCCGTCGCCCGCGCGACGGACATTCTCGGCATGGACATCAAGGGCCACACGGTCCACAAGGTGATGATCGCCGAGACCGCTCCGGAGATCGTCGAGGAGTACTACGTCTCGTACCTCCTCGACCGCACCAACCGCACCTTCCTGGCCATGGCCTCCGTCGAGGGCGGCATGGACATCGAGGAGGTCGCGGCCACCAAGCCCGAGGCCCTCGCCAAGATCCCGGTGGACGCCAACGAGGGTGTCTCCAAGGAGAAGGCCGCCGAGATCGTCGCCGCCGCGAAGTTCCCGGCCGAGGTCGCCGACAAGGTCGCCGACATCATGGTCACCCTGTGGAAGACCTTCATCGCCGAGGACGCGCTCCTCATCGAGGTCAACCCGCTCGCCAAGGTCGCCAGCGGCGATGTCCTCGCCCTTGACGGCAAGGTGTCCCTCGACGAGAACGCCGAGTTCCGCCAGCCGGAGCACGAGGCGCTGGAGGACAAGGACGCAGCCAACCCGCTCGAGGCTGCGGCCAAGGCCAAGGGTCTGAACTACGTCAAGCTCGACGGCCAGGTCGGCATCATCGGCAACGGCGCGGGTCTCGTCATGAGCACCCTGGACGTCGTCGCCTACGCCGGCGAGAAGCACAACAACGTCAAGCCCGCCAACTTCCTCGACATCGGTGGCGGCGCCTCCGCCGAGGTCATGGCGAACGGCCTGGAGATCATCCTCGGCGACCCGGACGTCAAGTCCGTCTTCGTCAACGTCTTTGGTGGCATCACCGCCTGTGACGAGGTCGCCAACGGCATCGTGCAGGCCCTGGAGCTGCTCAAGTCCAAGGGCGAGGACGTCAACAAGCCCCTGGTCGTGCGTCTCGACGGCAACAACGCGGAGCTCGGTCGCGAGATCCTGTCGAAGGCCAACCACCCGCTGGTGCAGCGTGTGGACACCATGGACGGCGCGGCCGACAAGGCCGCCGAGCTGGCTGCTAAGTAAAGGACGAGGACACAACAACCATGGCTATCTTCCTGACCAAGGAAAGCAAGGTCATCGTCCAGGGCATGACCGGTGCCACTGGCATGAAGCACACCAAGCTGATGCTCGGTGACGGCACCAACATCGTCGGCGGTGTGAACCCGCGCAAGGCCGGCACCAGCGTCGACTTCGACGGCACCGAGGTACCCGTCTTCGGCTCCGTCGCCGAGGCGATGGAGAAGACCGGCGCCGACGTGTCCGTGCTCTTCGTGCCGCCGGCCTTCGCCAAGGCCGCCGTCGTCGAGGCGATCGACGCCGAGATCCCGCTGGCCGTCGTGATCACCGAGGGCATCGCGGTCCACGACTCCGCCGCCTTCTGGGCGTACGCGCAGGCCAAGGGCAACAAGACCCGGATCATCGGCCCGAACTGCCCCGGCCTGATCACCCCCGGCCAGTCCAACGCCGGCATCATCCCGGGCGACATCACCAAGCCCGGCCGCATCGGTCTCGTGTCCAAGTCCGGCACGCTGACCTACCAGATGATGTACGAGCTCCGTGACATCGGCTTCTCCTCGGCCGTCGGCATCGGTGGCGACCCGGTCATCGGCACCACGCACATCGACGCCCTGGAGGCGTTCGAGGCCGACCCCGACACCGACCTGATCGTGATGATCGGCGAGATCGGCGGCGACGCCGAGGAGCGTGCGGCCGACTTCATCAAGGCCAACGTCTCCAAGCCGGTCGTCGGCTACGTCGCGGGCTTCACCGCGCCCGAGGGCAAGACCATGGGCCACGCCGGCGCCATCGTCTCCGGCTCCTCCGGCACCGCCCAGGCGAAGAAGGAGGCCCTGGAGGCCGCCGGCGTCAAGGTCGGCAAGACCCCGTCCGAGACCGCGCGGCTGGCCCGCGAGATCCTCGGCGGCTGATTGGCGTTCCCGCGCCGCCGGACCCGTCCTGCGGCGCAGTGCCCCGGACGCGGGCCCGTACCCCTTGGGGTGCGGGCCCGCGCCCGTTCCCGGGGGCGGGCCGTACGGATCAGCGCAGCTCGGGGGCCAGCCGGGCCTGCCGGATCTTCTTCCGTACGGCCGCGTTCCCCTGCTCCCGTGCGGCGTTCCGGGCCGCGTTCCCTCGCTCCCGTGCCGCGTCCCGGTGGTGCCGGGCGTCCGTGTCCCGGTGGTCCCGGGCCTCCGTGTCCCGGTGGTGCCGGGCCGGTGCCGTCCGGGTGTGCGGCGCGTGCGCCCGGGGCCGCTCCTGCGGCGTGTAGTGGTCCGGGGCGAGGGCCATCATCACCAGCGTCACCAGCGCGAACAGCCCGGTCCCGCCGAACACCGCCCGGGTGGTCCGCCGGGCGCTGCGTTCACTGCCGCCGCGTACGTCCGCCGCGGCGGACGGCGCCGTCGGTGGCACGGACGGCAGCGCGGTGATCCGGGCCCGCAGGATCTCGCCCTGCCGTACCGGCGACTGCCCGTCGAGCCCGAGCTCCGGCAGCAGCTCGGCGAGCCGCTCGCGGGCGTGCGCCAGCCGCGCCGTCGTGGCCGGGACGCTCGCCTCGATCTCGGCCGCGGTTTCGTCCGGCCCGAGCCCGACCACGTCGTGCAGCAGCAGCACCCGCCGGTACCGGGCGGGCAGGCTCAGCAGGGCCGCCGGCAGCGCGCGGTCCGACGGCCCGGGGGCCGACGCCTCCCGCAGGCCGCGGGCGGTCCGCAGCCCCGGGCACAGCCGGTGCCACGGCGTCAGCGCGTACTCGTACACCGCCGCCCGCACCCACCCCGCCGGATCCGGATCCACCGCGACCTCCGGCCAGCGCTGCCAGGCCAGCCGGAACCCCCGCTCCACCGCCCGCCGGGCGAGCCACGGCCGCCCGGTGAGCAGATACGCCTGCTGGTTCAGCGCCGCGGCGTGCCGGGTGTGGAGATCGTCGAAGGCGGTGGCGGCCTGCTCGCGCTGGGTCATACAGAGCAGTGTGGAAAACCCGCCGCACCCGCGCGGTGCGACACGTCGGGCATTTCACCAGTACATGGCGGAAAGGTGTCTTGTTGGCAGCATGGCGGCGTGAGCCAGTTGATCGAGCGCGGCCCCACGTTGTCCTCGCACGGCCGGACCGCCGCCCAGCGCTCCTCCGCGATCGGCGCGGCCTTCCTCGGCGGTGTGACGGCCGCCGGTCTCGGCCTCGGCGCGCTGACCGTCGCCGTGCTGCTGCTCTGGGTCGCCTCCCCCTACCCCGACAGCGGCCCCTCCCGGGCCCTGCATCTCGCCGCCGACCTGTGGCTGCTGGCGCACGGCGGCGACCTCGTACGCACCACCGCCCACGCCGCCGCCCCGGTCGCCGTGCCCCCGCTGCTGCTCGCCGTCCTCCCGGTCTGGCTGCTCCACCGGGCCGCCCGGCACGCCCTGGCAACCTCGGCCGACGGCCCGCCCGGCCCCGCCCCGTCCACCGGCCCGGCCGCGGACGCCGCCCCTACGGTCGCGCCGCGCACCCTGCTCGGCGCGCTGCTCACCGGATATCTGCTGATCGTGGCCGGGGCGCTGGTCTACGCCTCGGGTGGCGGGCTGCGGGCCGAGCCGCTCAGCGTGCTGTTGTGCGTACCGGCCACCACGGCCGCCATCCTCGGCGGCACGGCCTGGCGCCTCCTCCGGCACCCGGGCACCGAGCTGCTGCCCGCCAGGATCCTGGCACTCAGGTCCAGGGCACCGCGCCGGGTGCGCGCCTTCCTCGGCGGCTCCCGGGTCGCCGCCGCCCGCCGGGGCGCCGTGTGCCGGGCCGCCGGCTCCGCCCTCGGCGCCCTGCTGGCGGCCGGCGGTCTGCTCACCCTGCTCTCGCTCGGCCTGCACGCGGGCCGGGTACGCCATGACCTCCTCCAACTCGCGCCCGACTGGGCGGGCCGCGCCACGGTCCTGCTGCTGTGCCTGGCCCTGCTCCCGAACGCGGCCGTCTGGGGCGCCGCCTACGGCCTGGGGCCGGGGTTCACCGTCGGCGCGGGCAGCACGGTCGCCCCGCTGGGGACCTCGGCACATCCCGTGCTCCCGCAACTGCCGCTGCTCGGCGGACTGCCCGACACCGGCCCCGGAAGCCTGCTGACCTGGGCGGTGGCCGTCGTGCCCGTGGTGGCGGGGGTGCTGCTCGCCCGTGAAGTGGCCCGCTCCGCCACCGCGCCGAGCACTCCGCGAGCGCCCTGGTCCTGGTGGCCGACGGCCTGTGTGGCGGCCCTGGGGGCCGGCCTCTGCGGTCTGGTCATGGCCGCGCTCGCGGGCCTCGCCGGCGGCGCACTGGGCACCGGCGCGCTCGCCGACTTCGGCCCGAGCTGGTGGCGTACGGGCCTGGCGGCAGCGGCCTGGACCGCCCTGACCGGCATCCCGGCCGCGGTCGCGCTACGGGCCTGGTGGCTGCGGACCCGGCGACGGGAGGCCGAGGCCCCGCACAACGAACCGGCCCCGCAGGAGCCGGTGAGCACGAAGGACGAGGCCGACGCCGCGAAGGACGGCGGAGACGGCACCGCGAAGGACGGCGGAGACGGCACCGCGAAGGACGACAGCGACACCGCCAACGACAGCGACGACCCGAGCCCGCCCAGCGCCCTCACCGCGGCCCGGTGCGGCCCGGCTGCGCCCGTTGGGGGTGCGGGGAACTGCGCGACCGGCCCCGACGCAGCCGCAGATGACTGACGGCGCCTACCCGGCCACCCGGGCCGGGACCGCGGAGCGCCTCGCTACTTCTGCGTGCTCAGCAGCGGCCGCAGCTCCTTGGGGAGCAGGTTCTCGCAGGACTTGCCGGCCGACTGCGTCAGGGCGTCGTTGACGCAGGTGAAGTAGTCGCGGTAGACGATCTGCACGGTGAAGGTCGCGGCGACCATCATCAGCGCCAGCGACGCGGTCACCAGCCCGGCGATCGCCGAGGTGACCTGCGGCCGGGTGGAGCCCGGCGCGGACGGGGCGCCGGGCCGGTCGCCGCGGCCGGGCTGCTCGGCGGCGGGCGCGGGGCGGCCCTCCATGGCGGCGGTGGTCGCCGCGGCGGACGCCTTCGCCGGGCTCGGCTTGGCGCGCAGCGCGCTGATGCCCCAGTAGATCGCCAGTGCACTCAGCAGCAGTGCGACCTCCGGCAGGCTGAACAGCACGAAGAAGAACGACCACATGCCGGCGAGGAGGGCGTAGCGGGCCCGGCGCTGGGCCGGGTCGGTGGGGTCCCAGCGCAGTCCGCCGGGGCCGCCGGGACCACCGGGGCCGCCCTGCTGGCCGTTGCGGCCGCTGGGCCGGGTGCCGAAGCCGCCGTTCTGGCGCCCCGGCTGCCGGGGGCTCCACTGGCTGCCCCAGCTCGGCGTCGGCTCGTCCTGCGGCTGCTCCTCGTCGCCGTCGCCGTCCTGGCCGGAACGGGTGCGGTGGCGCGGGCGCCAGACCTGGTCGGGGGTGCCGGCCGGCGGCGGGGCGAAGGGGTTGTCCCGCTCGGTGTCCGGGGAATCCGGGGCGGTGGGCTCCGACGACGAGGACGACGAGGACGACGACTTGCGCTCCCGCGGCAGCAGCACCACCCCGGGGGCGGTGGCGGGCTGGGGGTACCACCCAGCGGTAGCTGGGGGAGGGAGCAATAGGGCCGCGCGGCGGCGTCGGTCCGTCATCTGAGGTGTGTCTTCCCCTTGTCTCGTCCGCGCGCGGGCCTCGGCGGCCGGCGCGCGGTTACCACGAACTGCATGCAGTCTTACGCCTGACGCTACCTCCCGTGCCCGCCCCCGTCCCGTGGGGGCCGCGCGGTGTGCCGGTATCGTTGCTGACGGTCGGCGCCTTCGTAGGGTTCCCCGGATCTGCGGTACCCGCAGTCTTGTACGACCACACAAAGCACGCGAGATCGGAAAAGAGCCCCCGCCGTGGCTTCCTCCCCACCCCCCGTCCAGCCCGCCCGACCCGGCCGCCCGGCCCGCATCGTCGCGCTCGTCTCCGGTTCCGGGACGAACCTTCAGGCGCTGCTGGACGCCATCGCCGCGCAGGGCCCGGAGGCGTACGGGGCCGAGATCGTGGCCGTCGGCGCCGACCGCGGTGCCATCGCGGGGCTGGAGCGCGCTGCGGCCGCGGGGCTCCCGGCGTTCGTCTGCCGGGTCAAGGACTACGACAGCCGGGCGGACTGGGATGCGGCGCTCACCGAGGCGACCGCCGCGTACGAGCCCGATCTGGTGGTCTCGGCCGGCTTCATGAAGATCCTGGGCAAGGAGTTCCTCGCCCGCTTCGGCGGCCGGACGGTCAACACCCACCCGGCGCTGCTGCCGAGCTTTCCCGGTGCCCACGGCGTGCGCGACGCGCTCGCGTACGGCGCGAAGGTCACCGGATGCACCGTCCACTTCGTCGACGACGGTGTCGACACCGGCCCGATCATCGCCCAGGGCGTGGTCGAGGTCCGGGACGAGGACGACGAATCCGCGCTGCATGAGCGCATCAAGGAAGTCGAGCGATCGCTGCTCGTCGAGGTCGTGGGGCATCTGGCCCGGCACGGCTACCGCATTGAGGGACGAAAGGTACGTATCTCGTGACCGCCACCGAAGGCACGAAGCGGCCCATCCGCCGCGCGCTGGTCAGCGTCTACGACAAGTCCGGGCTGGAGGAGCTGGCACAGGGTCTGCACGCGGCGGGCGTCCAGCTCGTCTCCACCGGATCGACGGCCGCGAAGATCGCCGCGGCCGGGGTGCCGGTCACCAAGGTCGAGGAGCTGACGGGCTTCCCCGAGTGCCTCGACGGCCGGGTCAAGACCCTGCACCCGAAGGTGCACGCCGGCATCCTGGCCGACCTCCGCCTGGAGGACCACCGCCAGCAGCTGTCCGAGCTCGGCGTCGAGCCGTTCGACCTGGTCATCGTCAACCTCTACCCGTTCCGGGAGACCGTGGCCTCCGGCGCCACCCCCGACGAGTGTGTGGAGCAGATCGACATCGGCGGCCCCTCGATGGTCCGCGCCGCCGCCAAGAACCACCCCTCGGTGGCCGTCGTCGTCAACCCCGCCCACTACGGCGAGGTCCTCAAGGCCGTCGCCGACGGCGGCTTCGAGCTGGCCGGGCGCAAGCGGCTGGCGGCGGAGGCGTTCCAGCACACCGCGGCGTACGACGTGGCGGTCGCCTCCTGGTTCCTGGACGGCTACGCGGACGACTCCGCCTTCCCCGAGTTCCTCGGCGCCACCTACTCCCGCAAGAACGTCCTGCGCTACGGCGAGAACCCGCACCAGGGCGCCGCGCTGTACGTGGACGGCAGCGGCGGGCTCGCGGAGGCCGAGCAGCTGCACGGCAAGGAGATGTCGTACAACAACTACACGGACACCGACGCCGCGCGCCGGGCCGCGTACGACCACAGCGAGCCCTGCGTCGCGATCATCAAGCATGCCAACCCCTGCGGTATCGCGGTCGGCGCGGATGTCGCCGAGGCGCACCGCAAGGCGCACGCCTGTGACCCGCTGTCCGCCTTCGGCGGCGTCATCGCCGTCAACCGCCCGGTCTCCGTGGCGATGGCCGAGCAGGTCGCCGACATCTTCACCGAGGTCATCGTGGCCCCCGGCTACGAGGACGGCGCGGTCGAGATCCTCGCCCGCAAGAAGAACATCCGCGTGCTGAGCTGCCCCGAGGCGCCCTCGAACCCGGTAGAGGTCAAGCCGGTGGACGGCGGCGCGCTGCTCCAGGTCACCGACCGGCTCCAGGCCGAGGGCGACGACCCGGCGAACTGGACGCTGGCCAGCGGTGCCGCGCTGTCCGCCGGGGAACTGGCCGAGCTGGCCTTCGCCTGGCGGGCCTGCCGCGCCGTCAAGTCCAACGCGATCCTGCTCGCCAAGGACGGCGCCTCGGTCGGCGTCGGTATGGGCCAGGTCAACCGCGTCGACTCGGCGAAGCTCGCGGTCGAGCGGGCGGGCGAGGAGCGCGCGCAGGGCTCGTACGCCGCCTCGGACGCGTTCTTCCCGTTCCCGGACGGCCTGGAGATCCTGACCGCCGCCGGCGTCAAGGCCGTGGTCCAGCCCGGTGGTTCGGTCCGCGACGAGCAGGTCATCGAGGCCGCGAAGCAGGCCGGCGTGACGATGTACTTCACGGGCACCCGGCACTTCTTCCACTGAGCCGCCGCACAAACGCCCCGAGGGCCGCACCCCGCGTGGGGTGCGGCCCTCGGGGTGTGTCCGGGGTCGCTCGCGTCCGCCGCGCTCAGTAACGCGGCCGGTTGAACCAGGCGTTGCCCTCGTCCTTGGCGACGAAGACCAGCACCAGGACGCCGAGGACCGTGTGCACCAGGCCGATCGGGAAGGTGCACAGGCTCAGGATGATGTTGGCGACACCGAAGACGATGGTGCCGACCCGGACCCCGTTGCCGCCGTTGGCGAACTGGAGGGCCAGCGTGATCGCGCCGACGGTGAAGATCACGATGATCACGATCACCGCGATCAGCAGGCCCTTGCCGACGTTCATCGCCGTGATGTTGTCGGCGGCGGTGTCCAGCGTGGCTTCGTGCGATGCCCTGCTGACTCCGCCCAGCCCCATCACCGCGAGGACCAGGCCGATGAGGTTCAGACCGGACAGCACGAACAGCAGCACCCGGGCGGCCTTGACGCCACCGGGCATCACCGTGGGGTACTGCGGCTGCATCCCGGGCATGGGGCCGCCCGGGTAGCCGCCGCCGTACGGGGCCATCGGCTGCTGCGGCTGCGGAGGCTGCTGCGGATAGCCGTAGTTGGGCTGCTGCCCCGGCGGCGGACCGTAGGGATTCTGATTGGGGTAGCTCACGAGCGGTGTCCTTCGGGCGACTTGAGGCGGAATCGGCGAGCGCCGCGAAGGCCCCGGTCGCGGCTGCGAGGGGGCCTTCGCGGGCTCTTCAGGGCGTCCGTGCAGCCCAGAGCGGGCTTACTTGACGCTCACGACCACGGTGCCGGCGAGCTTGTCCGCCCAGGTCTGGCTCTTGTCGTCCCACAGCGGCCACAGCCAACCGAGGCCGCACAGCAGGCCGTTCAGGTAGCGGCAGAGGTAGCGCACGAAGGTCATGCCGAAGCCGAGGGGCTGGCCGGTGGTCTCCTTGATGACCTTGACGCCCAGCGCCTTCTTGCCCGGGGTCTGGCCGGAGGCGCCTTCCTTGGCGATGAGGAAGAAGGTCCCGCCGATCATGATCAGCCACGCGAGCGCGATCATGATGATGGCGCCGACCGGCGTGGCGGTGTCCGCGGCCGTGTTGTAGGCGTCGCTGATGCACTGCACGTCACCCGGCGGGCAAGACGAGGTGTCCGGGGTGGCCGACGAGGCGGAGCCGGCCGCCATGACACCGGCGATGATGTACAGAATGATCGGCACCGCGGCGATGATCAGGCCGTCGACCAGGAAGGCGCCCAGCCGGGCACCCCAGCTCGCGTAGCCCGTGGGCATGCCCATGCCCGGCATCCCCGGCTGGCCGTAAGGCGCGCCCTGCTGCGGGTAGCCGCCGTAAGCCTGCTGCTGCGGCGGGACGGCCTGCTGCTGGGGGTAGCCGTACTGCTGCTGCTGCGGGGCCTGCTGGGGGTAGCCGTAGCCGGGCTGGCCCTGCGGCGGGACCGGGGGCTGCTGGCCGTACGGGCCCTGCGGCGCCTGCGGCGGCTGCTGCTGCCCGTACGGGTTGTTCGGGTCACCAAAGCTCATCTGCTGTTTTCCTCCGTTGGGTCAGTGGGGGACACAAGGCGTGACGCGGAGGAAAAACAGGATTCACTGGCCACCCCCCGACGAAGCCTGCGGCACTGCGGCGTCAATCCTTCTAGTTGCGCATTCACTCTGTCCAGTCAAGGGGTCTCACCGTTGTCCAAGTGCAATGATCAATTCCGGCCATCGGCGACCCGCATGCCCTGATTGGAACGTGACCGCCCTCATCCGGGAGGATGGGGGGTATGACTGCCCAGATTCTGGATGGCAAGGCCACCGCAGCCGCTATCAAGTCCGAGCTCGCCACCCGCGTCGAGGCCCTGAAGGCCAAGGGCGTGCAGCCCGGTCTGGGCACCCTCCTGGTCGGCGACGACCCGGGAAGCCGCTGGTACGTCAACGGCAAGCACCGTGACTGCGCCCAGGTCGGCATCGCCTCGATCCAGCGCGAACTGCCGGAGACCGCCACCCAGGAGGAGATCGAGGCCGTCGTACGGGAGCTGAACGAGGACCCCGCCTGCACCGGCTACATCGTCCAACTCCCGCTCCCCAAGGGCATCGACGCCAACCGCGTCCTGGAACTGATGGATCCGGCCAAGGACGCCGACGGGCTGCACCCGATGAGCCTGGGCCGGCTGGTGCTCGGCATCGAGGGCCCGCTGCCCTGCACCCCGTACGGCATCGTCCAGCTGCTGCGGCGGCACGAGGTCGAGATCAAGGGCGCGCACGTGGTGGTCGTCGGCCGCGGTATCACCATC
This sequence comes from Streptomyces sp. bgisy130, assembly GCF_057708345.1. NCBI lineage: Bacteria > Bacillati > Actinomycetota > Actinomycetes > Kitasatosporales > Streptomycetaceae > Streptomyces > Streptomyces sp. bgisy130. The sequence continues at coordinate 288,222 of NZ_JBYISA010000003.1, forward strand.
GGCCGCCCGATGCCGCTGGTGCTCACCCGCAAGTCCGAGAACGCCACGGTGACCCAGTGCCATACCGGCACCCGGGACCTGTCGTCGCACCTGAAGCAGGCCGACATCATCGTCGCCGCGGCCGGTGTGCCGCACATCATCAAGCCCGAGGACGTCAAGCCCGGCGCGGCCGTCCTGGACGTCGGTGTCAGCCGTGACGAGGCCGGCAAGATCGTCGGCGATGTGCACCCGGGCGTCGCCGAGGTGGCAGGCTGGGTCGCCCCCAATCCGGGCGGTGTCGGCCCGATGACCCGCGCCCAGCTGCTGGTCAACGTCGTCGAGGCCGCCGAGCGCGCGGCCGGCTGAGCGCGGCGGGACCTGAGACCCTTGTCCGTGACAGACGTATCCGGAGACCGGAAGGGACTGCCCGCCATGGGTGCCGACGTGCATTCGGATGGAGCCTCCGAGCCGCAGCGCTCCTCGCGCCGCTTTCCGACGCTGACCCGCGACACGGCCCGCCCGGAAGGCGGCGGCCGCGCGGCCGCGGGCGGCTACCCCGCGCCCGCCCGGCAGTGGCCGCTGCTCAGCGTCATGGGCGGGGTCGCGGCCGGACTGCTGCTCGTGGCGCTCGACGCGTTCCGTATCGGCACGCTGGTGATCGGGCTCTCCCTCCTGGCCGGCGCGGTGCTGCGGTGGGCGCTGCCGTCGGTGGGCATGCTCGCCGTCCGCTCCCGCTTCACGGACATGGCGACCTACGGCCTGCTCGGCTTCGTGATCGTGATGCTGTCGCTGATGGTGCAGCCCAAGCCGTGGATCCACATCCCGTTCCTGGACGACATCGTGCACTTCACGGTGCGCTGACCTGGAGCGGCTGCGCACGGCCGCACGACGATGACGGCGGCCCGCCCCTCCCCCTAGGGAGAAGGCGGGCCGCCGCCGTGCTGTGACGCGAGGGCTACCCGGCCGGCCGGGTCAGCGCACGCACCACTTGTTGGAGTAGATGGTCATGAGGTTGCTGCCGATGAACCGCCAGCCGGTGCCGCGGTTCAGCTTCGCGTGCCGGCCCCGGTAGTTGGTCTTCTCGTAGACGGTCACGCTGCACTGGGAGCCGTTGTTGTACGCGGACAGCGGGTAGTTGAAGGCGCCGCCGTAGCGCTTGAGATTCCGGTTGTTCGACCGGACCTTCTTCGGCGTGCCCTGGAAGTTCGTCCTCGGGTAGACGCACAGATAGGTGCGGGGGCAGTTGGCCGGCGCCCGCTGGACGGTGACCGAGCCGTGCTTGGTCGGTGCCGGGGCGGCGGACGCGCCCGCGGTGGGGGCCAGTGCCAGGCCCCCGGAGACCGCCGCGGCGGCCGCGGCGAGGGCGATGCGCTTGCGGACGTTCATGGTGTGGGTTCCTCCCCTGTGCGGCGGAGGCGCGTCGGCCGCGCCGCCCGCTGTTTGCGCCACCGACTGTGCGCCCACCCGCCGTTGCCCGGCCACGGGGACCGCCCCGGTGGGGACGCCGTGGGATGTCCCACCCGCTGACCTGCGGGGACGTCACCGCCCCGGAGGCTCCGGTGGGACGGGGCGGGGCCGGACCGCGGCCCGGACGGCGTTCCGTACGGCATGCGGAACGGCAAAGGGCGGAAACGGAGGCGGCATCCGCGCCATCATCGGCGACAAAGGGGGCCATGGCCTCGGGGGAGTACGAACGCGTATGGGGTGGGACATGTCGCGTTGGAGCGGGCTGCCCGCATCGCTGGACCATCGGGTGCGGCAACTGGCCGTACAGCTACGGAGGTTGAAGGACCACAGCGGGCTGAGCCTGGCCGCGCTCGCCGCCCGCACCCCGTACAGCAAGTCGTCCTGGGAGCGCTATCTCAACGGCAAGAAGCTGCCGCCGGCCGGTGCCGTGGAGGCGCTGGCGCGGCTCTGCGGGGCCGATGTGACCCGGCTGCTGGCGTTGCACGAGGTCGCCGCGCAGGCGTGGAGCGCGGGGGGACGGGGGTTGATGACGGAGGCCCGGCCGCAGGGCCCTCAGGCCCCGCAGGCCCCAGCCCCGCGAGCCCCCCGGGTGCCGCCGGGCCCGCCGGTTGCGCCGGGCCGCAGCGGGCCACCACCACAGGCGGCGGCGCGGGACGAGCCGCCGCTCCCCGCCGTGCACTCCGCCGCGCACACGGCCGTGCACCCCGCCCCCGCCCCCGCCGCCGGTCGCCAGGTGCCGCTCGGGCCGCTCGTCCTGGGCGCGCTGGCCGTGCTCGTCGTGGCGCTGCCGGTGCTGCGCCCCTGGCAGGACGACCTCGCCGCCGGGCGCGGTGCGGGCGCCGCGATGGCCGGCCGCGGCTCCGGTGCCGGGCCGGAGTTCACGCCCCGGCCGGGGGAGACCTTCGGCTGCCGTCTCCAGCTCCGGGACGGCGCCCTGTATGCCGGGCACAGCCGTACGGGTTCCGCGGTCCTGGGCAGCGGCGCGGAGGGCTGGGACGTCGTCGAGGCGCAGTGTCTGCTGCGCCGCCACGGGTACGACCCCGGCGTGGTGGACGGCGTGATCGGCGGCCGCACCCTCCGCGCCGTCAAGCGCCTACAGGCTGGATCGGGGCTGCCCACGGACGGCATCGTGGACCCCGGCACCTGGAAGGCGCTGCGCCGGTGAGCGGGCCCGGCGTGGCGCCGCGCGACGGTGTCGAGAGTTCCCGGCTGGCCGCGGGCCTGCGGGAGTTACGGGCCCGCACCGGGCTGAGCCTGGCCGCGCTCGCCGCCCGTACCCCGTACAGCAAGTCGTCCTGGGAGCGCTATCTCAACGGGAAGAAGCTGCCGCCCCGGGACGCGGTCGAGGCGCTGTGCCGGCTGGCTGGGGAACCGTCCGGCCGGCTGGTGGCGCTGTGGGAGCTGGCGGACGCGGCCTGGAGCGGACGCGGCCGGACCGGCACGGTGCGGGCGCAGGCCCGGGAGGCGGGGAGCGCGGCGGCCCACGGACCGGGGAGCACGGCGGCCCATGGCCCGGGCAGCGCGGTGGCTCCCGGCCCGGGCAGGTCAAGTGCGCCCCCTACGGCCGCGGTTGAGACGGCCGGGCCCCCGGCGGACAGCGAGGTCACGCCCCGGTGGGCACCGCGCCCGGCCCGGCGGGTGGCCGGCCTGGCGGCCGGGGCCGGGGCCGGAGCCGCCGCGGTCGCCCTCCTCGCGGCCCTGGCCGCCTGGACGACAGCGGGCGCGGCCGGTCCGGTGAGGGGCGATGTGCCCGCCGCCCCCGAGGTCACCGGCTGCCGGGCGACGGCGTGCGACGGCAAGGACCCGGAGTCGATGCGCTGCGATCTCCCGGAGCTGGTGCGGACGCCCGTGGAGCGCACCGCGGTTGGTGGCGAGCGGGTGCAGCTCCGTTACGGCACGGTGTGCGGCGCGGCCTGGGGGCGGGTCCGGGACGGCCGGATCGGGGACCGGGTCGAGGTGGTGGTGCCGGGGGTGCCACCGCGGTCGGTGCGGGTGCTGGACCGGTTCGACGCCGAGGACTCGCTCGTCACGCCGATGGCGGCGGCCCGCGGGCCCGAGGGCGTCCGGCTCTGCCTCTATCCGGCGGGCGGCGGGGCCCGGGAGTGCTTCTCGGCATAATGCCTGACCGGGGCCTATATTGATGCCCTCCTGGCCGGTTCTTGTCAGGATTCGTACGGAAGTCGTCCGGACTCCGTCGGAAATGCCACACTGCTGGGGTCACGGGCGCACGGACGGGTGACCTATGTCCGCATGCTCCCGTGTGCCCGTGAAGGGAAACGCCGTCCTGACCGGGGGCGTCCCACGGGGAGCAAGGAGTGCGGGCCGGGGGCCGCGCTCGGCACGTACGCGGGGGGATAGGGGGAGGCAATGCCTCGCTGGAAGGCGCTGCCGGAGGAACTGGACCCGCAGGTGCGGGAGTTCGCCGGTCAGCTGCGCAGGCTCGTGGACCGCAGCGGCCTGAGTGTGGCCGCCCTCGCGGACGCCACGGGCTACAGCAAAACGTCCTGGGAGCGCTATCTCAACGGGCGGCTGCTGCCACCGCAGCGCGCCGTGGTCGCGCTCGCCGAGGCGACCGGCGCGAATCCCGCCCACCTCACCACGCTGTGGGAGCTGGCCGAACGGGCCTGGAGCCGCGACGAGATGCGGCAGGACGTCACCATGGAAGCGATCAGCGTGGCCCAGGCGCGCGCCGCGCTCGGCTGGGACGCCGACCAGGCCGAACCCCCGGCGAAGAGCGCGAAGTTCACCAACGCGAAGTTCACCAAGGGGACAAAGGCCGCACCGGCGTCCGGTACGGCACAGCCGCCCCGGGTGCCCCAACAGCGGCGCACGGACAGCCCGTCGGCCGCGGACTTTCCCCAGTGGGCGGCCGTCGCGGGCCCGTCCCCGGCCGCGGCGCCCGCGGACCAGGGCCCGGCCCGGCGCACCCGCCGCGGCCGAATACTCATGGCCGCCGCCGGTGCGGCCGGTGTGGCGCTGGTGGCCGGCGCCGCCTTCCTCCTGCTCAACCCCGGCAGCGGCACGGCCAAGAAAGCGGCGGCCCCCCGCCCCGCGGCCGCGCCGAGCGCGAAGCAGGTCCTGCCGGCCGGGGTGCGCTGCACCGGCGCCGGCTGCGTGGGCAAGGACCCGGAGGCGATGGGCTGCGGCGGCGGGCATGCCACCACCCCGTCCCGCGGCCGGGCGGGCCGGGCGGTGATAGAGGTCCGCTACAGCAAGATCTGCCACACCGCCTGGGCCCGGATCAGCCAGGCGGCACCGGGCGACCAGGCCACCCTCAGCGCCGGCGGCCACAGCGCCACCGCGCGGGCCGAGCGGAACGGCGCCGCCTACACCCCGATGGTCGAGGTGACCGGCGACCCGGCGAAGGTCGCGGCCTGCGGCACGACCGTGGCGGGCGTGAAGGGCTGCTCCCGTCCGGTTCCGGCCACGCCCGCCGGCGCACCCGCCCCGTCGGCCGGCGCCGCGGTCCGCTAGCGCACCCCTGGCACGGGCGGCAACCGCACCGCGCGGGAGCCGCCCGGCCGGCCCGCAGACCCGGGATCACCCTCCGCGGAGGATGTCCGAAAGACGGGGGGCATGCCCTCCAGGATCCCGGGCATGCGACGAATACCCCCCCCCACGGGTGTGGCACAACTCGGCGGCCGCCCGCACTCCCCCCTCCTTAGAGCGGGCGGCCGCCGCCCTCGCCCACGGGGCCGCGCGCGGAGCGCATGCCGGACCCCGCAAGCCCGGTTCCGGACCGCCGTACGGACGTCCCGGGGCACCCGGTGAGGTGTTGCACACCAGCCCGGCGCCTGCCCCCGGCAGGGGTCCGATAGCCTGACGGACGGGTCTCTCGATACCAAGAGACCTCGATAGCTGGGCAGGGACACCCACCGCCAACCATGGTGGTCCAGGGGCTTGCCCCCGGAACACACCGCGCAGGAGATCGCCATGACCCGCACTCCCGTCAATGTCACCGTCACCGGTGCAGCCGGCCAGATCGGTTACGCACTGCTCTTCCGCATCGCTTCCGGTCATCTGCTCGGCGCGGACGTGCCGGTGAAGCTGCGCCTCCTGGAGATCCCCCAGGGTCTGAAGGCCGCCGAGGGCACCGCCATGGAGCTCGACGACTGCGCCTTCCCGCTGCTTCAGGGCATCGACATCTCCGACGACCCGAACGTGGCCTTCGACGGCGCCAACGTCGCGCTGCTCGTCGGCGCCCGCCCCCGTACGAAGGGCATGGAGCGCGGCGACCTCCTGGAGGCCAACGGCGGCATCTTCAAGCCGCAGGGCAAGGCCATCAACGACCACGCCGCGGACGACATCAAGGTCCTGGTCGTCGGCAACCCCGCCAACACCAACGCGCTGATCGCCCAGGCCGCCGCGCCGGACGTCCCGCGCGAGCGCTTCACCGCGATGACCCGCCTCGACCACAACCGCGCGCTCTCGCAGCTCTCCAAGAAGACCGGCACCCCGGTCTCCGAGCTCCGCAAGCTGACGATCTGGGGCAACCACTCCGCCACCCAGTACCCGGACATCTTCCACGCCGAGGTCGCGGGCAAGAACGCCGCCGAGGTCGTCAACGACCAGAAGTGGCTGGCCGAGGACTTCATCCCGACCGTCGCCAAGCGCGGTGCGGCGATCATCGAGGCCCGTGGCGCGTCCTCCGCGGCCTCCGCCGCCAACGCCGCCATCGACCACGTCCACACCTGGGTCAACGGCACCGCCGACGGCGACTGGACCTCGATGGGCATCCCCTCGGACGGCTCCTACGGCGTCCCGGAGGGCCTGATCTCCTCCTTCCCCGTCACCACCAAGGACGGCACATACGAGATCGTCCAGGGCCTGGAGATCAACGACTTCTCCCGCGAGCGCATCGACGCGTCCGTGCAGGAGCTGACGGAGGAGCGCGAGGCCGTCCGCGGTCTCGGCCTCCTCGGCTGACCCCACGCCGCGGCCGCCCCGCACGGGCGGCACCGCAGCACCTACGAGCCCGCACGGTCCACGACGGCCGTGCGGGCTCGGTCATGTGCGCTCGCCCCGCAGTTCCGTTTCGTCGGCTTCCTGGTCACCGTCCGGCGCCACGGGCAGGCGCGCGCCCCGGCTGTCGGCGACCCGCAGCACATCGCCGAAGGACTGCGTGGTCGCCCGCAGCGCCAGCCGTAACGCGTGTTCCCCCGCCTTGCCGTCGTCCAGTACGGCCACCGCGCCCTTGAGCACATCGGCACCGTCACACAACTGCTCCGCCTCGACCTCATCGGCCAGCCGCGACAGCACACCCCCGGCTCCGTCCGCCGACAGGAAGCACGGCTTCCCGCCCTCGCTCTCCCACGGCAGCAGGCGCAGCCCCGGCAACGGCGGGACGGCATCCCGGTCGTAACTCATGCTCAGTGACTCCCAGAGGTTGGTTGCGCAAGAACCCGGCGCAGTTGTCAGACCCACCCATTACGTTGGGTGTGTTCAGCGTTGCGCCCCGTAGTGCGGGTCGCAACGTCAGACGCGTGACACTCACCTTCTGGCACCAAGGGGGATGCGGTGAGCCGACGACGACGCAATGCAGAGAGTGGACCGGCAGCCACCAATGCCGCCGTGTTCGGGGAGGTCCTGAGGCACTTCCGGGAGGCGGCGGGTTACACGCAGGAGGAGCTGGCGAACAAGATCCCGTGCGACCGCTCGCAGGTCGCCCGAGTGGAGGCGGGCACGCGCGTACCGCAGGACACGTTCGCCAAGCAGTGCGACGAACTGCTGCGGACGGGTGGCGTGCTGCTGCGTTTGTGGGGGCGGATCGACTGGTATCCGGAGGTGCAGCATCCGGACTGGTTCGAGCGGCGGGCAGAGATGGATGCGAAGGCGGTGGCGCTGCGGGAGTATCAAGAGCGGGTTATTCCTGGCCTGTTGCAGGCGCCCGGCTATGCGCACGCGCTGTTCTCGCAGATCGCGAGTGGCGATGCGGTGGAGGAGCGAGTCCGAGCCAGGCTGAGCCGCCAGCCGCGTTTCCTGACGGATGACGGCCCGCTGTACATAGCTGTCCTGGACGAGAGCTGTCTGCGCAATGCGGTGGGGAGCCCGGAGGTCATGCGTGACCAGTGCGCGCATCTGCTGTGGGTCGGACAACGGCCCAACATCCGTATCCAGGTGGCTCCGGCGCGCCTCTTCGGGCTCGTTCGCCCCAGGGGTTCCATGTCGCTGATCGAACTGCCCAACGGGCGGTGGGTGTACTCGGAGTCGCTGGACCGCGGCCATTTCAACAACGATCCGGCTGTCTACGTCCGTCAGACCCAGACCTATGATGTGCTCCGGGCGGATGCTCTGTCAGCCCCCGAATCCGCCGCTCTGATCGGCGACTTCATGGAAGGGTACGGGGACCATGGGCAAGCACCAGGTGGGTACAGCGATGTGGATCAAGAGCAGTTACAGCGACAACAACGGCGGCAACTGCATCGAAATAGCCCCCGATATCCCCGACGCCGTCCCCGTCCGTGACAGCAAGGACCCTGACGGCCCCGTACTGGTCTTCCCGACGGGCGGCTGGTCGTCCTTCGTCACCGCGCTCAAGAACGGGGAGTTCCCCGCGGCTGTCTGACCCACGGCAACCTTGGGTTATCGCGCTGACACGGAGCGCTCCACTCCCTTATGCTGCGGGTTCTGCGCCGCCGTGGCCGACAACGGCAGCCCGCCTGCTCAACAGGCCCTCGGCGACGGCTCGTTGGTGTGCTGATGGGGGAAGCCGATGACTCGGACGGATGTGCCTGCGCAGCACGGTGAATCCGGCGGTCCGCCGCGGTTGGGGAAGCCGGACGGCGTCCCGCCCCCGGGGCCGCTTCCCCCGACCCCGCCGGGCGCCAGCGATGCCACCCGGCTGCTGTGCGCGGGCACGTACATGGACGACAGCTTCCGTGACGCGGTCATCGACGAGCTGTACGTCCACGAGGAGCGGTTCGCCGCACCCTCCCTGGGCATCGACGCCGCCCGCGTGCTGGCCCATGCGCTGCGCGCCCGGCGGCTCCAGCTGGGCTGGGCGGCGGGGATCCTGGCGCTGTGGATCGTGGCCCTCCCGCTGTCCTCCGGGCTCGCGGGGGTCTATGTCTTCCCCGTTGTCCTCATGGCGCTGGCCCGTATCGTCCGCCGGTCTCCGGTGCTGCCGGGACCGGCTCGCTTCCTCGCCTTCGTCCTGCGTTGGTACGGGCGGCTGACGCTCGCCTTCTTCTATGTGTCGTTGCTGGTGGCGGCGGTCGTCGGCGGGCTCGCCATCCTGGGCCCGGGATGGCTGTTCAGCCGGGTGCTCCCGGACGTGCTGAACTCCCTGACGGGCGACGACTCCTCGGACGAATACGGCTCCCACGACTCAAGCCCGTGGGACAGCCCCTACGGCAGCGACGGCGGCTTCGGCGCCACCCACGCGTCCGGCCTGCTGATCGGGGTGTGGATCGCGCTGCTGCTGCCGCTGGTCCTGGCCCTCCTGGTCGCCCTGCAACGCGGGCAGTTCGCCCGGGTGCTGGCGCACGAGCTGTCCCGGGAACGCTTCCCCGACGTCCGGTCCGACCCCGCCGAGCGCTCCGAGAGCTACCGCTTCCTGCGGCTGCGGGACCGGGTGCGGACCGAGCAGCACGGGCCGCTGGTGATGTACCGGGCGGCCAACCCGTTCTGCGGTGCCGGCCAGCCGTACAAGACCTGGTCGCTGTCGGTGGAGCTGAACCCGCGCGCCGACCGCGTCGCCGAACCGCTGGACAACAGCGCCATCCTGGCCCGGATCGTGCCGCTGGTGGCGGCGCTGCGGGTGCCGTCGCCGCACGGTTCGCCGGCGTCCGCGGCCGCGGTCCGCGACCGGCTGCGCGCGCTGGAGATCGACGAGTGTGTCTTCCTGCCGGCCGAGGGGCTGCCGAGCCGGGAGGCGGCGCCGTACGCCCCGGACGCCTTCGAGGAGCACCGGGCCGGCGCGGTCGAGGAGGGCGGCGAGACCCGGCGGCACTTCCTGCGCATCCGGGTCGGCGGCTGGAACGAGGGCATCGTCACCACGGTCTTCGTACGGGTGCACACCCAGGGCGGGATGCTGATGCTGGAGGTCGCCCCGCATGTGCTGTGGCCGCTGCGGCAGCCCTTCCAGGACGCCGACCGGATCGCCCACCGGTACCGGCACCATCACCACTTCGGCAAGGCGGTCTGGGCGCTGGCCCATACGCCCCGTTCCGCCGGGCACGCCCTCGGCACGCTGGCCCGCGGCCTGTTGTCGGCCTGGCGGCTGGCCACCGGGGGGCACGGCGGGGCACTGCCCGAGGGCCCCGGCGGCGCCGTACGCGAGCTGGGCTCGTTCGGCGAGTCCTCGCTCTTCCAGGACATGGACGTCGCCCGCTATCTGAAGACCATTCAGCAGCGGGTGGCGGCCGGGGTGACCACGGCGCTGCGCGAGGCGGGTTACCAGACCGACGAGTTCGAGCAGCGGGTCGTGCATGTCGCCGAGGGCGGCGTGTACGTCGAATCCGCACAGGGCGCCGTCGGCATCGGCGACCACAACACGATCAACCACCACTCCGCACCCCCGCGCGGGAACGGGACGAAGGGAAGTGCCAAGCGTGGCAAGGGCTGACGAGCGCGGAAACGGCATCCACATCGGCAGCGTCCGGGGTGCCTTCGCCATTGGCGACCACAACACGGTGACTCACCACGAGGGCCCGGCCGGACCGGCGGTGGACCCGGCGCAGGAGGAACTGCTGCGTGCCGTCCGCGCCTTGCGCGACGATCTGTCCCGGGCGGTGGAGAGCCCGCAGATCACCGCCCTGAGCGGGGAACTCGCCGAAACCGAGACGGAGATCGCGGACCGCGGCGCGGCCGGGCCCGGACGGCTGTCCCGGCTCCGTACGGCGCTCGCGGACGCCGGTGCGGTGGTGGGCCTGCTGGCCTCCGGCGCCGCGGTGAGCCAGGCGGTCGCGGCACTGGCGGGAGGCTGACGATGAAGCGCGGCGGCCGGCCCCGCTGGAACAGCGAAACCCAGCGCTGGGAGAACGACACCCCACCGCCCGCCCCCTACACGGGCCCGATGCCGCCCCGGCCGTCCTTCACGCCGTCGGCGGGCGGGCCCCAGGACGGCGGTCCCCAAGACGGCGGGGCCGCCGCGCCCCCGTCCGCCGCGCCTCCGGCCGACCCGCCCCCGCCATCCGCCGCACCGCGCAGCACCTACCCCTACCCGCACCCGAGCTCGTCCGCCGGCGGCTTACCGGATCCCGCCACCGACCCGCACACCACCGACTGGTACACCACCAACCCGCACACCACCGACCCTTACACCACCGACCCGTATCTCCCTCCCGAAGCAGGCCCCGCCTACGCCCCCGGTGCCCGGCATCGGACGGGGCTGGTCGCCGGGGCGGCGGTGGCCGTGATCGCGGCGGTCATCGGCGCCGGCTATCTGCTCTGGGGGCACGACGACGATCCGGCCGCCGCTCACCCGCCGGCCCGCAGCAAGGCATCCGCCCCGTCCCGTACGGCCACCGGGCAGTCCACCGGCGCCCCGGACAGCGTCACGCCCGCACCCACCCTCACCGACCTGCCGGACGGCTTCCGCCTCGCCCACGACAAGAAGGGCTTCACCCTCGCGGTGCCCGGTACTTGGACGCGCAGCGAGCGCGAGACCGGGGTGTTCTACACCGCGCCGGACGATCGCGGACTGGTGCAGATCTTCGAGATCACCGACCCCGAAATCACCCCGCGCGAGGCCCTCCGGCAGGCATCCCAGGGCCTGTCCGCCAACCCCGGCTACCGCGAGATCAGCCTCGAACCGCTCGGTTTCCCGGGGCCGGGCATAGATGCCAACCAACTGGTCTACGCCTATGACAGCAAGCGGCTCGGGGTACGCGTCAAGGTCGTCGACTGTGCCTTCACCGCCGCCGACGGCCGCCAGTTCGCCGTGCTCGTCCTGGGCGCCGAGGACGACTGGCCGGAGCAGGAGCAGACCCAGGAGATCGCGCTGCGGACCTTCGTTCCCCACACCTGAGCGGTGCCTGCGCCCGGCGCCTCGCTATCCGGGCAGCTCCGTGCGCTCCCACCACTCGTAGACGGGCAGCGCCCCCTCGGAGGTGTTCTGCTGCCGGCTGGTGGCCCGGAAGTGTTCATAGCCGTTACGGAACGGGATCTTCAGCTCGGTACCGGGCGGATCGATCGGCACGATCCGCTCGGGCAGCTCCTCGGGGCCGCCTTCGAGCACTGCTTTCGCCGCTGTGTCAGCCATGCCTGCATTGTCGTCCGGCCGGCCGGCCGCGGCCCCTTTGGTTCGGCAGCGCGGGTGACACCCGGCCGTTAGCTGACCCGGAGGCCCTGCGAAAGGCCGGGCCCGGCGGGGCGTCACCCCACCGGGCCCGGCGCGGTGTCACCTGGGGGCTACTTGCCGACCCAGTCCGTCAGGGTCCCGCCGGTCTCGGCGACGGTCCGGAGGTGGCTGCCGTCCGCGTCGACGGTGTAGATGCGCCGCGTCGCCGTGGCGTCGTCCCAGCCGGAGAAGGCGATACGGGTGCCGTCCGGGGAGTACACCGGGGTCCTGACGTCCGTGAGGGCGCCGGGCCAGGTGGCGTCGTAGAGGTCCGTCTGCGCACCGGTTGCGAGGTCGACGGTCTTCAGCCCGTACCGTCCGCCGTAGACGAGGTGCCGGCCGTCCGGGGACCAGTCGGCCGGGGTCGACACGGCCTGGTGGTCGGTGGTGACCTGCTGGCTCTCCCGGGTGGTGAGGTCCATGACAAACACATCCGTGCCGTACTCGGTGCCGTCGGGGCCCTCGTACGAGGTGGTGCGGAGGTAGGCGATCCGGTTGCCGTCGGGGGAGAACGTGGCGCGGAGCCCCGAGGTGGTCAGCGTCTCGGCCCCGGTTCCGTCCGCGTTGATCGATTCGATGCCGCGGGGGGAGTCGAAGACGAGGCGCTTGCCGTTCGGAGCCCAGTCCGGATTGGCGACATACACCTCTCCGGTCTCGCTCTCGATCCCCGGGACCAGGACATGCTGGTTGGCGCCGCTCGCCGTGGCCGTCATCAGGTCGGGGCGGTAGGTGCAGCCCTCGGCCTGCGGGACGCAGGTGTCGCCGTAGCGGATGTAGGCGACCTGGGAGCCGCTGGGGGAGTAGACGCCGTCCAGGCCGTCCGCGACGGTGCGGGTGGCCGCTCCGTCGGCGGGGTTCATTTCCACGGTCCGGCGGTAATCGCTGGTCCGCTCGGACACCAGCAGCCTGTCCTCGCTCAGGCTGCCGGAGCTCTCCGAAGCGAAGGGGGCCGCCGCGGACGCGCTGCCCATAAGGGGCAGGCTCACCGCGACAGCAAGACCGAGAGACAACGCAGTGCGTGAAATCCGCACGTACGCTCCTTCCGTGACGAGGCCCGAGGGCCCCGGAGTATGCGAGCCCGGGATTCGAACTCGCATATGAAGAAGCGCCGGTGATCCCGAAAACGTCACACCCTTCACGGGGCCTCCACTTGGCCGCATGGGCCGCGTGAGGGGACGGGAGGCCGTCGGCCCGTGGGGTCAGTCCCTGGGGAACTCTTCGGTGGAGAAGGTGATTCCGACGACCGTGTGGGTGAGGTCTACGGGTGTGCCGTAAGCGACGGTGAGGTCGAGCTTGTAGTCGCCGTCCTGCGGGTCGGTGAAGACGCGGCACCGGCCGAGGTAGGGGTCGGCGATCATGTAGACGGGGACCTCGGCGAGAGCGTAGGCCGTCTTCTTGGGGCCGTAGTCGTTCTTGCCGGTGCTCTCGGAAATGACCTCGGCGATGAACTCGATGTCCTGATAGCGCGGGCGGCCCTTGTCGTTTTTGGTGGCGTTTTCGGCCAGCGCCACCACGTCGGAGGCGAACCCGTTCAGATGGCCGGGGAAGTCGATGCGCACGTCGGACAGCACGCGCTTCTTCGGATACCGCGTACGCAGATGTTCGACGATGTCCAGGATCGTCTCCCAGTGCGTGCCCCGCTGCGGCGCCATGTAGATGGTCCCCTCGACGATCTCAGCCTTGTAGCCCGGGGGGATGTGCATCTGCTCCAGCCGCTCGAACATGTCGTCCAGCTCGCTACCACTGGCCATCTCGGTCCTGTCGGTCAGTTCGATGGTCACCGTGCCGCTCCTCCCCGCTGCCCGCGCGCCGCGGGCAGCCGCACGGTTCAACGATACGTATGTACGAACAGTTACGTACCGCACACAGTGCACTCAAGCGTCACGCGCTCTGCGACCCCTGGAGCCGGTCCTCCAGTACCGAGATATCGGCCGTGTCGCCAGGTGCCGGGGTCCTCGCGGAGACCGGGGTGTTGTAGTTGCTGAGCAGGATGGTGCCGGTCTGGTGGTCGACCTCGGCGGTGAGTTTCAGGGGGTAGTGCTTGCCGGCGATGGCCACGTAGAGGGTCTGGACGGCGCCCTGGGCCTTCTTGACGACGGGGAGGACGCGGGTGCCCTCGTGGGTGGTGGGGCGGCCCTTGGTGAGGGTGGGCGCGGCCGAGGGGGCGCCGGAGGGCGGGTTCTTCGGGGGTATGGCGGACTTCTGGAACGCCCTGAGGTCGCAGGCCGCGGAGAGGTTGCCGAGGAAGGTGTCCTTGGTGGTGCCGTGCAGGAACGTGTCCTTGTATTTCTCGGCGGCGTCGCGGCCCTCGTTCCCGGGCAGCTGGCTCTTCCAGAAGGCGGCGTCCGGCTTCATCCAGACCTGGTTCCCGCGTTTGACGAGCTCGACGCGGCCGAGCTCGCCCTTGCTGATGGCGCCGGTGCAGTTGCCGGCCTGGTCGAGGGTGAGGTCGAGTTTGGTGGGATCAGCACTGGTCTGGGTGCGCAAACGCAGCGATTTCGCGGCGACCAGTTGGTGGAGGGAGTCGTCGGAGATCTGCTGGGCCGATTTGTTGGCGAGGTCGCCCTCGCCGCCGTCCGGATCCTCGGCCGCCGCGGCGCCGGTGCAGGCCGGCCCGGCGATCAGGGCTGCCCCGCAGGTCAGGGCCGCGGTGGCGGTGGCGGCACGCCGTCTGCTGGTCATCTGGGTACCTCCGGTCCCGAGGGGAAAAGCAGCCTGGGACATACGGCTATTCAGGGTACGTACCTGGGCATTACGCCGCACGTTCAGTGAGTCGAGTCACTTTCCATGAACGTTTGGGCATAGGTCCGCCGCTTCCGGGGAGGGGTCCACGTTGCTGGTGATGCCAGTGGTTGCACCAGTGCGTACGAGATCGGTAACCGGAAGGCAGAACGACGTGTCGTCAATCGAGACCATTCACGTAGACGGGGTGTGGCAGGCCGCCGCAGCCGGCGAAACGCGGGAGGTCCTCGACCCCGCCGACGCGACGACGCTCCAGCTGGTGGCCGAGGGCGGTGCCGAGGACGTCGACGCGGCGGTCGCGGCCGCCCGCCGGGCCTTCGACGAGGGCGCCTGGCCCCGTACCCCCGTCGCCGAGCGCGCCGCGCTGCTGCGCCGGGTCGCCGACCTGCTCCAGCGCGACCGCGAGGAGATCGCCCTCATCGAGAGCCGGGACACCGGCAAGACGCTGGAGGAGGGCCGGGTCGACGTCGATGACGTCACCAACGCCTTCCGGTACTTCGCCGACCTGGTGATGAACGAGAGCGGCGGCCGGGTCGTCGACGCGGGTTCGCCCGACGTGCACAGCGTGATCGTGCATGAGCCGGTGGGTGTCTGCTCGCTCATCACGCCGTGGAACTACCCGCTGCTCCAGGCGAGTTGGAAGATCGCGCCGGCCCTCGCGGCCGGCAACACTTTTGTGATCAAGCCCAGCGAGGTCACCCCGCTGTCGACCGTGCACCTGGTCAAGCTGCTGGTCGAGGCCGGGCTGCCGGCCGGGGTCGCCAACATCGTCACCGGTGCGGGGCTGCCGGTGGGCCAGCGGCTCGCCGAGCACCCGGACGTCGACCTGTTCTCCTTCACGGGCGGTCTCATCAGCGGGACGAAGGCGGGCGCGGCGGCGGTCTCCGGCGCCAAGAAGATCGCCCTGGAGCTGGGCGGCAAGAACCCCAATGTGGTTTTTGCCGACGCCTGCGCTACCGAAGAAGGTTTCGACACCGCCGTTGACCAGGCGCTGAACGCCGCGTTCATCCACAGCGGCCAGGTCTGCTCGGCCGGTGCCCGGCTGATCATCGAGGAGTCGGTGCGCGACCGCTTCGTCTCCGAGCTCGCCCGCCGCGCCGAGAAGATCAAGCTCGGCCGGGGCACCGAGGACGGTGTCGAGTGCGGTCCGCTGGTCTCCCAGCAGCAGCTCGACAAGGTCGAGGCGTATGTTGCCTCCGCCCTGGCCGAGGGTGCCCAGCTGCGCTGCGGCGGCGCCCGCCCGGAGCCGTCCGCCGTTCGCCCGGCCACCGGCTACTTCTACGCGCCGACCGTGCTCGACGGCTGCCACCGCGAGATGAAGGTGGTCCGTGAGGAGACCTTCGGCCCGATCCTGACGGTGGAGACCTTCACCACCGAGGACGAGGCCGTGGCGCTCGCCAACGACACCGAGTACGGCCTGGCCGGCGCGGTCTTCTCCGCCGACACCGCGCGCGCCCGCCGGGTCGCCGCCCGGCTGCGGCACGGCACGGTCTGGATCAACGACTACCACCCCTACCTCCCGCAGGCGGAGTGGGGCGGCTTCGGCAAGTCCGGCATCGGACGGGAATTGGGCCCCGCGGGTCTGGACGAGTACCGCGAGAGCAAGCACATTTACGAAAACCTCCGGCCGGAGCCGGTGCGCTGGTTCGCGGGCTGACACCCCCGCCTCACTGGCACCACCCGCACCACGCACGTTGTAAGAAGGAGCACCCCCAATGCCTGTGTATGACTATGTCGTAGTCGGCGGCGGCACCGCCGGTTCCGTCATCGCCTCCCGCCTCACCGAGGACCCGGACGTCACCGTCGCCGTGATCGAGGGTGGCCCGTCCGACATCGACCGCGAGGACGTGCTG
Source organism: Streptomyces sp. bgisy130 (assembly GCF_057708345.1). Taxonomy (NCBI): domain Bacteria; kingdom Bacillati; phylum Actinomycetota; class Actinomycetes; order Kitasatosporales; family Streptomycetaceae; genus Streptomyces; species Streptomyces sp. bgisy130. Next base: position 304,545 of record NZ_JBYISA010000003.1, read on the forward strand.
ACGCTGCGCAAGTGGCTCGGCCTGCTCGGCGGTGACCTCGACTACGAGTACACGACCACCGAGCAGCCGCGCGGCAACTCGCACATCCTGCACAGCCGCGCCAAGGTGCTCGGCGGGTGCTCCTCGCACAACACGCTGATCTCCTTCAAGCCGCTGCCGTCCGACTGGGACGAGTGGGAAGCGGCGGGTGCCACCGGCTGGAACGCCGCGGAGATGGACCCCTACTTCGGCAAGCTGCGCAACAACATCGTGCGGGTGGCGAAGAAGGACCAGAACCAGATCGCCACCGACTGGATCGAGGCCACCAAGACGGCGCTCGGCGTCCCGGAGGTCGTCGGCTTCAACGACAAGCCCTTCGACGAGGGCGTCGGCTTCTTCGACCTCTCCTACCACCCGGAGAACAACAAGCGCTCCTCCGCTTCGGTCGCCTACCTCCACCCGCACATGGAGGCCGGTGACCGCCCGAACCTCACGCTGATGCTGGAGACCTGGGCGCACAAGCTGGAGCTGGACGGCACCACCGCCAAGGGCGTGCACGTCCGCACGAAGGACGGCGAAGAGGTCTACGTCGAGGCCGCCCGTGAGGTGCTGGTCTGCGCCGGTGCGGTCGACACCCCGCGGCTGCTGATGCACTCCGGCATCGGGCCGAAGAAGGACCTGGAAGCGCTCGGTCTGCCCTGCGTGCTCGACCTGCCGGGCGTCGGGGAGAACCTGATCGACCACCCGGAGTCGGTGATCGTCTGGGAGACCAACGGTCCGATCCCGGGCAACTCCGCGATGGACTCCGACGCGGGCCTCTTCGTCAAGCGGGACCCGGAGCACAAGGGCCCCGACCTGATGTTCCACTTCTACCAGATCCCCTTCACCGACAACCCTGAGCGGCTGGGCTACGAGCGCCCCGAGCACGGCGTGTCGATGACCCCGAACATCCCCAAGTCCCGCTCCCGCGGCCGCCTCTACCTCACCTCCGCGGACCCCGAGGCCAAGCCGGCCCTGGACTTCCGCTACTTCGAGGACGAGGACGACTACGACGGCCAGACCCTGGTCGACGGCGTCAAGCTGGCCCGCAAGATCGCCCAGGCCGAGCCGTTCGCCAAGTGGCTCAAGCGGGAGGTCTTCCCCGGCCCCGAGGTCACCGACGACGCGGAGATCAGCGAGCTGGTGCGCAAGGCGGCCCACACCGTCTACCACCCGGCCGGCACCTGCAAGATGGGCGCCACTGACGACCAACTCGCCGTCGTCGACCCCGAGTTGAAAATCCGTGGGCTGTCCGGCATCCGTATCGCCGACGCCTCCGTCTTCCCGACGATGCCCGCGGTCAACCCGATGCTGGGCGTGCTCATGGTGGGGGAGAAGTGCGCTGAACTGCTCCATAAGGCTCCGACCCAAGGAGGTGATGCGTGATGGCTACCACCTCCGCCGGCGCATCCGAGATACCCAACGCCCGCAAAGCCGCCGAGAACGAGCAGGACGCCCGTGAGGTCGTCTTCTCCGTCCGCAACCTCTGGAAGGTCTTCGGCCCCAAGGCCGACCGCATCCCCGGCGACTCCTCGGTGAAGAAGCTGAGCGCCCAGGAGCTGCGGGAGAAGACCGGCTGTGTGGCGGCCGTCCGCGATGTCTCCTTCGACGTCCACAAGGGCGAGGTCTTCGTCGTCATGGGCCTGTCCGGCTCCGGCAAGTCCACCCTCGTACGGTGTCTGACCCGGCTGATCGAGCCGACCAGCGGCGAGCTGGAGATGGACGGCGAGGACGTCCGCGCCATGGACCGCACCACGCTGCGCGAACTGCGCCGCCGCCGCGCCGCCATGGTCTTCCAGCACTTCGGCCTGCTGCCGCACCGCACCGTCGTCGACAACGTCGCCTACGGCCTGGAGATCCAGGGCATGGGCAAGACGGAGCGCCGCTCGAAGGCCAACGAGATGGTCGACAAGGTCGGCCTGGCCGGGATGGAGAAGCGCCGCCCCGGGCAGCTCTCCGGCGGTCAGCAGCAGCGCGTCGGCCTGGCCCGCGCGCTCGCCGTGGACCCCGAGGTCCTGCTCTTCGACGAGCCGTTCAGCGCCCTGGACCCCCTCATCCGCCGCGATATGCAGGAAGAGGTCGTCCGCCTGCACCGCGAAGAGGGCCGCACCATGGTCTTCATCACCCACGACCTTGCCGAGGCGCTGCGGGTCGGTGACCGGATCGCCCTGATGCGCGACGGCGAGATCGTCCAGCTCGGCACCCCCGAGGAGATCGTCGGCTCCCCGGCCGACGACTACGTCCGCGACTTCGTCCGGGACGTCCCGCGCGAGCAGGTGCTGACCGTCCGCCGCGCGATGCGCCCGGTGGAGGACGGCGAGGCCGACCAGGGTCCGGCGCTCAGCCCCGACACCCTGATCTCCGACGCCATCGAGGCCGTCGCCCGCTCCGGCGGCGCGGCCCGGGTCGTCGACGACGGCCGCTGTGTGGGCATCGTCGACCACGCCTGTCTGCTGAACGTGGTCGCCCGGGTCGACAGCCCGCAGCACGGCGAGGTGGCTGCCTGATGTACACCGCGACCACCCGCGGCGGCGCCCTCCGCGCCGTCGGCTCCAGAGCTCCCGCCGCCACGCCCCGCGCCCGGCTGCGCGCCTCCTGGCTGCGCCACTGGCGCGAGGCCCAGCGCTGCGCCGCGCTCAATGTGCCCACCGGCACCGTGAAGCGGGGGCGCGCATGAGCACCGCAACCCCGGTTTCCGCGCGCGGCACCCTCGGCGTCGACACCCCCAAGGGCCCGGCCCAGCTCCTGCTCCAGCGTCGTGGCCTCGCCAAGCTCCTGCTGCTCGTCGTCGCCGCGGCCGTCCTCGTCCCGCTGCTGGCCACCAAGTACGGCGCCGCCTGGCCGTCCTCGCTGACCGTCGATGTCTCCGGCCCGCTCGGCAAGACCAGCGACTGGATCATCGACAACCGCGACAGCCACTGGCTGTTCGTCTACTTCCTCGGCCACCTCTCCAACGCCGTGGTCATCTCCGTACGCGCCGTCTATCTGCTGCTGCTCGCGCTCGGCTGGACGGGTGTGACGGCCGGCGTCACGCTGATCGCCTGGCGGGTGGCCGGTGTCCGCATCGCCGCCACCGCACTGATCTCCTTCCTGGTCAGCGGTCTGCTGGGGATGTGGGTCCCGACCATGCAGACGCTCGCGCTGATGGTCGTGGCGGTCGCCGCCTCGGTCGTCGTCGGCGCCCTGCTCGGCCTGGCCGCGGGACTGTCCGAGCGGCTCTTCCGGCTGCTGCGCCCGGTCCTCGACACCATGCAGGTGCTGCCGGCCTTCGCCTATCTCCTGCCCGTCGTGCTGGTCTTCGGCATCGGCGTCCCCGCCGCGCTGCTGGCCACCGTCATCTACGCGGCGCCGCCGATGGCGCGGCTGACCGCGCTGGGTCTGCGCAGCGCCGACCCGGGCGTCCTGGAGGCCGTCTCCTCGCTCGGTGCCACCGGCCGGCAGCGGCTGCTGACCGCCCGCCTCCCGCTGGCCCGTAAGGAACTCCTCCTCGGCGTCAACCAGTCGATCATGATGGCGCTGTCCATGGTCGTGATCGCCTCGATGATCGGCGCCGCCGGTCTCGGTGACCGCGTCTACCAGGCGCTCGCCTCGGTCGACGTCGGTGCCGCGCTCGCCGCCGCCATCCCGATCGTGCTGCTGGCCATCGTCATGGACCGCACCACGGCCGCGGCCGGTGCGCGTCTCGGCTCCGACACCACCACCGGCCCGGCGTGGCTGCGCGGCTGGCAGGCCTGGACCGGCATCGCCGTGGTCACCGCCGTCCTCGCGCTGGCCGGCCGGCTGTCCGGCTCGCTGGTCTGGCCGGGTGCCTGGGCCGTGGACCTGGCCCGCCCCGTCAACGACTTCAAGGAGTGGATGGTCGACCACCTCTACTCCGGAGTCCCGGTCATCGGCGGCACCGCCGACTGGGCCGCGCACTTCACCGACTGGGTGCTCAACCCGCTGCGGGACGGTCTGACCGCGCTGCCCTGGTACGGCACGCTGCTCATCGTCGCCGCGCTGGCCTGGCTCATCGGCACCTGGCGCACCGCGCTGACCGCCGTCCTCGCGATGGCCGCCATCGGTGTGCTGGGCGTGTGGAAGCCGTCGATGAACACCCTCTCCCAGGTGCTCGCCGCGCTGGTGGTGACCCTGGTGCTGGGCTTCGGCGTCGGCGTCCTGGCGGCGGGCAGCAAGCGCCTCGAAGCGATCCTGCGCCCGGTCCTGGATGTCATGCAGACCATGCCGCAGTTCGTATACCTGATCCCGGTCGTCGCGCTCTTCGCCGTGGGCCGCGCCCCGGCCGCCGCCGCTGCCGTGGTCTACGCCCTGCCGGCCGTCATCCGCATCACCACCCAGGGCCTGCGCCAGGTGGACCCCGCCGCCATGGAATCGGCGAAGTCCCTCGGTGCCACCCGCTGGCAGATCCTCCGCCAGGTCCAGCTCCCGCTCGCCCGGCCCGCCCTGCTGCTGGCCGTCAACCAGGGCGTGGTACTGGTCCTCGCCGTCGTCATCATCGGCGGTCTGGTGGGCGGCGGTGCCCTCGGCTACGACGTCGTCACCGGCCTCGCCACCGGAGACCTGGCCCTCGGCCTGGTCGCGGGTGTGGCCATCGTGTGCCTGGGCCTGATGCTCGACCGGGTCACCCAGCCCACGGAACGCCGCACGACGGGGAAGGGAGCCTGACCATGTCCCGTAAGCGCACCATGACCATCGGGACGGCCGCGCTGGCCGGCACGGCGGTCCTCGCCCTCTCCCTGTCCTCCTGCGGCAAGTCCGACATGACCAAGCAGTCCTCGCCGTTCGCGGCGGCCAAGGGCTCGAAGTCGGTCACCCTGTCGGTGCAGACCTGGGTCGGCGCCCAGTCCAATGTCGCGGTCGCCAAGTACCTTCTCGAACAGAAGATGGGCTACCACGTCGACACCGTCCAGGTGGACGAGATCCCCGCCTGGGACGCCCTCAGCCAGGGCCGGGTCGACGCGATCCTGGAGGACTGGGGCCACCCCGAGCAGGAACAGCGGTACGTCAAGGACAAGAAGACGATCACCGCGGGTGGCGGCAACGGCGTCACCGGCCACATCGGCTGGTACGTCCCCAAGTACTGGGCCGACAAGCACCCCGAGGTCACGGACTGGAAGAACCTCAACAAGTTCGCCGACCAGCTCAAGACCTCGGAGAGCGGCAACAAGGGCCAGCTGATGGACGGTTCGCCGTCCTACGTCACCAATGACAAGGCGCTGGTGAAGAACCTCAAGCTCAACTACGAGGTCGTCTTCGCGGGCTCCGAGGCGGCGCAGATCACCCAGATCCAGCAGTTCGCCAAGCAGAAGAAGCCCTTCCTGACGTACTGGTACGAGCCGCAGTGGCTCTTCAACCAGGTGCCGATGGAGGAGGTCAAGCTCCCCAAGTACACCGATGCCTGTGCGGAGAAGGGCACCAAGGACCCCACGTCCATCGACTGTGCCTATCCGACCACGCCCCTCCAGAAGTACTTCAACACGGAATTCGCCAAGAAGGGCGGCAGTGCCGCGGCGTTCCTGAAGAACTTCAAGTGGACCAAGGACGACCAGAACGAGGTCTCCGAGTCGATCGCCTCGGGCGGTCTGTCCGCCGACGAGGCGGCGAAGCGCTGGGTGGACAAGCACCCGGAGGTCTGGAAGAAGTGGCTCACTAAGAAGTAGCCGCACGGGAAGCGCGGAACCCCGCGGGCAGTCGCACGGTGTGTGCGGCTGCCCGCGAGCGCGTTTTGGGGGCCTTGCGCGTCGGCCTTACCCGTTCGGGTGGCGGGTGGCGAACCACCGCACGGCGCGGCGCCCGGCCCAGAAGGCTGGGCAGCCGTCCCGACGAAAGGCCCGCCATGCCGCTGCCGCCGACCTGCCCCACACCCGACTGCGACGACCGGCTGTGGAAGGACACCGCGCACACCAACACCGACTGGGACAACTGGCGCTGGTGGTGCTGCCGTTGCCGCAAACAGTGGTACCCCACGGCAGAACAGCTCCAGGACTTCCGCTACGGAACGAGCCGGCCCGCCGCGGCCCACCGGGACCCGCGGACGGCTCGCCGCTAGACCGACTTTCGAGGCTCCTCGAATCATCTGTGCCGGCGGAACACAGCTGCGGTATCTCTTTCTTGAAGCAACCCACACGGGGTGGGTCCGGCCCCGGCCGGACCGCGAACTGACCAATGAAGGAGTTTCTTGTGCGTACACGGGGGATGACGTTCGCCGCCGCCACTCTGGCGGCCGTCGCCGTCACGGTGCCGGCCACCGCCGTTCCGGCCGCGGCCACCACGGCCCCGGCGACGGCCGCAGCATCGGTGAAGCTGTCCTGCTCGGGGAGCGGCGGCAAGGGCAGCGCCGCATGGAACTGGAAGAGCCGGAACGAGATCCGCTCGGTCACCCTCCGGGGCAAGGACACCAAGTCCGACGGACGGCACCCGGCCGTCCGGATCGTGTGGACCGACAAGAAGGGCCACACGAGCGCGACCCCATGGCGGCACGTCCGCAGCGGCGAGACCCACTGGAGCACTCCGTCGATCTACGACCGGGACGGAATCCAGTACCTGGAGCTCGGGGTGCGCAAGTACCGCGGCAGCAGCGTGGACCGCACCATCTGCGAGGCCGGCCGGCCGAACCCCCGCGCCTGAGTGCCACCACGGAGCGGCCCGGCCTGCGTCACGGCCGGGCCGCTCCTGCATGGGGAGCGGGCGTGAGTGCTTCCGCGGATACTCGGCCCTGCCCGTAGGGCGAAACACCTCATAAATGGGTAATTGTGGTGAATTGCCTCATCGCTCATAATCCGGATGTCAGGTTCGGGCCGTGGCTCCGGCATCGCCTCCGGCAGGTGGCTCCGAAGACCCCGGAAGGGCAACCGTCCGCCCGCACACCTTGACCGAGGAAAGGGCTGACCAGGGTGCTGCGCAGTGGTGGGTCCCCGGCCAGGAGGCGGGCTGCTTCGGCGGGGGCGCTGCTCCTCGCGGGCTTCGCGGTCGCCTCGTGCGGCAGCGGCGACGACGGTGGCAAGGACGACGCGAGCGGCAAGGTCACCGTCGTCTACCAGGACAAGGCGATCCAGCCGAAGAACCGGCACGCCGTGGCGGTGGTCCGGAGGTCCCGGGTGCTGGAGCAGACCGCCGACTGGGTGAACGCCTCGCTCGCGCTCCCGCATGAGCTGGTCGTGAAGGTCACCGACCGGGTCCCGCCGGGCGTGACGGATGCGGTCACCCAGCCCGATGGCAGGACGATCTTTGTGCCCCCGTCGTTCCTGGCCCAGATCGAAAAGGCCCTCGGCACCGTGGTCAGGACCGTCAAGCGGCCCGCGCTGTTTCCCGCCGACAAGTTCGATGCCGACGACCTGACCGCGCTGTCGACCCAGTTCATCTTCGGCCACGAGATGGGGCATGCCTTGCAGCGGCAGCTGCTGCTGGCGAACCTCGGCCTGGAGGAGGACGCCGCCGACGGATTCGCGTCGTTCTACACCGTCAACGAGGTCGGTCCCGAGCCGTCGCTGGCAGCCGCCCTCCTCTTCGACGAGATCGCCCGCGAGGAGGGCCGGCTGACGCTGGAAGGGCTCTCCAGCGACCACCCCGTCACCCAGCAACGCGTCTTCCACTTCCTTTGCTACCTGGAGGGGAGCGACCCGAAGAGGTACTACGGGCCCCTGGTCGGCCCGGGTTACCTGCCGAAAACCCGCGCTCCGTGGTGTCCGCAGTCCTGGGCGATGCTGGACTACGGCTGGTGGACCCAGCTCAAGCCGCACTTCAGCGGCGCATTCAAGGAGCAGGGCGGCAAAGAGCAGCAGCAGGCGCACGACCGGCTGATCGCGGAGACGAAGGCCATCACGCGGAACCTCGACAGGCTCCGCAGCGGAGAGTGAACGCGCGGCGGGCCTGAAGGCCGGGACCTGGTTGCCCGGCGGTCCTGGAGTGACGGCATAGTAGGGCGCAGCCCGATGAGGGACATGACAATCAACGGTGGCTACGGCGCGCTGTTGCGCTCGGCGCCGCCCCGTACCAGGGGGACTCCCGCTCCATGCCATCCATCCGCCGCTCCACCGCCGCGGCCGCGGCACTCGTCGCACTGCTCGCGGGCACCGTCACCGCCTGCGGCCCCGACGACCAGGCCGGCGGCGGTGCGGCCGCCGACCAGAAGGACCGGGCCGACGGGGGCTTCAAGCTCCCCGAGGACGCGCCGACCAGCCTGGACGATCTGAAGAAGTGGAAGGACGGCGGCTGGCAGAACTGGGACAAGTGGGCCCGCGACGCAAAGGACTTCGCCAACCCGGTCATCAAGGACCACTGGAAGTCGGACCGGCTGGCCAAGGCGAAGACCTCGCCGGAGATCGGCGTCAAGGCCACCGGCACGGGAAGCGAGTTCGACGGTACGGACCCCGAGCCGCGGCCGGTCACCGCCGAGCAGGTCGACCGGCCGTACCACCAGCACATGGCCCCGGTCGGGAAGATCTTCTTCGACAGCCCGAAGGGCCCGATGGTCTGCTCCGGCACGATCGTCGAGGACCCGGCACACCCGGGCAAGTCCAACCTGGTGTGGACCGCGGGCCACTGCGTGCACTCCGGCAAGCAGGGCGGCTGGATGCGCAACATCGTCTTCGTGCCGTCCTACAACGACAACGGCGTGCCGATGAACCAGGTCAACAGCACGCCCGCCCAACAGGTCACGCCCTACGGCCGGTTCTGGGCCGACTGGATCACCACCTCCGGTGAGTGGATCAAGATGGGCAGCGAGAAGTCCGGCAACGGCGGCTCCGCCTACGACTTCGCGGTGCTGCACGTCAAGCCGGAGAACGGCAGCGGCAAGTCCCTCCAGGAGACCGTCGGCAACGCCGCCCGGGTCTGGTTCAACGCCCCGGCCGCGAACCAGCTCGGCTCCCTGGATGCCTTCGGCTACCCGGCGGCTCCCCCCTACGACGGCGCGCGCATGATGAACTGCCCCGCCCGTCCCGGCCGTCTCGTCATGCAGCAGGGCACCCCCGCCATGAACCGCATCGGCTGCACGATGACCGGCGGCACCTCCGGCGGCGGCTGGTTCGTCAACCGCGGCGGCAAGCTGACCCTGGTGTCCAACACCTCGATCAGCTCCAACGCCCACACCTGGCTGGCCGGCCCGCACCTGGGCCCGGAGGCCCAGCAGGTCTTCGCCAACATCAGCCAGAAGTTCGCGAGCCAGTAGGGGAGGAGGACGTGGGTGTGGCGGAGGGACCTGCCGCCACACCCACGGCCGCTCGCGGTCGGCGGGACCCAGCGCGCCCGGACCGCCCCGCACCGCCGCGCGGCGCCCCCCACACCCACAGGCCGCTACCCCAGAGGCGGCAGCGCCCGGCACAGCGCCTCCAGGGCGGCGGGGAAGGCGCTGTCGCTGGGGGTCGCATAGCCGACGACCAGGCCGTGGTGGGGGGCCATGGTGGCCTCGGGGTGGCGGTAGGCGGACAGGCCGTCGAGGGCCAGGCCCTGCCAGCGGGCGGCGCGCAGGGCCGCTTGCTCGTCCGACTCGCCCGAGCCGTCGGGGAGTTGGAGGACGGCGTGCAGGCCGGCGGCGATGCCGGTGACGGTGAGGTGCGGGGCATGGCCGGCCACCGCGTCGATCAGCTGGTCGCGGCGCCGGCGGTAGCGCTGGCGCATCCGGCGGATGTGCCGGTCGTAGGCGCCGTGGGTGAGGAGCTCGGCGAGGGTGAGCTGGTCGGTGACGCCCGCCCATGCCTCGCGCTCACCCTTGGCCTCCAGTACGGCGTCGACGAGGCGGTCGGGAAGCACCATCCAGCCCAGCCGCACCGCGGGGGAGAGGCTCTTGCTGACCGAGCCGATGTGGAGTACGTGCTCCGGATCCAGGCCCTGGAGGGCGCCGACGGGCTTGCGGTCGTAGCGGAACTCCCCGTCGTAGTCGTCTTCGAGGAGATAGCTCCCGCTCTCCCTCGCCCAGTTGATGACCGCGGCGCGCCGGTCGGGATGCAGTGGCACGCCGAGCGGGAACTGGTGCGCCGGGGTGAGCAGCGCCGCCCGCACGCCTGGGGTCGCGGCCAACTCCGCGCTGTCGGCGCCGTGTTGGTCGATGCCGAGAGGGTGGGTGCGGAGGCCGGCCGTGGCCAGGAGATGGCGGTGGAACGGCAGGCCGTAGGACTCGACGGCGAGCGGCCCGGGGAGCACGGCGGGCAGCAGCAGACGCAGCGCGTGGGCGAAGCCGGAGCAGATCACGATGCGTTCGGGGTCGGTGCGTACGCCACGGGTGCGCGCCAGGTAGTCGGCGAGGGCGCGGCGCAGTTCGGGGCGGCCGCGCGGGTCGCCGGGGCCGAACGCGTCATGCGGGGCGGCGGTCAGCGCACGGCGTGCGGCGGCGAGCCAGGCGGTACGCGGAAAGGACGCGGCATCCGGCTGGCCCTGGAGGAGGTTGTGCGCGGGGCGGCCCGCCGGGGCGCGGTGGGCCGGGGCCCGGGTGGGCGTCAGCGGCTTCGCGCGGTGGGCGACGCGGGTGCCGGAGCCCTGCCGAGCGCTGAGCCAGCCCTCGGCGACCAGTTCGGCGTAGCCGTCGGCGACGGTGTTACGGGCGATGCCGAGGTCGGCGGCGAGCGAGCGGTAGGGCGGCAGCCGCGTACCGGGGGCGAGCCGTCCGGACCGTACGGCGTCCCGCAGCGCCCGGATGAGGACGGCGCGGCGGCTGCCGGGGCCGGTCAGCTCCAGATGCAGATCGGCGCCCAGGCTCTCGGCGAGATTGACCCATGATTCCGGCATGGAAGTGCACCCTACAGCCGGTCGCCTGCTCTTCTAGATTCAAGGCATGACGAAGGAAGCGCAGCTCAACACGGCAGATATCACGGCAAACAGCACGGCAGACAGCACGGCACAGATCACGGAGCGGATCACGGCTCGGAACGGCGAAGCGAAGGTGGCGGACGTGGCGGACGAGGTGGCGGGACGCAGCCCGCGGGTCAATTTCGCGAAGGCCGCACCGAAGGCGTTCAAGGCGCTGATCGGCTTTGACGCCGCGGCCCGTGAGGGTCTCGATCCGGCCCTCGTGGAACTGGTCCAGATCCGGTCCTCGCAGCTCAACAAGTGCGCGTACTGCCTGCACATGCACACCACCGACGCCCGCAAGGCCGGGGAGAGCGAGGAGCGCCTGCACATGGTCGCCGTCTGGGAGGAGGCCGCGCACTTCTTCACCCCCAGGGAGCGGGCGGCCCTCGCCCTCACCGAGGCCGTGACCCTGGTGGCGCAGGGTGGTGTTCCGGACGAGGTCTACCGGCGCGCCGCCGCCCACTTCGACGAGCCGGAACTGGCCCGCCTGCTGGCCCTGATCTTCACCATCAACACCTGGAACCGGCTCGCCCTCAGCACGGGGAAGGTGGCGGGGACGGACGAGCGGTAGCGCCTCGGCCCCCCGCCACCGGCTACCCGCCCAGCTCCTCCCGCAGCCGCTCCGCCATCCCCGTCAGGGCCGCCATCGCCCGCTGCTGGAGTCCGGGGCCGAAGGTGACTCTGGCCGCGCCCAGGGCGCCGAGTTCGCGGGGTGCGGGGCCGTCGGGGGTCACCACGGCATTGACCGGGAGGCCGATGGCGCCGGCCAGGTCGGCCAGCAGGGGCGGCGGGGCGAGGATCGGGTACACGCAGTCGGCGCCGGCCGCGGCGTACATGCGGCCGCGGCGGACCGTCTCGTCCCGGTCCGGGGCGCCGTGCAGGTAGGTGTCGATCCGGGCGTTGATCACCAGGGCGTCGCCGGCCTCGGCGCGTACCTCGGCCAGCCAGTCGGCCTGCTGGTGCGCGTCCCGTAGTTGGCCGCTGGTGTGATCGGTGTCCTCCAGGTTGCAGCCCACCGCCCCCGCGTCCACGAGCCGGCCGACCAACTCCCGGGCGGACAGCCCGTATCCGGCTTCCACGTCCGCCGAGACCGGGATGTCGACGGCGCGGGCGATACGGCGGACGGCGGCGAACATCTCGTCGGGCGGGGTCGCCCCGTCCGCGTGGCCGAGGGAGGCCGCGACGCCCGCACTGGGGGTGGCCAGCGCCGGGAAGCCGGCGTCCGCGAAGACCTGGGCGCTCGCCGCGTCCCACGGGCCGGGGAGGACCAGCGGCAGCTCAGGACCGTGGTGCAGGGCACGGAGCACGGCGGCTGTCATGAGGCACCTCCGACCGGCGCCGCCTCGGCCGGAGCGAGACCCGCCCCCACCGGTACACGGGCCGCGACATTGATCCGGTTCCAGGAGTTGATGGCGGTGATCAGGGCGATCAGGCGGACGAGGCCGGCTTCGTAAATGCCCGGCGCGAGCCGGTAGAAGGGCAGCCGCGCGGTCTCGTTCTCCGTCATGCCTGCCCCGGAGCCATGCGGGTGGAGACACCGAAGCGGTTCCAGGCATTGATGGTGGTGATCAGGGCGATGAGCTGGGCGAGTTCGGTGTCGCCGAAGTGGGCCGCGGCGCGGTCGTAGACGGCGTCCGGGACGAAGCCGTCGGTGAGGAGGGTGATCGCCTCGGTGAGGGCGAGGGCGGCCTGCTCCTTGTCGGTGTAGTGACCGGCGGCCTCCTCCCAGGCATTGAGGAGGTAGACGCGCTGCTCGGTCTCACCGGCCTTGCGGGCGTCCTTGATGTGCATATCGATGCAGAAGGCGCAGTGGTTGAGCTGCGAGGCACGGATCTTGACCAGCTCGACCAGCGTCGGGTCGAGGCCCTGCTTCGCCGCCGCATCCAGCGCGATCATGGCCTTGTAGACGTCCGGCGCGAGTTTCGCCCAGTGCAGCCGGGGGCCGTGCCGGTGCGCCGCGCCCTCCGCCGCCCCGGAGGCCGTGGCCGGTGTCGTCCTCTGTGCTGTCGGTGTGGTCGTCATGGCTACGACGCTACGGCGGCAATGGCACAGCTGTATGGTCCACTTCCATGGGGAATTCCTGGGCCACTTTCGGGCGCGATCTGCACCTCGACCTCACCGGTCCCGGCGGACTGCGGGCCGCGCTGCTGCGCGCCCTGCGGGACGCCGTACGGTCCGGCCGGCTGGCCCCCGGCACCCGGCTGCCGTCCTCCCGCTCGCTCGCCGCCGACCTCGGCATCGCCCGCAACACCGTCGCCGACGCCTACGCCGAACTGGTCGCCGAGGGCTGGCTCAGCGCTCGGCAGGGCTCCGGCACCCGCGTGGCGGAGCGGGTCCTGCCGCGCGCCACGCCCGCCTCGCGGCGCCCCCCGGGCCCGGCCGGCCACCCCGACCGGCCGCGCTTCGACCTCACCCCGGGCACCCCCGATGTCTCCGCCTTCCCCCGCACCGCCTGGCTCGCCGCCGCCCGCCGCGCCCTGACCACCGCCCCCAGCGAAGCCTTCGGCTACGGCACCCCGAGCGGCCGGCCGGAACTCCGCACAGTCCTCGCCGACTACCTGGCGCGCGCCCGCGGGGTACGCGCCGACCCCGACCGCATCGTCATCTGCACCGGCTTCATGCAGGGGCTGGCCCTGCTCAGCCGGGTGCTGGGCACCGGGCGGCTGGCCACCGAGTCGTACGGCCTGCACTTCCACCGCGCCGTCATCACCCGCGCCGGGCTGGACACCGTCCCGCTCCTCGTGGACGAACGCGGCGCCCGCACCGAGGAGCTGGCCGGCCTCGACGACGTACGGGCGGCGCTGCTCACCCCCGCCCACCAGTTCCCCACCGGCGTGCCGCTGCACCCAGACCGCCGCGCCGCCGCCGTCAACTGGGCGCGCGCCACCGGTGGTTATGTCCTGGAGGACGACTACGACGGCGAGTTCCGCTACGACCGCCAGCCGGTCGGCGCGCTCCAGGGGCTGGACCCCGACCACGTCGTCTACCTGGGCACCGCGAGCAAGAGCCTGGCCCCCGCACTGCGGCTGGCCTGGATGGTGCTGCCGGACCGCCTCGTCGACCCGCTGCTCGCCGTCAAACGCACCGGCGAATGGCAGTCCGGACAGCTGGAGCAGCTCACCCTCGCCGAGTTCATCTCCTCGGGCGCCTACGACCGCCATCTGCGCGGCATGCGGCTGCGCTACTGGCGCCGCCGCGACCAGCTGGTGGCCGCCCTGGCCGACCGCGCGCCCCACGTCCATGTCTCCGGCATCGCCGCCGGACTCCACGCCGTCCTGGAACTCCCGCCCGGCACCGAACAGTCCATCGTCCAGGCCGCCCGCTGGCAGGGCCTCGCCCTGGAGGGCCTCAGCAACTTCCACGACCCCGCTGCCCCACCGGCCTCCCGCGACGCCCTGGTGGTGGCCTACGGCACCCCGCCCGACCACTCCTTCGCAGGCGTCCTGGACGCGCTGATCAGGGCGCTGCCGCCGGGGGAGTGACGGACGGACCGTTGCGCGGGCGCCCGCTGCCAGGACGGGGTCACTCCCGGACCTGCGCGGATGCGGCCACCGCCCCTGTCGTCGCCGGGAGTTCCTGGTCGGAACCCGACGATGACTGAGCGGTGGCCGCGTTGTGTCACGCTGACCAGGGCGCTTCGATTACGTTGCCGAGGGGCAGTCGGTCGGAGCGGTATCGGAGTAGTTGGGCTTGGTTACGGACTGCATACCGTCCGTGCCGTCGACAGCGGGAATCTCCACGGTTGCGGTGTACTTCCACTCTGTGGGTGTGCCCTTGTCAAACGTCCACTCGCCCGTCACTTTCTTGCCCAGCTGACCTACTGTCACCCATCCGTATTGCCCCGGGGGTACGCTCAGCGTCGTTGCATTGGTTGTGGCTTCTTGTGTCGTGTCGGTATGGGTGTAAGTCGTTGTCAACGACGCGCTAAGGGTGACCTCCCCCTGCACCAAGCCGAAGAGGCTGGTCCCCCACTTAACGCTGGCTCCCAGCATAAATGAGAACCCCGCAGCGTTCGAATATCCCGTTGTCACCTGTCTGCTGTAGCTAGTAGTCAGGTCGTCCGTGCCAGCCGTGTTGTCCCAGACCGTACTTACACACTGCTCTGCGCCAACCACTGCGGTTTCGCTGCTGAGCGCCGTCCAGGAGCACTTTCCGTTGGTGGGATCTTGACAGTCTGTCGCCGCTGCATGCTGTACTGCCAACCTTTGGAAATTGTTTCCGGGATTGGCAGAGTTCTCTAGGATTCCATCCGGCGGGGCGGGCGAGAATTGCGCGTTACTTGAACCATCGCAGTCCCACTCTCCGACCCAGGCGCCGTCGTAATTGCTGCCGTTCAGCAGGTTCATGCACTTGCCGGATTCCTTGTTCCGGATATAGAAGTTGTTGTACGTTCCGTCCACCAACTCCAAGTACCACTTCTGGGAGCTGTTACTGGTGCAGGTGTACTGGGTGAGGCGGTGTTCTTTGTTGTCGGGTTTGTCGACGCACTTTCCGGTAGAGTTGTTTTCGATCGTGAACGTTGAGTCACTTGAGTCAACGTTGAACTTCCAGTGCCGACTCGGTGAGTCCCCATTCGCGCCCGAATTGGTGACGATCGTAGCGCCGTCATCGTATGAGCCGTTTTCCACGTCGACGAGCCTGCCAGTCACCGTGGAGGGGAGGAGCAAGTCCTGGAAGTCGTCAGAGCCAACCGCATAAGACGTGCCGGTGGCGAGCGGAGACATGACGACTCCCAGGGCGATGCAGCAGAGCGCCAATATGGTGGCGATTGGACGCGTCACCGGGCAGCCGCGTCTGTGGAATGTGTTGAGGGTCATGGACTTCCCTTCCTCTCAACTGGGGGGGGCATACCAGCGGGAAGCCGTTGCCAGGCGACGAGTGTCACCCGTCGAGAAGCAACCCGCTTGCAGGCTCAAATTGTATTGTTCAGTGCCGAACAGACAATCCGTCATGTTGAGGAGGGGGTGGCCATAATTTGGTAGAACAGGAGGTGGGTTAGTTAATGTTGGGCGGCGGATAGGGTGCCGGCCGAAGAACTTCAGAAACCAATTCGGCTCAGGCGCTCTCTTCCCCCCTCCGCACTACAACTCCCGCACGAACGACACCCGGTCCAGCCCCGGCCCGTCGTAGTCGCCGTGCACCGGGACGCCGTCGTCGGCGATCCGGTCGCCCGGCTCCAGCTGGAACCCCATACGGGTGTGGTACGCGATGGAGTTGCGGTTGTTGGGGCTGGTGATGCAGCGGACCTGGCTGCGGCCGGCCGTGCGGGCCGTAGTGAAGAAGCGGTCGTAGAGGGTGCTGCCCAGGCCCTCCCGCCGGCCCTCCGGGCACACGCCCGCGAAGTGGATATACGCGGTCCTGGGGTCCGTCTGGGACAGGAAGCCGATCAGAAAGGCGTGCAGGGTCCGGTCGGGCCGCTCGACCAGGAAGCTGGTGTCGGCGAAGTGCTGAAGCCAGAGGCGCGGTACCAGCAGCCGGCGTTGCAGCGCGCCCGCTTCGCCGCCCAGGCCGTCCCACCAATCGGTGAGCGCCTGCTGAAGCCGCGCGTGATCCGCGGGAACCGGGCGGCGCAACGTCAGCCGTCCGGGCAGCTGTTCCGGCACTCGGGCGTGCTCGGTCATGGTGTGGCTCCTCCGTTCTCCGGGGCGAACGGGATCTTGCCCCGATTCATTGGCCAGCGTAGAGGGAGGCCGCTCCGGGCGACTGGCGAAAAGTCGCCCTCTTGCCCGGCCAACGCCCTTGCGTAGAGGGCTGGTTGAGGCGACAAAGGGGGAAGCCGCCGCCCCCTCGCCTGACCCCGTGGATGCATTGCGCTGGCAAATCGAGCGAATGGTCGGCAGCCCCCCACCCGCGTGCGCCTTGCCACCAACTGCGCCGTTGTGCAACGTCGTTGAGGGTGGTGTCGGCGCCGCTCCCGGCGACGTCCCGTACTGACCTCGGGTCACCAGTGCTGACCCCTGTCACATCTACGCCCGGTGGCGCGCGCCCCGCTGCCTCCTGGGCGCCACTTCGCGCTGCGCCATTCAGGGTAAATGGGTGTGACGGCTATGGCGCGGCGGCGTGATCGGCGCGCCTACTGATGCTATCGACCGGCGGGTTGCCCACCTGGCGGATGGCGTCGGTATGCAGGTGCGAATTGCCGTCGCTGTCATTACCGATCCTGGTCCCCAGGTTGATGCCCACTTCCCGCAGAACCACAAGCTCCGCGGGGAGCTGAACGGCCCGCCTACATCCATCAACCGGAGGGCCATAGCATGGCACCCACCTTCACTTTGGCGTCCGCAGCGCCAAATCCGGCTGTCTTCGGACAGCCGGTGACGCTGACCGCCACCGTCATCCCGCTGGGCCTGGGGACACCCACCGGCACCGTGACCTTTGTCGTCGCCGGCGGACCCACCCTGACCGCACCGCTCGTCGGTGGCACCGCGACCGTCACCACGACCGGTATCCCCATCGGTTTTCATACCTTCACTGCGAACTACAACGGCAGCCCCCAATTCTCGCCGTCCAGCGGCTCCGGGTCCGTGACGATCAACAAGGCGTCGACCTCCACCGTCGTGGTCTCGTCGCCGGACCCGTCGAACTCCGGACAGCCGGTCTCCATCACCGCCACCGTCGCGCCGGTTTCGCCGGGTTCGGGCACCCCGACCGGCACGGTCACCTTCGTCATCGCCGGTGGCGGGGGCGGCACGCTGACCGCCCCGCTCGTCGGCGGTACGGCGACCGTCACCACCAGCAGTCTCACCCCGGGCACCCATCTCATCACCGCGACCTACGGCGGCAATGCGCAATTCAACGCGTCGTCCGGGACCGATACACAGACGGTGCAGCAGGTTTTGACGCCGACGACTACCACGGTCACCTCGTCCCCCGACCCGTCGGTCTTCGGGCAGCCGGTGACCTTCACGGCCACCGTCGCACCCGTCCCGCCCGGCTCGGGTACCCCGACCGGCACGGTCACCTTCGTCATCAGCGGTACCGGGGGCGGCACGCTGACCGCCCCGCTCGTCGGTGGCACGGCGACCGTCACCACCGGCAGCCTCGGGGTGGGACCCCACACCGTGACCGCGACCTACAGCGGCAGCGGCAGCTTTGCGTCGTCGAGCGGTACCGACACCCAGACGGTCAACAAGGCGTCGACGACCACCACGGTCACCTCGGCGCCGGATCCGTCGGCGGTCGGCCAGTCGGTGACGTTCACGGCCACGGTCGCCCCGGTGGTGCCGGGCGCGGGTACCCCGACCGGGACGGTCACTTTCGTTATCTCCGGTGGTCCGACGTTGACCGGCACCCTCTCCGGGGGTACGGCGACCGTCAGTACCAGTGCTCTTTCCGCCGGTACGCATACGGTCACCGCGACCTATAGCGGTGATGCCAACTTCACCTCCTCCGTGGGTACGGACACCCAGACGGTGGGCCAGTCGGCGACGACCACCACGGTGACGTCCTCGCCGGACCCGTCGGTGGTGGGTCAGTCGGTGACCTTCACCGCCACGGTCGCCCCGGTGCCGCCGGGCGCAGGTACCCCGACCGGGACGGTCACCTTCGTCATCTCCGGTGGCCCGACGCTGACCGGCACCCTCTCCGGGGGCGTTGCGAGCGTCAGCACGAGTGCCCTTTCCGCCGGTACGCATACGGTCACCGCGACCTACAGCGGTGACGCCAACTTCACCTCGTCGGTCGGTACGGACACCCAGACGGTGAACCAGGCAGCGACGACCACTACGGTCACGTCGTCGCCGGACCCGTCGGTGGTGGGTCAGTCGGTGACCTTCACCGCCACGGTCGCGCCGGTGGCGCCGGGCGCGGGGACGCCGACCGGGACGGTCACTTTCGTTATCTCCGGTGGCCCGACCTTGACCGGCACCCTCTCCGGCGGGGTCGCGACCGTCACGACCAGCGCGCTGAGCGTCGGCACGCACACGGTCACCGCGACCTACAGCGGCGACGCCAACTTCACCTCGTCGGTCGGTACGGACACCCAGACCGTCAACCAGGCGGCGAGCACCACTACGGTCACCTCGTTCCCCGACCCCTCCGTGGTGGGCCAGACGGTCAACTTCACGGCCTTTGTGGGGCCAGTGTTCCCCGGCAGCGGCATTCCGACCGGAACCGTCAGCTTCGTCATCACCAACGGGGTCACCACGGTGTCCCTCAGCGGCACCCTCGACGGCGCCGGCGTCGCGACCGTCAGCACCAACGGGCTGGTGACCGCGGGCACTTACACCGTCACCGCGACCTACGGCGGAGACGCGAACTACACCGGCTCCAGTGACACCGACACCCAGACCGTGCTCCCGGCGCTGACGACCACCACGGTCGTCTCGTCGCCGGACCCGTCCGTGGTGGGGCAGACGGTGACCTTCACGGCCACCGTGGCTCCGGTCGCGCCGGGCGCGGGTACGCCGACCGGCACGGTCACTTTCGTCATCTCCGGTGGTCCGACCTTGACGGGCACCCTCTCCGGTGGGGTCGCGACCGTCTCGACCAGTGCGCTGGGCGCCGGCACCTACACGGTCACCGCGACCTACAGCGGTGACGCGAACTTCACCGCCTCGTCCGGTACGGACACCCAGACGGTGAACCAGGCGGCGACGACCACGACGGTCACCTCGTCCCCCGACCCGTCGGTGTTCGGTGAGCCGGTGACCTTCACGGCGACCGTCGCTCCGGTGGCGCCGGGCGCGGGGACGCCGACCGGGACGGTCACCTTCGTTATCTCCGGTGGTCCGACCTTGACCGGCACCCTCTCCGGCGGGGTCGCGACCGTCACGACCAGCGCGCTGAGCGTCGGCACGCACACGGTCACCGCGACCTACAGCGGCGACGCGAACTTCACCTCGTCGGTCGGTACGGACACCCAGACCGTCAACCAGGCGGCGACCACCACTACGGTCACCTCGGCCCCCGACCCGTCCGTGGTGGGGCAGCCGGTGACCTTCACGGCCACCGTCGCGCCGGTCGCGCCGGGCACGGGTACGCCCACGGGCACGGTCACGTTCGTGGCGACGGACGGCGTGACCACGGTGACCCTGACCGGCACCCTCAGCGGCGGCACGACCAGCGTGACCACCAGCGGTCTGGTGACCGCGGGCGCGTACACCGTGACCGCGACCTACAGCGGTGACGCGAACTTCGCCGGCTCGGTCGGTACGGACACCCAGACCGTGGGCCAGGCGGCGACGACCACGACGGTCACCTCGTCCCCCGACCCGTCGGTCTTCGGCGAGACGGTGACCTTTACGGCGACCGTCGCACCGGTCGCGCCCGGCGCGGGCACCCCGACCGGGACGGTCACCTTCGTCGTCACCGGCGGTCCGACCCTGACCGGCACGCTGTCCGGCGGGACGGCGACCGTCTCGACGAACGCGCTGACCGTCGGCACCCACACCGTCACGGCGACCTACAGCGGCGACGCCAACTTCACCGGGTCCAGCGGCACGGACACACAGACGGTGACCCTCGCGTTGACGACCACTACGGTCACCTCGTCGCCGGACCCGTCCGTGGTGGGCGAGCCGGTGACCTTCACGGCCACTGTCACGCCGGTCGCGCCGGGTGCGGGTACTCCGTCGGGCACGGTCACCTTCGTGGCGACCGACGGTGTGACCACGGTGGCACTGACCGGCACCCTCAGTGGCGGTACGACCAGCGTGACCACCAGCGGTCTGGTGACCGCGGGCGTATACGCCGTGACCGCGACCTACAGCGGTGACGGAAGCTTCATCGGTTCGGTCGGAACGGACACCCAGACCGTCGGCCAGGCATCGACGACGACGACGGTCTCCACCACGCCGGACCCGTCGGTCGTGGGGGAGACGGTGACCTTCACGGCGACGGTCGCGCCGGTCGCGCCGGGTGCGGGTACGCCCACGGGCACGGTGACGTTCGTGGCGACGGACGGTGTGACCACGGTGGCGCTGACCGGCTCGCTCAGTGGCGGTACGACCAGCGTCAGCACCAACGGGCTGGTGACCGCGGGCGCGTACACCGTCACGGCGACCTACAGCGGTGACGCCAACTTCACCTCCTCGTCCGGCACGGACACCCAGACCGTCAATCAGGCGTCGACGACCACGACGGTCACCTCGTCCCCCGACCCGTCGGTCGTGGGGGAGACGGTGACCTTCACGGCGACCGTCGCGCCGGTCGCGCCGGGTGCGGGTACGCCCACGGGCACGGTGACGTTCGTGGCCACGGATGGCGTGACGACGGTGGCGCTGACCGGCTCGCTCAGTGGCGGTACGACCAGCGTCAGCACCAACGGGCTGGTGACCGCGGGCACTTACACGGTGACGGCGACCTACAGCGGTGACGCCAACTTCAGCGCCTCGTCCGGTACCGACACCCAGACCGTGAACCAGGCGTCGACGACCACGACGGTCACCTCGTCCCCCGACCCGTCGGTGGTCGGAGAGTCGGTGACCTTCACGGCCACGGTGGCCGCGGTGGCGCCCGGCAGCGGCGTCCCGACGGGCACGGTCACGTTCGTGGCCACCGACGGGGTGACGACGGTGACGCTTACCGGCACCCTCAGCGGCGGCAGCACCAGCGTCAGCACCAACGGGCTGGTGACCGCGGGCACTTACACCGTCACCGCGACCTACAGCGGCGACGGAAACTTCACCGGCTCGGCCGGCACCGACACCCAGACCGTGGGCCAGGCGGCGACCACGACCGCGGTCTCCACGGCTCCGGACCCGTCCGGCGTCGGGGGGCCGGTGACCTTCACCGCGACCGTCACGCCGGTCGGGCCGGGTGCGGGTACGCCGACCGGCACGGTGACGTTCGTGGCGACGGACGGTGTGACCACGGTGACGCTGACCGGCACGCTCAGCGGCGGCACGACCAGTGTGACCACCAGCGGTCTGGTGACCGCGGGGGCCTACACGGTCACGGCGACCTACGGCGGTGACGCCAACTTCCTCGGTTCGGTGGGCGCGGACACCCACACCGTGACCCAAGGGGCGACGACCACCACGCTGACGTCGGCGCCGGACCCGTCGGTGTTCGGGGAGACGGTGACCTTCACGGCCGTCGTCGCTCCGGTCGCACCGGCCACCGGTACCCCGACCGGCACGGTGACCTTCGTCGTCACCGGCGGCCCGACGCTGACCGCCACCCTGTCCGGCGGCACGGCGACCGCCACGACCAATGCGGTGGCGGTGGGGACCTCCACGGTCACGGCCACCTACAGCGGTGACACCAACTTCACCGGTTCCGCCGGCACCGACACCCAGACGGTGACGCAGGCGTCGACCACGACCACGGTCGCCTCGTCGCCCGACCCGACGGTGTTCGGGGAGACGGTCACGGTCACCGCCACGGTCGCCCCGGTGGCGCCCGGCTCCGGCACCGTGACCGGAACGGTGACCTTCACCATCGACGGTGCGGGCGGCGGGACACAGACCGCCACCGTCTCCGGGGGCGTGGCCACCATCACCACCAGCACCCTCGAAGCCGGCCCGCACAACGTCTTCGCCCTCTACAGCGGCGACGCCAACTTCACCGGTTCCACCGGTACCGACATCCACACGGTCACCCAGAGCGCGACCACCACGACCGTGACCTCGTTCCCCGACCCGTCCAACGCCGGTGACACGGTGGCGTTCCTGGCCTTCGTACAGGCCGTGGCGCCCGGCAGCGGAACCCCGACCGGCACGGTGACCTTCACCGTCACCGACGGGGTGACCACCGTGACGCTGACCGGCACGCTCGACGGCGACGGGGTCGCCGCCGCCAGCTCGCCGCTGGCCACGGCGGGCACCTACACCGTCACGGGCGTCTACGGGGGTGACACCAACTTCACCGGCTCCTCCGACACCGACACCCAGACCGTCCTCGGCGCCTGACGCGCCGTTCCCTGCCCGCCGCGCCGGGCCGTCCTCCCCGGAGGGCGGCCCGGCGCCCGACTGTCCCCCCGCCCCTTTTCCCTGTCCCCCCGCCCGCTTCGTCCGGGACCGTCGTGGATGCCCGGGGCCTCGTCGCGGCGCGGGCCGCACCGCGTTGTCCTCGGCCCGCGGGCGCCGTCTACGCTGTCCGTGCTCAGACAAATGTTCCACGGGGGAAAGGCGAAAATCATGGCCGAGAAGGCACGCCGGAGGCTGCGGTCCAGCACGGTGATCCTGGGAGGCATGGGCGCGCTCGCCGCCGCCCTGACGTCCTGCGGCTCCGAGCCCGACAAGCGCTGCGTCGACCGCAACAGCTACGACACGCTCAAGGGCTACCGCGTCGTCGACTCCAAGAACTGCTCGGCGGGCGGCAGTTCGTCGTCCGGGAGCAGTGGCTCCAGCAGCGGCGGATACGGCAGCGCCGGCCGCGGCAAGCAGCGCGTCGACGGCCAGTGGTACTACGACCCGAGCAACAAGGGCGGCTCGTACGCCGACAGCGGCACGTTCAGCAAGAGCACGGCCGTCAACCGCGGCGGTTTCGGCTGCTCGGGCTCGCACGGCAGCGGCGGCGGCCGGCACGGCTCCTTCGGCGGCTGAGCGGACGCGGCCGGCATGCAACGCCACACCATCGACCCGCGCCCCGGCTGGCAGCAGACCGTCGAGGCGCAGGGCCTGATCTACCCGCTGACCCGCTACCCGGACGACTCGCTGCGCCCCTACTGGGACGAGAGCGCGTACTACTCCTTCACCCTCCCCGAGGTCGAGGCCCTGGAGGAGGTCGTCGAGGAGCTGCACGGCATGTGCCTGGCCGCGGCCGCGCACATCGTCGACCGGGACCGCTTCGCCGACCTCGGCATCGAGGACCCGCGCCTGGCCGGGCTGATCGCCGAATCCTGGCGCCGCCGCGACGAACTCCCCTCTCTCTATGGGCGGTTCGACCTGCACTACGACGGCAGTGGCCCGGCCAAGATGCTGGAGTACAACGCCGACACCCCGACCTCGCTGGTCGAGGCCGCCAGCCCGCAGTGGTTCTGGATGGAGGAGCGTTTCCCCGGCGCCGACCAGTGGAACTCCCTCCACGAGCGGCTGGTGGCGGCCTGGAAGCGACAGGCCCCGCTGCTGCCGCCCGGCGCACCGCTGCACTTCGCGCACTCGGCGGGCGACGAGCTCGGCGAGGACCTGATGACCGTCGCCTACCTGGAGGAGACGGCCCAGCAGGCGGGCCTGGAGACCGTCGCCATCTCGATGGAGGACATCGGCTGGGACCGACTCTCGGACCGCTTCGTCGACCAGCGGCTGCGCTTCATACGAGCCTGCTTCAAGCTCTACCCGTGGGAGTGGCTGGCCACCGACGACTTCGGCCCGCACGTCCTGGACACCCTCGACAACGGCGGCGGCACCGGCTCCACCCTCTGGATCGAACCCGCCTGGAAGATGCTGCTCTCCAACAAGGCGCTGCTGGCGATCCTCTGGGAGCTCTACCCCGGCCACCCGAACCTGCTGCCCGCCTACCTCGACGGCCCGCGCGAGCTGGCACACACCCGCGGCTACGTGGCCAAGCCGCTGCTCGGCCGCGAGGGCGCCGGGGTCACGCTGCACGAGCCGGGCACCGACCCGGCCCCGCGGGACCCCGACGACCCCTGCTGCTACCAGGAACTGGCCCCACTGCCGGACTTCGACGGCAACCGCGTCGTCCTCGGCGCCTGGGTCGTCGAGAACGAGGCGGCCGGCCTCGGCATCCGGGAGTCGGCGGGCCCGGTCACCGATGAGTATGCGCGGTTCTTGCCGCATGTGATCCGCAGCTAGGCACGCCACCGTGCGTGGCCGGGTGCCGCGTCAGATCACCGGAACCTTAAACCCGTGCAAGTTCATGCAAGTTCAGTGCGCAGCAGGGTTACTTAAGCGCAAGCTCATGGATAGAGATCGTCTTCAACGAGTGCGGAGGGCATCATGGCTTTGCACATGCTCGGCAAGGACCCGAACTCCCCCGAGGGTAAGTCCGCCACCGTCTATTACGACGATGTGACGGACAAGTACCTGGTCCAGGGCTTGAAGGTGCTGGATGACGAACGACTCGCCCAGTTGGATCTCCCGGACCATGAGACGGTCGTAGAGATCCCCAAGTACATGACACAGTTCTTTCCGGAGGTACGCGGTGGCGGCCGAGCTGACGTTTAGCGAGCTGTTCAAGCAGGCCAAGCGTTCAGCCGTTCACCTGGAGATGAGGGACGGGTACATGCGATCCGACCCGCGATTCGTCTCTTGGCGGCAGGATCCGCAAAGCGTCCCTGCCGAGAGCGACCCGGCCTCGCGCCCCTGGCTCGCCCTGATGCAGGAGATCACCACGCGCGGTGTGAAAGTCCGTCGTGCCCGGATCTTCTCCGAGCCCATGAGTGACTACCTCCGCTTTGAGCACCACCTCACGCCCAGCAACGTGGAGGCCGGCGAGCAGGTGCGCTGGCTGCCACGTCGCAAGGCGTCGGACCTGGCGCTCCCAGGCAATGACTTCTGGCTGTTCGATGACAGCCTGGTCGTGTTCCTGCACTTCACCGGGGATGGCGAGCTGTCACCCGAGGGAGACGAGGAGCGGACGACGGAACCAGCCATCGTGCAGCTCTGCTCAACGTCTTTCGAGGCCGTCTGGGAACGCGCAGTCCCGCACGAGGTTTACCAGCCGGTCTGATCCACGAACAGGGCTGAACTCTCCGTGTCCCCGTCGTCGCCGTCGTCCAGCATCCAGCAGGCCAGGGAAGCGCTGGGGAAGCGCCTCCGCGAGATTCGCAAGGACTCCGGTCTGACCGCCCGCGCTGTGGCGGCGGCGGCAGGGTGGCATGAGTCCAAGAGTTCCCGGCTGGAAAACGGCCGAACTCCTCCCTCCGATGAGGACATTCGTACCTGGACCCGGATCTGTGACGCCGAGGGCCAAGCCGCCGACCTCATCGCGACCGCCCGCGGCATTGACGGCATGTACGTGGAGTGGCGGCGTCTGGAAAGCGCCGGCCTGAAGCGTGCCCAGGAGTCTGTGCTGCCGCTCTTCGAGCGAACCCATTGGTTCCGCTTCTATCAGTCGTGGGTCATCCCAGGACTGCTCCAGACCCAGGACTACACACGCGCCGTCCTCAACACGGTTGCCTCCGTCAGGGACACTCCTGGCGACACTGATGAGGCTGTCGCGGCGCGGATGGAGCGCCAACGCGTCCTGTACACGGGAGGACGCCGGTTCGCCTTCCTGATGGAGGAATGGGTTCTTCGCACGGTCATCGGAGATTCCGCCACGATGCTGAGCCAATTGAGCCACCTGATCGGAATGACGGCCGCACCCTCCTTGAGCCTTGGCGTGATCCCCATGGGGGTCGTGCGCGGCAATGCGTGGCCGTGCGAGTCCTTCTCTCTGTACGACGAGAAGCAAGTCGCCTGTGAGTTGGTGTCCGCCAGTCTCACCGTGAAGCAGCCAAGTGAAATCGCCGAGTACGCCAAGACGTTCACCGAACTCGCAGGCATCGCTGTCTACGGGGCGGCAGCCAGGAAGCTCATTACTTCGGCAATCGACGCGCTCGGGTGACGGCGCGCAAGTTCGCAGAAGTTCATTGAGCTGAGTCTTTCGCTCTCCATACGGTCGGGAAGACAAGCCGTTCACCCCGCCGGCCTGTGGGCCTGCCACATCTGCCCGGCGGCAGTCGGAGCCCGAAGACTCCCGCCCCGGCGGCGGAAACCTGGACAGTCGAGCAGCCGGGGCGGGTGACCAACCGCAAAGGAAACCCCTTTGCGGCCCATGGGCCATGCCCTCGACCGTACGGCGGCATGGCTCCTCGCGAAAGAGGAGGTTGGTGAATGAGCGTTCTGAGCGTCGATACCTACGAGACGCGCAGGCCCGACGCCGAAGGCTGGCGCGGTGTCCCCTTCCGCCACGAGGCGGAGATGGAGGAGGACGGTGGTAAACACGATGGCGGCCCCATGCCCCCGGAGGCTCCGCGTGAGCCGTCGCCACAGGGCGGGGACGGCAAGTAACCCACGCTGGTAAAGGCGGAAGCGCCCCTGCTCCGGCACATGGCCGGAGCAGGGGCGCGGTGCGTTCAGCCACGAACTTCTACGTACGGACCGACGCCGCCCCGAGAGCGGTCAGGCGCCCGCCCCGGCTCTTGGCCACCCGGCGGACATCGGCGAGGGTCGCGGTCAATTCGACGGCCAGCAGGTGCAGTTCGCCGGGCGTCCAGGCCCGTGCGGCAAGCACTTGGCGGGCCTCGTCGATGAGGTCGTCGGCCGAACTGAGCTGTTCCTCCTCCATCTGGTCGGCGATGCGGGAGACATATCCGGTCCCGTCGCCTGCCAGGAAGCACGGTTTGCCGTCGGGGCTGGTCCACGGCAGCAGCCGGACGAAGACCCGCGCGGTAGCGTTGGACATGTCGTCAACTCCCTTGTAGTTGAGGGCCACGCCCCCGGGCCGTCCACCACGGTCGCGGGGGTCCTCCTGTCTTGCGAGGAGGGCCTTCCTCGCTCTAGGCAACCGCTCCACTACGCCCAGCGGTACGGTGGCAGTGGAAGCGGCTTTTAAGAGCTTTAAGTGCTCGTGCACACCGGGGAGTTGAGGGCTAGTGGGCACTCGGGAACCGAACCGGCACCTTGAACGGCTTTACCGGCAGACCGGCTGGACGCTGCGGCAGTTCGTCCAGGCCGTGAACCGCATCGGCACCGAGCGGGGAACCCCGCTCAAGTACCGCGAGCCGTCGGCCCATCAGTGGCGCCAGGGGCACCTGCCGAAGGAGCAGGTCAGACCACTGATCGTGGAGGCCCTGGCGCGTAAGCTGGGACGTCCCGTCACACATGCCGAGGTGGGATTCCCGTCCCCTGCCAGTAGCCCGGACGCCCCTCCGAGCGCGGTGGAGGGGCTGATCGATCTCGGCAGGGGAGATATGGATCCCTCACGCCGCAGCGTTCTCGGTATAGGGCTCTTTTCCGTTGCGCTGACGGTGCCGAATTGGCCGGATGTGGTGGGGCGGATGGAAGCCGTGCAAGCCGGCCTCACTCCGCGCATCGGCATGCCGGAAGTTGACACGGTTATCGCCATGACCGAGCGGATCTCGGAACTCGACGACCAATTCGGTGGACGCCATGCCCGCCCCATGGCTGCGGCATTTCTCGTCAACACGGTGGCTCCGTATCTACGGGCCGATGCGCCGGAACCGGTACGCAAGGCAATGCTGTCGGCAGCCTCCGACCTGTGCTATCTCACCGGATACATGGCGGTGGACGAGGGGGTGGAGGGGCTGGGGCAGAAGTACTACCTGAAGGCGCTGGAACTGGCCGGCGCTTCGGAGGACCACCTCACGTACTGCACGACGCTGCGGGGTATGAGTGTGCAGGCAGTTGACCTGGGGCACGGTCGTGAAGCCATGCGGCTGGCCGACGCCGCTGCCGCAGCCTCTCCGCAAGCGGGCCCGCGTATGCTCGCCTTCCTCGCGGGCCAGCAGGCGCACGCCGCTGCGCAAACAGGAGACCGCCAAAAGGCCCTGGCGCATCTCAAAGAGGCCGAAATTTCCATGGAAAAGGCGGAGGCGCGGGCGAAAGCCTTCGGGTCCTATGACCCTTCATCTCTGCACTACCACATCAGCCATGTTCGCCATGAGCTCGGAGACCTTCCCGGAGCCGTGACGGCGATGCGGGAATCGGACAGGTTGTGCTACGACATCTACCGCCGGTCCCGGGTGAAGGAACGGGCCACACTCGCCGAGTTCCAGCTTGAGGTGGGGCACCTGGAAGCGGCCTGTGCGACATGGAATACAGCGCTGGACGAATATCCCCTGGTGCAAAGCGGGAGGGTCGACCGGCGCATGGGGAAGATGTTCAAACTCATCCGCCCCCACCTAAAAAACCACGCCGCCCGGGAACTCGACGAACGCGCCCGGCTCGTCACCCCGGCCTCACTCTCTGCCTGAGGGCTGTCCCGGCCCCGTCTCACCCCTCCAGCACGCCCCGCAGTTGGTCGAGCCCCCAGTCCAGGTCTTCCTTGCTGATGACCAGTGGGGGCGCGATCCGGATCGTCGAGCCATGGGTGTCCTTGACCAGCACCCCGCGGGCCATCAGCTGTTCGGAGATCTCCCGCCCGGTGCCGCGCGACGGGTTGATGTCCACCCCGGCCCACAGCCCGCGGCCGCGTACCGCGTCCACCGCGCCGCCGGCCAGCAGCTGCCCCAGCTCGCTGTGCAGATGTTCGCCCAGCTCCAGGGCCTGCTGCTGGAATTCGCCGGTCCGCAGCATGGCGATGACCTCCAGGGCCACGGCACAGGCGAGCGGATTGCCGCCGAAGGTGGAGCCGTGCTCGCCGGGGGCGAAGACGCCCAGCACCTCGCGGGAGGAGACCACCGCCGAGACCGGCACCACGCCGCCGCCCAGCGCCTTGCCGAGCACATACATGTCGGGCACCACACCCTCGTGCTCACAGGCGAAGGTCCGGCCGGTGCGGCCCAGACCCGACTGGATCTCGTCGGCGATGAACAGCACGTTCCGGCTGCGGGTCAGCTCCCGTACGCCCGCCAGGTAGCCCGGCGGCGGCACCAGCACGCCCGCCTCGCCCTGGATCGGCTCCAGCAGCACCGCGACCGTGTCGGCGTCGACGGCGGCCTCCAGCGCGGCGAGGTCGCCGTACGGGACGATCTCGAAGCCGGGGGTGTACGGGCCGAAGTCGGCGCGCGCCTCGGGGTCGGTGGAGAAGGAGACGATGGTGGTCGTCCGGCCGTGGAAGTTGTTGTCCGCGACGATGATCTTCGCCCGGCCGTCCGGGACGCCCTTGACCTTGTAGCCCCACTTTCGGGCCGTCTTCACCGCCGTCTCGACCGCCTCGGCGCCGGTGTTCATCGGCAGCACGAGTTCCATGCCGCACAGCTCGGCCAGCTGTGTGCAGAAGTCCGCGAAACGGTCGTGATGGAAGGCGCGCGAGGTGAGCGTGACCCGTTCCAGCTGTGCCTTGGCCGCGTCGAGCAGCCGGCGGTTGCCGTGCCCGAAGTTCAGTGCGGAGTACCCGGCGAGCAGGTCCAGGTAGCGCCGGCCG
Source organism: Streptomyces sp. bgisy130 (assembly GCF_057708345.1). Classification (NCBI taxonomy): domain Bacteria; kingdom Bacillati; phylum Actinomycetota; class Actinomycetes; order Kitasatosporales; family Streptomycetaceae; genus Streptomyces; species Streptomyces sp. bgisy130. The sequence goes on from NZ_JBYISA010000003.1 coordinate 334,284, forward strand.
TCGACGTCCGTCACCCAGGCGCCCTCGGCGGTGGCCACGACGACGGGCAGCGGGTGGTAGTTGTGCGCGCTGTGCGCTTCGGCGGCCGCGATGCCGCGTTCCGTGGACGTCACCGGTGACTCCGTTCGGTAGACCGTGCGGGGCGCGGACCGTGCCGCGTCCCCTCCATTGTTGCGCTCGCCCGGACCGTCCGGCCTGCGAAGATCCGCCGGACACGGCCGCCCGGGTGTCCTAGACTCTGCGATGCGCACCGCGACTGGCGTACGGGGAAGCAACCTCGAGGAAGCGGTGTGCGGCAACCACCACGAGGTGCCGCCCCGCCTGGGCACCCCGGGACCACGACCGGCAACACCGATCGACCGCCCCGGAGGACGCCATGTCACAGCCCCGCATGTCCCAGTCCCTTTCGCATCCCGCGCTGAGCGCCGCCGACCCCGAACTGGCCGCGCTGGTCGGCGCCGAGGAGCAGCTCCAGGCCGACACGCTGCGGCTGATCCCCAGCGAGAACTACGTTTCCGCCGCCGTCCTGGAAGCCACCGGCACCGTCCTCCAGAACAAGTACAGCGAGGGGTACGCGGGCCGTCGCTACTACGAAGGCCAGCAGAACATCGACCAGGTCGAGACGCTGGCCGTCGAGCGGGCCAAGGCCGTCTTCGGTGTGGAGCACGCCAACGTCCAGCCGTACTCCGGCTCGCCCGCGAACCTCGCCGCCTACCTCGCCTTCGCCGAGCCCGGCGACACCGTGCTGGGCATGGCGCTGCCGATGGGCGGCCACCTCACGCACGGCTGGGGCGTCTCGGCGACCGGTACGTGGTTCCGCGGGGTGCAGTACGGCGTACGCCCGGACACCGCGCTGATCGACTTCGACGAGGTGCGCGAGCTCGCCCGCAAGGAACGCCCGAAGATCATCTTCTGTGGCGGCACCGCCGTCCCCCGCACCATCGACTTCGCCGCCTTCGGCGAGATCGCCCGCGAGGTCGATGCCGTCCTCGTCGCCGATATCGCGCATATCGCCGGTCTGATCGCGGGCGGCGCCCACCCCTCGCCCGTGCCGCACGCGGACGTCATCTCCACCACCACCCACAAGACCCTGCGCGGCCCGCGCGGCGCGATGCTGATGTCCCGGGCGAGCCACGCCAAGGCCGTCGACAAGGCCGTCTTCCCCGGCCTCCAGGGCGGCCCGCACAACCACACCACCGCCGCCATCGCGGTCGCGCTGCGCGAGGCGGCCGCCCCGTCCTTCCGTGACTACGCGCATGCCGTCGTCGCCAATGCCAAGGCCCTCGCCGAGGCGCTGCTGGCCCGCGGCTACGACCTGGTCTCCGGCGGCACCGACAACCACCTGGTGCTGATCGACCTCACCTCGAAGGACGTCCCCGGCAAGGTTGCCGCGAAGGCGCTGGACCGCGCCGGGATCGTCGTCAACTACAACACCGTCCCCTTCGACCCGCGTAAGCCCTTCGACCCCTCCGGCATCCGCATCGGCACCCCGTCCCTCACCTCGCGCGGGCTGGGCACCGACCGGATGCCGCTGGTCGCCGAGTGGATCGACCGCAGCGTCCGGGCCGCGGCGAAGGGCGACGAGCAGGCGCTGACGGTGATCCGTAGTGAGGTCGCGGAACTGATGGCCGCCTACCCGGCGCCGGGCCTGCCGACGGCCTGAACGGGCGGCCCCACGGCGCTCCGCCCGGCTCACCGGCCGGTGATCAGCAGGTGAGCCGGACCGGCAGCACCTGGATGCCGTTGCTGACGGGGCTCGGATGCGCCGGCAGCTCGGCGTCCGGGACGGCGAGGTCCAGCGTGGGATAGCGGGTGAACAGCGCCTGGAGGGCCACGGTCGCCTCCAGCCGGGCCAGCGGCGCGCCCAGGCAGTAGTGCGCGCCGTGGCCGAAGGACAGGTGCCGGGCGGCGGGCCGCCGGGTGACGTCGAACCGGTCCGCGTCGGCCCCGTAGGCGTCCGGATCACGGCCGGCCGCCGAGTAGGAGGCCAGCATCGGGGTGCCGCGCGGGACGAGGATGCCGCCGATCTCCAGGTCCCGCACCGGGTAGCGGAACGGGAAGTGGGCGACGGGGCTGTCGTAACGCAGGGTCTCCTCGACCACGTCGTCCCAGGTGGCCCGCCCGTTCCGCACCAGCTCCAGTTGCCCGCGGTCGGTGCACAGGGCCCGGACCGCGTTGCTGATCAGATTGAGCGTGGTCTCGTGCCCGGCGACGGTCAGCGACAGCAGGGTGCCGACCAGCTCCGGTGCGCTCAGCCGGTCGCCGTCCTCCTCCTGGGCGGCGAGCAGCGCGCTGGTCAGATCGTCCCCGGGGTCCGCCCGCCGGGCCTCGGCGACCTCCGTGAGGAGGGCGGTGATCTCACGGTTGACGGCCAGCACCTCGGCCGCGGTGCCGGCCGTGCTCACGATCACGTTCGACAGCTCGTGCAGCCGGTCGCGCAACGCGGCGTCCACGCCCAGCAGTTCGCAGATCACGCTCATCGGCAGTGGATAGGCGAAGTGCCGGCGCAGATCCACTGTGCCGTCGGCATCCGCGGCCCGCGGCAGCGCGTCGAGCAGCCCGGCCGTCAGCTCCGCGATCCGGGGCCGCAGCGCCGCCACCCGCCGCCCGGTGAACGCCTGGGTCACCAGGCCGCGCAGCCGCCGGTGGTCGGCCCCGTCGGCGGTCGTCATCCCCTCGATGGTGGCGAAGAGGGCCAGCGGCCAGCCGGGCGGCACCGTGCCGTCGTGCAGGGCGGTGAAGTGGCAGGCGTTCTTGGCGATTTCGGGGTGCGCCAGCATCGCGCGCAGCGCCTCGTGGCGGGTGACGGCGACTGCGGGCACCTCCCCGGGCAGCAGCACCGGCACCACCGGCCCGGCCTCCCGCAGCCGTGCGTCGGCCGCGGCCCGGCCGGGGCCGCCGGGGGCGAGCCGGTGGGGCGGCCCGCCGCCGGGGTGCGCGGGGCAGGCGGTGCCAGGGGAGAGGGGCTCGGGCGAGGGGGATAACGGCGCGGGCGCGGGTCGGCGGGCGTCGGCGGTCGGCTGTGCGTCGGTCGGCTGTGCGTCGGTCTCGGGCTGTCCGTCGCTCATCGGCGGTCCTCACAGATCGGTGACGAAGATCCGGGGCGGTGCACGGGTCCACAGGTACGGGCCATGGGTGCGGCCCATAGGCGCGGCCCATGGGTACGGGCACGGTGCCGCGGCCACCACGGCGCTGCCGCCAGGCCACGAACAGGTCCACGATTCCAGCTCCCGCCCGCCCCGAACAGGCCGCCGAGCCCTCTCCGGCAACGCCCCGTCGCCCCGCTTCCGCCCGGTACCGTCGCCGCGCGCGCCACCACACACCGGCGCCCCTGGCCGACCTGAGACAATCGACCCATGGCTCTCGATCGCCCGCCCGTCGCCCACCACCACCCTCAGGGGAATGGCTCCGCCATGCAGCAACGTCCTCGTGTGCTCTCCGGCATTCAGCCCACCGCCGGCTCCTTCCACCTCGGCAATTACCTCGGTGCGGTACGCCAGTGGGTGGCGCTCCAGGAGTCCCACGACGCCTTCTACATGGTGGTCGACCTGCATGCGATCACCGTTCCGCAGGACCCGGCGGAACTGCGCAGCAACACCCGGATCGCGGCCGCCCAGCTGCTGGCCGCCGGTCTCGACCCGGAGCGCTGCACCCTCTTCATCCAGAGCCATGTGCCCGAGCACGCCCAGCTCGGCTGGGTGATGAACTGCCTCACCGGCTTCGGCGAGGCGTCCCGGATGACCCAGTTCAAGGACAAGTCCGCCAAGCAGGGCGCCGACCGCACCTCCGTCGGCCTGTTCACCTACCCGATCCTCCAGATCGCCGACATCCTGCTCTACCAGGCCCACCAGGTCCCGGTCGGCGAGGACCAGCGCCAGCACATCGAGCTGACCCGCGACCTCGCCGAGCGCTTCAACAGCCGCTACGGCGACACCTTCACGATGCCGGCGCCGTACATCCTCAAGGAGACGGCGAAGATCTACGATCTCCAGGACCCGTCGGCCAAGATGAGCAAGTCGGCCGCCAGCCCCAAGGGCCTGATCAACCTCCTCGACGAGCCGAAGGTCTCCGCGAAGAAGGTCAAGAGCGCGGTCACGGACACCGACACGGTGATCCGCTACGACACCGAGAACAAGCCCGGCGTCTCCAACCTCCTCACCATTTACTCCACCCTCACCGGCCTCTCGATCCCGGAGCTGGAGCAGAAGTACGAGGGCAAGATGTACGGCGCGCTCAAGACCGATCTCGCCGAGGTGATGGTCGATTTCGTCACACCGTTCCGGGACCGTACGCAGGAATATCTGGACGACCCCGAGACGCTGGACGCCATCCTGGCCAAGGGTGCGGAGAAGGCCCGCGCGGTAGCCGCCGAGACCCTCGCCACCACCTATGACCGGCTCGGATTCCTGCCGGCCAAGCACTGACGCCGGCCCCTCGCGCGGCGGGCCACGGCCGGCCGCGCGGACCCCGCCGAGCCAGGGGGCCCCGCCCGTGGGCCCCTTGTCCGCTCGCAACAGGACCGGGGACGCTCCCCGATTAGGGCGCGTACCCGGCACACTAAGAGGGTGCGCGAGCGCGCCGCACACACGTCAGGAGGGAGAACGCAGTGGGGACCGTAACGCTGGGCGTTTCGATCGCGGTCCCGGAGCCTTACGGCAGCTTCCTCCAGCGGAAGCGCGAAAGCTTCGGGGACCCTGCCGCACCCGGCATCCCCACGCATATCACCCTCCTCCCGCCGACGGAGGTACGGACCGAGGCGCTGCCCGCCATCGAACGCCACCTCGCCGAGGTCGCGGCCGGCTGCCGCCCCTTCCCGCTCCGCCTGGACGGCACCGGGACGTTCCGCCCGCTCTCCCCAGTGGTCTACGTCAAGGTCACCGACGGGGTCGCGGGCTGCACCACCCTCCAGGCCCGGATCCGCGCCGCCTCCGGCCCCTGCGCCCGGGAGCTCCAGTTCCCGTACCACCCGCATGTGACCATCGCCCACGGCATCACCGAAGAGGCCATGGAGCGCGCCCAGACCGGGCTCCGGGACTTCACCGCGACCTGGACCATCGGCGGCTTCGCGCTCTACGAGCAGGGCGCGGACGAGGTGTGGCGCCTGGAGCGGGAGTACCCCTTCGGGCCCCGGACGGCCGCCGTCCCCCGCCAGGCCGCCGATCTTTCCCGCCCGCCGGCGCCCTCCTGCTGACGGCCGCTGCCCGCCGCGGGGCGCGCAGCTGCCCGCCCCGGCCCGCGACAGCCGTACGGCACGTATGAGCGTGCGCGTTTCCGGGGTACCCGGACGCTAGTGTTCCGGAATCGCCGGAACCGCCGGAACACCCGGAGCGCCGGCCGCCACTCCTGCCCGACCCGGCGGCCGACCGGGCACGAGGGGACTGCCATGAACTGGTTGAGCACACTCCCGGTGATCGGGCCGGCCGTCACCTGGCTGATGACCACACACCTCTGGCGCGCCTACGAACGCATGCTCCGGGTGCACTGGACCCGGCTCGCCGCCGCGATCACCTTCACCAGCTTCGTCGCGCTCTTCCCGCTGCTCACCGTCGCCGCCGCGGTCGGCGCCGCGCTGCTCAGCGACGCCCGGCTGCACTCGCTGGAGAACAAGCTCGCCGAGCAGCTCCCCGGCCTCTCGGACCGGCTCGACATCGCCGGACTCGTCGACCACGCGACCACCGTCGGCCTGGTGGCCGGTGCCGCGCTGCTGCTGACCGGCATCGGCTGGGTCGAATCGCTGCGCGACTGCCTGCGCGCCGTATGGGAGAAGCCCGACGAGGAGATCAACTTCTTCCTCGGCAAGCTCCGGGACGGCGCACTGCTGCTCGGCGTGGGCGGCGTCGCCGTGCTCTCCCTGGCCTGTTCGACGTTCGCGTCCGCCGCGGTGGGCAAGGTGGCGGAGGCGATCGGCCTCCCGGAAGGCGGCATCGGCAGCGTGCTGCTCTCCTCCGCCGGCTTCGTCATCGCCGTCCTCGCGGACTTCCTGCTGCTCGCCTACATACTCACCAGGCTGCCCGGCGTCCATCCGCCGCGGCGCGCCGTCGTCGTCGCCGGCCTGCTCGGCGCGATCGGCTTCGAGCTGCTGAAGCTGCTGCTCAGCGGCTATCTCCAGGGCGTCGCCTCACGCAGCATGTACGGCGCCTTCGGCACCCCGGTCGCCCTGCTGCTGTGGATCAACTTCACCGCGAAGCTGCTGGTGTACTGCGCTTCCTGGACGGCCACGGACGGGGAGCGGCACGGGGAGAGCGACGAGCCCAAGGTGCCGGCGGGGCCAGGTGGGTCGGAGGGGGCAGAGGGGCCGGAGGAGCCGGAGCGGGCGGAGGGGCCGGAGCGGCCGCGGGAGGCGTAGCTCGTCTCCCGGGGCCGCCCCGCCCCATCTCCCGCCCCCCGACGCTCACTTGCCGGACCTACGGTCACTCGTGGGGCCGACGACGCTCACTTGCCGGACCGGCGCCGCCCCCGTACCAGCTCCGGCAGCGGCCAGCGGCGGTGCACGGCGAAGGCCACGACGCCGAGCAGCGCCAGCGCCCCGGTGGTGAGGCCCAGCGCCGTCCAGGCGCCGCTCCGGTCGTCGGCGCCGTCCAGCGCGGCCTGGGTGCTCCGGTCACCCTTGCCCTTGCCCTTGGCGCTCACCGCGCCGGTGCCGTCGTCCTCGCTCCGGGGGCCGACGAGCCGGCCGACCGGCTCCACCTTGCCGGCCGCCGCGAAGCCCCAGTCGAGCAGCTTGGCGGCCTCCCGGTAGGCCTCGTTGTGCTCCTTCTTCTCCGGGTTCATGACCGTGACCAGGAGCTTGCGGTCGCCGCGCTGGGCGACGCCGGTGAAGGTCGACCCCGCGTTCGTCGTCGAGCCGTTCTTCACCCCCGCGATGCCCGGATACGGCTTGATGTCGTAATCGCCGCTCAGCAGCCGGTTGGTGTTCTGGATGCCGAATGTCGCCCGCTTGCCGTTTTTGCCCTTGTCACCGGGGAACTGCGCACTGGCCGTCGAGCAGTACTCGCGGAAGTCGGGGTTCTGGAGCCCCGACCGGGCGAACAGGCTCAGGTCGTACGCGCTGGAGACCTGGCCCGGCGCGTCATAGCCGTCCGGGGTCACCACATGCGTGTCGCGGGCGTTGAGCTCCTTTGCGTGCCGCTGCATCTGCGTGACGGTGGCCTTGGTTCCGCCGTTCATCGCCGACAGCGTGTGCACCGCGTCGTTGCCGGACCGCAGGAAGACGCCCAGCCACAGGTCGTGGACCGAATAGCTCAGGTTCTCCCTTATCCCGACGAGGCTGCTGCCGGCGCCCATCCCCGCGAGGTCGGCGGGCCTGACCGTGTGCTTCTGGTCCTTGGGGAACTTCGGCAGCACCGTGTCGGCGAACAGCATCTTCAGGGTGCTGGCCGGCGCCAGCTGCCAGTGGGCGTTCTTGGCGGCCAGCACCTTGCCGGACTCGGCGTCGGACACGATCCACGAACGGGCGGTGAGGACGTCCGGGCCCGGCAGCTTCGGCGCGCCCGGCGTCTGGGCCACCTGGACGCCGGGCGTACCCAGCCGGTCCCCGCCGATCTGCGACATCTTCGCCGGCGGCTTGGGCGCCTTGGGAGCCTTGGGGTCGGCGTGTGCGGTGCCGGCCAGGAGCGGGGTGGCCAGCAGCCCGGAGGAGGCCAGTGCGGCGACGGTGCGCAGGGGGAAGCCGTGACGCGCCGCACGCCCGGCACTGCCGGTCGTGGCCGAAGCATTCGGGGCGGTCGGATCGGTGGAGGCCGTGGAAGCACTGAAGGTCGTCGGCACGTCCGTGAACGTACCCACCTTTGCGCCGGACGCCGACAGCACCCCACGGAAGAGTGCCCCTGCCGACCGCCGGATGGAGCCGCTGCCCATACTGGGACGTATGAAGCTCTCGCGCCCCGTGTCCTGGTTCCTGCTCGCCTTCGGGGTGTGGAGCTGGTTCATCTGGATCACTTTCGTCAAAAACCTCTGGAAGGACGGGAGCGGTCTCGCCTTCGACGACGCGGGTGACCCGACCGCCTACTTCTGGGTTCATCTGCTGCTCGCGGTGGCTTCCTTTCTTTTGGGGACGGCGATCGGGGTGATCGGGTTCCGTGGTGTACGGGCCTTGCGCCGCGAAGCCGCGGACCACACGCCGGAACCGCCTTCGTCCTCCTCGTCCGCCTCCTGAATCACAGGCACGGGGAGACGCCGTGATCTTCGCGCTGATCCTGGTCCCGGTCCTCGGACTGTTCTTCGGCGTGCACCGCTACCTGTGGTGCCGACTCGTCCGTGACACCACCACCCCCGGCAGCCGGCCCCGCCGTACGGGCACCGCCGCCGCCTTCGTCCTCCCTCTGACCACCCTCGCCGCCCTGCTGGCCGGCCGCGCCGGCGCCCCCTTCCCCCTCCAGCAAGCAGTGGCCTGGCCCGGCTACCTCTGGCTGGCCCTGGTGCTCTATCTCACACTCGCCCTGCTGGTGGGGGAAGTGGTCCGCGCCATCTGGCTACGCGCCCTGCCCGCCGACGAGCCCCCGGCACGCGCGACGTCACCCACCGGCCCCGCCCACGGCCCAGGCCCCCAGGCCCCACCGCCGTCCCCCGACCCTTCCCCCATCCCACCCCCCTCTCCCTCCCCCACGCTCCTCCCGCCCCGCACCCCTGCCCTCCCGCCGGTCGCCACCCCGCCCCGCCGTCTCTTCCTCGCGCGGGCGGTCGCCGCCGGTGCCTCCCTCGCCGCCACGGCCGCCGTCGGCTACGGCACCGCCACCACCCTCCGCGGGCCGGTGGTCAAGCGCGTGACGATCCCGCTGGCCAAACTGCCGCGCACCGCCCACGGTTTCCGGATCGCCGTCGTCAGCGATATCCATCTCGGCCCGGTCCTCGGCCGCGCCCACACCCGGCGCATCGTCGAGACCATCAACCGCACCCAACCCGACCTGGTGGCCATCGTCGGCGACCTGGTCGACGGCAACGTCACCGACCTCGCCCCGGCCGTCGAGCCCCTGCGCGAACTGCGGTCCCGGCACGGCGCCTTCTTCGTCACGGGAAACCACGAGTACTACTCCGGCGCCGACCAATGGGTGGACCACGTACGCGAGTTGGGCATCCACCCGCTGGAGAACGTCCGTACCGAACTCCCCGGCTTCGACCTCGCCGGCATCAACGACATCGGAGGCCAGGCCGAACAGGCCGGCCCCGACTACGACCAGGCCCTCGGCGACCGCGACCCGGCCCGCGCCGTCGTCCTGATGGCCCACCAGCCGGTCACCATCCACGACTCCGTCCGCTTCGGCGTCGACCTCCAGCTCTCCGGGCACACCCACGGCGGCCAGATGTGGCCCTTCACCTACATCGCCGACGCCACCAACCCCACCCTCGCCGGCCTGGAACGCTACGGCGACACCCAGCTCTACGTCTCCAGCGGCGCAGGCACCTGGGGCCCACCGGTACGCCTCGGCGCACCGCCCGAGGTCACCGTGGTCGAACTCGCTTCCCTGCGCGCGTAGATCGCTACGTTGATCGTTGCGGAGGGGTTGCGCCGCGAAGGTAACAACCCCTCTACAAAGTGCGGCGCAATCCTGCGCTAAATCGGACAGATCCCGACTTTCGATCTTGCAACACAGGGGGGCAACTCCCTAGTATTTATTGACTTTACGTTGTCCTTACCGAGGTGGCCTGCGGGGCGGGCCGAGGGGGGACGAGCGGGTAACGGGGAGAGCGGAAATGAGCGAGCGGTTCAAGGTCGACCTCGACGAACTGGACAGCGTGGTACGCCAGCTCCGACGCCTTCGGGCCGATATGGACGAACCCAGCCAGAAGGTGAAGTACAGCACGACGCTCACGAAGTCGGCATTCGGGGAGAATTTCCTTGAGGCGACCGATCTCGGCGGTGCACACGACGACATGCAGACGTACATGTCGGACGTCATCAAGGCGCTCCAGGAACTCATCCACAGGTTCGGCGAGAAGACCGAAGCCAGCCGTGGAGCGTACGAGGACCAGGAGCACCACACCAAGAACTCGATGAATGGCTGAGCAGGCCGCGGTGGTGCAGGTACGGCAGACGGCGATGGATTTGAAGGGGGGCCTGCATGGCTGACGGCAGGCAGGAATACGACAGCGCCAAGAAGATGGCGAAGCAGCACCAGGCGGAGGAGAGGGAGGAGCGGCTCAAGTCGTTCAACGGGCACCGCCCCATCCCCGCGTCTCCTTCGGACTTCCATCACCACGGCCTCGACGATCTCCGGGCGATGATCGAGAACGCCCACCCCGACGGCATCGAGAACTCTGGTCGCCACTGGCGCGCCTCCGCCGACCGGCTCGCGGGTGAGGACGGCCGTGGGGGCATCCGTAAGTCCTTCATGGACGCCGTGGATCACGCCACGGCGCACTGGGAGGGCTCGGCCGCCGGGGCGTTCCGCCGGGAGGCCGCCAAGGTCCTGGAGAAGATCGACCGGACGTATGGCCACGCCCGGGTCGTCGAGCGGGTGCTGATCGGCTCCCGCGAGCTGGGCCCGGAGAGTGGCGTTGCCCACAACCTTCGCGAGGCGAAGGCGGCCATGGCGAAGATCAAGAACCCGGGCGTTGTGGACCGCGCGACCGACGCGAGCGGCGACGACGCGCAGTTCAAGCGGGACATGGCGAACCCGAAGATGGACGCCCGTATGGCGCTGGAGCTCAACCGGGACAGCCTGTCCCTGACCAAGGAGCGCCAGGTCGAGGCCGTCATCGTGATGGACGAGCTTGCGCATCACTACGACGGTCAGGCCAAGGTCCTCAAGGAGGGTGTGGACCCCGGTGGTCCCGTCGGCGACTGGCCCAAGCACCCCTCCACGAGCCCGTCGCCCGCGCCGGTGAACATGCCCATCATCGGCGGTAGTCGTCCCAAGCTGTCGGGCTCGACTCCGAGCGGGCCCAACGGTGCGGGTGGTCACGCCGTCCCGGAGGGTTTCGACAGTCTCAAGACCGCCCGGCCCGAATTGCCGGTGACCACCGGACTCGACAGTGTGCAGGGCGGCACCCTCGCCCCGCCCACGACCGGCGGCGGCGCCATCAACGGCGGGATGCCCGGCGGCAGTCACGGTGTGTCCGGCGGTACCGGCGGCTTCCCCAACGGAGCGATCCCGGCCGGCCCCATCGGCATGCCGGGCGGCAAGAGGGCCGGCGGGGTACGTGGCGCCGGCGTGGCGCGGGGTGCGGGCGCAGGGCGTGGCGCCGGCGGAATGCGCGGCGGTATGCCGGGAGCGGGCGCCGGAGCCGGTAAGGCGGGCGCAGCGGGCGCGGCCGGACGAGGCGGTGCGCAGGCGCGTACCCGCGGCGGCGTGGTCGGTAAGCCGGGCGGTCCGACGGGCGGCGCCAAGCAGGGCGGCGCCGGACTCCACCGCAGCCGTGGCGGCCAGCAGGGGGCCAAGGGCACGCCGGGCGCCGCGGGTGCCGCGGGAGCCGGAGCCAAGGGGAAGGGCAAGGGCGACAAGGAGCGCACCACCGGGCAGCGTCCCGACTATCTCGTCGAGGACGAGGAGACCTGGACCCCGCAGCGTACGGTGGCCCCTCGCGTCATCGAGTGAGCTGGCGATAACGTCGCATGCGGCCAATGAGGCAGGGCCCCGCACCTGGGTGTGCGGGGCCTTTCCTCAGGCGGAACAATGCCGCCTGGACAGCACAGCAAGAAGGAGCGAAGGATGACGGTCACCCGAACACTGCGCGCGACGGTGGGTGCGGCGCTCACGGGAGCGCTGCTGCTGGCCGCCGGCGGTACCGCGTCCGCAGACCAAGTACGCAAGGATCTGTGGCCGTTGGAGGCGTTCGGGGCTCAGCAGCTGTGGCAGCAGGCCACCGGCAAGGGCATCACGGTGGCCGTGCTCGACAGCGGATTCCGTAAGACGCACCAGGATCTGACGGGGCAGTTCACCGGCGGCGCGAACTTCGCGAATACGGCGGCCGGCGACGGATCCGACGATCTCGCTCCGCATGAGGACATCCGCGACCACGGCACGGCGATGGCCTCGATCATCGCCGGCCACGGTCACGGCAGTCAGGGCTCCGAAGGCGTCAAGGGACTGGCGCCCGACGCCAAGATCATGCCCATTCCGCAGTACAAGAACGGCGCGGCAGCGACCCGTTACGCGGTGGACCACGGCGCCAACGTCATCAACATGTCGTACACCGAGACCACCCCCTCCGCCGACACCTGCCCGGCCATCCACTACGCCGTGGAGAAGGGCGTGGTCGTGGTGGCCGGTGTCGGAAACGACGGCCTCCCGAAGAAGAAGTACCCCGCTGCCTGCCCCGGCGCCATCGGCGTGGGTTCGGTCGACGAGTACGGCGAGGCGGACGACGACAACAACTCCACCTCCGCCGTGGATCTACTCGCCCCCGGCGTGAAGATCCCCGTCGCGATGGGCAAGAGCGACTCGGACTACCGCACCGCGGACGGCAGCTCGGCCGCCACCGCCTACGTCTCCGCTGCCGCCGCCCTGCTGAAGCAGAAGTTCCCGGACCTCACCCCGGGCCAGATCGCCAACCGCCTGGTGAAGACCGCCGGTCTGCCCCAGACCGAGAAGGACAAGCACCTCAAGCTTCCGGACGCCCACTACGGCCACGGCTACATCCAGCCCGGCCCCGCCCTCCGGCGCACCATCGCAGCCGGCCCGGCCGAGGGCCCGCTGCCGATGCCGCAGGGCAAGGCACCACAGAAGACCGTCCGCCCCGGTGACGACAAAGGCTACGACCCCGACCCGCCCATGGGCGGCAAGCAGGCGATCATGCTCTACGGCGGCATCGGCCTCGGCGTACTCCTCGTCATCGGCATCATCATCGGCATCGTGGCCGCCACCCGCCGCCGCAACAACCCCAGCCACCAGACCTGGGGCTGAGCCGCCCTCCGCAGCCCCACCGCGAAGACTCCGTGCGGCCGGTCGTGGCCGACCTGGAGAGAGTCAGAAGGAGAAGGCCGTGGCCCACGGCTCGCAGACTTCGGCGCCACCTGAGGCACCGGACGTGGCGCAGATCCTGCGAGCCAATCGGCTTGCCCTGGCCCGGCTCATGGCGGTGCGTTTGCTGATCGCCGGCCTTCTGGTGGCAATTCCGGTGGTGTTCTCCCGTATGACGGGGGTGAACTCGTTCTTCGCGGTTCTGCCCATTCCCGTCGGTGTGGGCGTGCTCATCATGACGGTGTGGCGCGCCGCTTACGGAATCCGTGTCTTCCAGTGCGCGAAAGTGCTCCGTCACTACCCGCTGGAATTCCATCCCCGGGTGCTCATGAAGCGTGCGAAGTGGACTAAGTACGGCGACGTCCACCACATCCGCGTGACGACGCGAGGGCAGCACGGGGCGCCGTTGATGCTGGCGATCAATGCGGCAGGGCGTCGGCGTTGGCCGGAAGGGGCGGAAGAAGGCGCGTGGTTGGCGGGTGACCTGCCTTTCGGTGGTGTCCTGGTGGTGCCGGGGAGCAATGCCATGTTGTTCCTGAAGCCGGCGGATTGGGAAAAGGCCGCGCGGAAACGGGAGGAGGCCGGCGCGCAGCGGATCGCAAAGGCCCAGCAGGCCGGGCTGCACCAGATGACCAACCGGTCGTGGATGATGAGGCTTGGGGCGTGAGGCGGCACCGGAGCCGGACCGGGGGCGCCGCCCGGACAGTGCCCTTCCCGTCCCGCCCTGCCTGGAGATAATTCGGGCGACGGATCCCAGGGCCCGCTGTTAGCTTCGGGCGTCATGGACCCCATAAGTGAAAAAGCAATACGTGCCTCCTTCGTGAATTGCTCGAAGGGTGAGGCGAGTCGGATGAATCTGCCCGTGGGGCTGGCGGAACTCCCCTGGGGGGACTTGGACTTCCTGGGGTGGCGTGATCCGGGGGCGCCGGACCGGAGTTATCTGGTCGCGCCGCGGGACGGCGGGATCATCGGGGTGACGCTGCGGCGGCCGCAGGGGGTGCGGCGGAGTTTCACCAAGACGACGGTGTGTTCGGTGTGTGTGACCGGGCATCCCGGGTCCGGCGTCAGTCTGCTCGCCGCGCGGCGGGCCGGGCCGCTGGGGCGGCAGGGGAACACCGTCGGGACGTATCTGTGCGCCGACCTCGCGTGCTCTCTCTACGTCCGGGGACGCAAGCGGTCCCAGCTCGCCGGGCGGCATGAGGAGACGCTGCCGCTGGAGGAGCGGATCGCCCGTACGGTGCGGAACCTGGATGCCTTCCTGGACAAGGTTGTGGAGGGCGAGCGCTAGCGGAAGGGAGCGCCCCAACGCCCCGCCGGGCGCCCCAACACCCCGCCGGGCGCCTTTTGTTGGGCGACCTGAGGCTACCCGTGGGTTTCGGTTGCGGCGATCCACTGTGCGGACAGATCCTCGGTGCACGTCGCAGGGGAGGCGGCGTGGAACCAGGGGGACGAACGTGCTGCGAGTGCACTTCACCGCGCAGGATCTGGCGCGTACGCGAGTGGCCGAAGGGGCCGACCCGTTATGGGAGACGGTGCTGAGCCTGCATGCCCTACGGGAGAGCCGGACCGAACCGGCGCTGGCCGCCTGGCGGCAGCATGCCGTACGGCACGGGCCGGGGCCGCTGCGGACGCTGTTCCCGCTGGTGCCGCGGCACGGCTACTTCCCGGATTTCCTCACGCCGTTCGCGGGGCTGGACGGGGTCGAGCCGGGACTGGAGGCCGTGATGAGCACCCCGCGGCAGCGGCTGCGGTCCGAGCTGGTGCTGCTGTCCGGGCACCGGGCGCTGCCGGGCTGGGCGCGTGGGATCGCGGACGGGGAGCCGGCCGCGCTGCGTCATCTGGCGCGCAGTCTGCGGACGTACCACCACCGGGCGGTGGCGCCGAGCTGGGCGCGGATCGCCGAACGGGTCGGCGCGGACCGGGCGTTGCGCAGGCATGCGCTGGCGCAGTCCGGGGCGGAGGCGATGCTGCGGACGTTCGGGCCGGTGATGCGCTGGCGGCGGCCGGTGCTGGAGGTCCGCTATCCGGTGGAGCGGGATCTGTTCCTGGAGGGGCGGGGGCTGGTCTTCGTCCCGTCGTATTTCTGTCGTGACGTGCCGGTGGCGCTGGTGGATGAGGCGCTGCCGCCGGTGCTCGTGTATCCGGCGAAGGAGCGGGAGAGCGGGCACGGCGAAGGGCCCCGCCCCCTTGGATACGGAGGCGAGGCCCTTCGGGAGGTGCCGGCGCTGCTCGGCGGCCGGGTCGGGACCCGGATCGCCGCAGGGCTCAGAAGCGGCGGGTGATCAGCGCCCGCTTGACTTCCTGGATGGCCTTGGTGACCTCGATACCGCGCGGGCAGGCGTCCGTGCAGTTGAAGGTCGTCCGGCAGCGCCAGACGCCGTCCTTGTCGTTGAGGATTTCGAGCCGCTGCTCGCCGCCCTCGTCACGCGAGTCGAAGATGAAGCGGTGCGCGTTGACGATCGCCGCCGGGCCGAAGTACTGGCCGTCGTTCCAGAACACCGGGCAGGAGCTGGTGCAGGCGGCGCACAGGATGCACTTCGTGGTGTCGTCGAAGCGCTCGCGGTCCTCGGCGGACTGCCGGCGCTCACGGGTCGGCTCGTTGCCGGTCGTGATCAGGAACGGCATCACGTCCCGGTACGCCTGGAAGAAGGGCTCCATGTCGACGACAAGGTCCTTCAGTACCGTGAGGCCCTTGATGGCCTCGACGGTGATCGGCTTCTCCGGGTTGATGTCCTTGATCAGCGTCTTGCAGGCGAGACGGTTGCGGCCGTTGATGCGCATGGCGTCGGAGCCGCAGATGCCGTGGGCGCAGGAACGACGGAAGGTCAGCGACCCGTCCAGCTCCCACTTGATCTTGTGGAGGGCGTCCAGGACGCGCTCCTTGGGATCGATCTGGAGCTGGAAGTCCTCCCAGCTGGCGTCCTCCGAGATCTCCGGGTTGAACCGGCGGATCCGGAAGGTGACCGTGATCAGATGCGAAGCGCCGTCCTCGGCCGCGTCCGGTGCCGCGGAGTGCTTGTCGAGAGTCGGGGTGCTCATCAGTACTTACGCTCCATCGGCTGGTAGCGGGTCTGCACGACCGGCTTGTAGTCGAGGCGGATCGACTCGACGCCGTCTGCGCCCACCTCGCGGTACGCCATGGTGTGCCGCATGAAGTTGACGTCGTCGCGGTTGGGGTAGTCCTCGCGGTAGTGACCGCCGCGGGACTCCTTGCGGGCCAGCGCGGACACCGCCATGACCTCGGCCAGGTCGAGGAGGTTGCCCAGCTCGATGGCCTCCAGCAGGTCGGTGTTGAACCGCTTGCCCTTGTCCTGGATGGACACGTTCAGGTAGCGCTCGCGCAGCTCGCCGATCTTCTCGACCGCGGTCTTGATCGTCTGCTCGGTGCGGAACACCATCACATTGGCGTCCATGGTCTCCTGGAGCTCCTTGCGGATCTCGGTGACCCGCTCGGTGCCCGTGGAGTTGCGCAGCCGCTCGACCTGGTCGGCGACCTGCTGCGCCGGGTCCTCGGGCAGCTCGACGTACTCGGCGGTGGCCGAGTACTCCGCCGCCGCGATACCGGCCCGGCGCCCGAAGACGTTGATGTCCAGGAGCGAGTTGGTGCCCAGGCGGTTGGCGCCGTGCACGGAGACACAGGCGACCTCGCCGGCCGCGTACAGGCCGGGCACGACGGTGGTGTTGTCCGCCAGGACCTCACCCTCGACGTTGGTCGGGATGCCGCCCATGGCGTAGTGCGCGGTCGGCTGGATCGGGATCGGGTCCGTGTAGGGCTCGATACCGAGGTAGGTCCGCGCGAACTCGGTGATGTCCGGGAGCTTGGCGTCCAGCTGCTCCGGCGGCAGGTGGGTCAGGTCCAGGAAGACGTGGTCGCCCTCCGGACCGCAGCCGCGGCCCTCACGGATCTCCGTGTAGATGGAGCGCGAGACGACGTCACGCGAGGCGAGGTCCTTCATGACGGGCGCGTACTTCTCCATGAAGCGCTCGCCGTCCTTGTTGCGAAGGATGCCGCCCTCGCCGCGCGCACCCTCGGTCAGGAGGATGCCCATGCGCCAGATGCCCGTCGGGTGGAACTGGAAGAACTCCATGTCCTCCAGCGGCAGCCCGCGGCGGTAGGCCGCGGCCTGGCCGTCACCGGTCAGGGTGTGCGCGTTGGAGGTCACCTTGAAGAACTTGCCGGTGCCGCCGGACGCGAAGATGATCGCCTTCGCCTGGAAGACGTGGATCTCGCCGGTGGCCAGCTCGTACGCGACGACGCCCGCGGACTTCTTGACGCCGTCGACGTCCTGGAGCAGCAGGTCGAGCACGTAGAACTCGTTGAAGAACTCCACGCCCTCCTTGACGCAGTTCTGGTACAGCGTCTGGAGGATCATGTGGCCGGTGCGGTCCGAGGCGTAGCAGGACCGGCGGACCGGGGCCTCACCGTGGTTACGGGAGTGACCGCCGAACCGGCGCTGGTCGATCGTGCCGTCCGGCGTGCGGTTGAACGGCAGGCCCATCTTCTCCAGGTCGAGGACCGAGTCGATGGCCTCCTTCGCGAGGATCTCGGCGGCGTCCTGGTCGACCAGGTAGTCGCCACCCTTGATCGTGTCGAAGGTGTGCCACTCCCAGTTGTCTTCCTCGACGTTCGCGAGGGCCGCGGCCATGCCGCCCTGGGCGGCGCCGGTGTGGGAGCGGGTCGGGTAGAGCTTCGTCAGGACCGCGGTGCGGCTGCGCTTCGTCGACTCGATGGCCGCGCGCATGCCCGCGCCGCCGGCGCCGACGATGACGGTGTCGTACTTGTGGATCTTCATGGTTCCAGTCAGCCCCGGCTTCAGGAGATGTTCGGGTCGAAGGTGAAGATCACCAGCGTGCCCAGAAGGACGGTGAACACCGTCGCGGTGTACAGCAGCATCTTCAGCCAGAAGCGGGTGTTGTCCCGCTGTGCGTAGTCGTTGATGACCGTACGCAGGCCGTTGGCGCCGTGCAGCATGGCCAGCCACAGCATCAGCAGGTCCCAGACCTGCCAGAACGGCGAGGCCCAGCGGCCGGCCACGAACGCGAAGCCGATCTTGGAGACGCCGCCGTCGAGGACCAGCTGGATCAGCAGGTGGCCCAGGACCAGGACGACCAGCACGATGCCGGACAGCCGCATGAACAGCCACGCCTGCATCTCGAAGTTGCCACGGGAGGCGCTCCCGGTCTTCTTGGTGCGCTTGCGCGGCGGCTCGATGACCGGGGCCGGGTGATCCACGTCGTAGAGCGAGACGCCGTCCGTCCCGCCCGCCGCCGTGGTCTCTGCGGAGGTGGTTTCAGACATCTCGCGTCAGCTCCCGAACAGCGTGCGCAGGGTGTGCTGCAACACGGGGTAGAAGGCACCGGCCATCAGGACGACCCAGATACCGACAACGGTCCACAGCAGCTGCTTCTGGTACTTCGGGCCCTTGGACCAGAAGTCCACCGCGATGACCCGCAGGCCGTTGAGCGCGTGGAAGAGGATGGCGGCCACCAGGCCGTACTCCATCACGTTGACGATCGGCGTCTTGTAGGTCGCTACGACGTCGTCATACGCCTCGGGGGAGACGCGGACGAGTGCGGTGTCGAGGACGTGAACGAACAGGAAGAAGAAGATGAGGACGCCGGTGACTCGATGAGCCACCCAGGACCACATGCCTTCCCGGCCGCGGTACAGCGTTCCAGCCGGCACGGAAAAACCCTCCGGGAGCGGGGATTGGGGCCAGCCGGCTTCTCTGTCGGTCGGGCCCGGCCGGGTACGGTCCACCGGCCCTGGCCATCGTAGCGACGTGTTGTCGGTTCCTTGCGCCGGGGTCCTTAGGTGTGATCAAACAGGCACCAACGGGCTATCACACAAGCACGAACCGGAATGTTCCAGGTCACAAGCCGCGATCCGTCACGGGCCGGAGGCCGTGAGCCGGGCCAGCCGCCCGCGGGTCAGCCGGCGCAGTTCGTCCGCGGCGACCGCCCGCTCCTCGTCCGGCTCATTGCCCAGCCGGGTGCGGATCCCGGACAGCACCTGGTCGAGCAGCTCCTCGTCGCGGTAGCCGTCCAGGCAGATGACGAAGACATGGCGGAAGCGCCGCTCGTACTCGGCGTGCGCGGCGCGCAGCGCGGTGTGGGCGGCCAGCGTGCCGGGGCCACGGGCGCCGACGAGCGGCTGCGGCGAGAGGGACTCCTCGGCGAGCGCCTCGTCCAGCTCGGCCGTGGTCAGGTCGTAACTGGCCTCGTCGGCCGCGGCGAGCAGGGACTCCGGATCCGGATACGGGCGGTGCGCGGCGACCCGCTCGGCCCAGCGGCGGCTGCCGCAGCAGCTCAGGAGCGTGGCCAGGGCGTCCTCGCGGGGCAGGGTGTTGAAGCGGACGAGCCCGATGCCCTCGGCGCGGGGGTGCGGCAGCGCGGCGCCGCGGACCGGTGAAGATATGCCGCGCCGCGGGGGCTGCGGCGGGCGCAGCGTCGTCGGCCGGGTGGCCGGGATGTCACCGGACAGCGTGGGCCTCCTCGGACGGATGCGAATAGGTCGGTTCGACAGGTGCGGGACGGGCGACTGAAGGAAGCTGGGGGAGAAGCGGACCGAAGCCGGGATGCGTACCAAGCGGCGGCGGGTAGGGCGGTGGTGCGTGTGCGACGTCCCCCCGGCGGTATCCGGCGGATCCGGGAGAGCCCTGTGAAGGGGGTGACGAACGGAGACGCCACGCTAACGACGCTTGGCGACGACTGTCCGACGGATGCGCGAATTTCACCCGGATGGGAGAGCTTTCGCGCGTTCCATGGACGGCCCGCTCCGCACACCTGGCAATGCCTTCGCCCCGAAAAGTGAGGATTGCACGATGTCGAACCCGATGCGGCCGCCGCGCGCCCCGCGGCCCTCGGCCTCCCTGCGCCCCGCGACGACGCCGACGAGGCACACGGGCCCGGCGGCCCGGTCCGCACTGCCGGCCGCGGCGCTCGCCGGTGCCCTGCTGCTCGCCGGCTGCTCCGACACGGCGGACACCGAGCCGCCCGGGAGCACCAGCGCCAAGGTCAACCCCACGTCCGCCGCGGCCACCCCGACCTGGGCGCCGGTGACCGGGACGCCGCAGGTCATCCCCGCCGTCCGCGACTTCCGCCGGGCCGACGGCCCGGGCTGGCGGCCCTCCAAGGGGGCCCGGGTGGTCGTCCCGGCCGGCGAGCAGAGCAATGTCGCCGACGAGGCCCAGCGGATGGCCCGGGACCTCGGACTGACCGTCGTCTACGGCGACCAGACCGTGCAGCCGGGCGACATCGAGGTGAAGATCTCCGGCAAGAACGGTGCCCAGCAGGCGAACAATGTGCCCGTCCAGAGCGCCGCCGACGAGGCCTACACCCTCACCGCCGACGGCACCCGGCTCACTCTCACGGCCCCCACCGACGCCGGAATTTTCTACGGCACCCGCACCGTCAAACAGGCCGTGCACGCGGCCGGCGGCCTGCCCGAGGGCACCATCCAGGACCGGCCCGGCCGTCCGCAGCGCGGCATGTCACTGGACAACGCCCGCAAGCCCTACACCCAGGACTGGATCGAGGCCCGGATCCGGGAGATCGCCGATCTCAAGCTCAACCAGTTCCAGCTGCACTTCTCCGACGACCAGGGCTTCCGCATCCAGAGCGACACCCACCCAGAGATCGTCTCCGCCGACCATCTCACCAAGGCCCAGATCCGCCAGATCATCGCGCTCGCACGCAGCCTGCACATCTCCGTCGTCCCGGAACTCGACTCACCGGGCCACCTGGGCGCCGTGCTCAAGCACTATCCCGACCTGCTGCTGCGCCGCGCATCGGGCAGCGTGGTCCCCGGTGCGATCGATATCTCCAACCCCAAGGCGGCCCCGCTGATCGACTCGCTGCTGAAGGAAATGAGCGAGCTGTTCACCAACCCCAAGGGCGCGCCCGCCTACTGGCACCTGGGCGGCGATGAGTACCAGGCCCTGCTGTCGTCCACCCCGTCGACCACATATCCGCAGCTCACCCGGGCCGCACGGCAGAAGTACGGACCCAACGGCACCATCGCGGACCTGACGACCGGCTGGCTCAACGACCGGCAGAAGACCGTGGAGGCGAAGGGCAAGAACCGCATCGAGGCATGGAACGACGGATTCTTCTCCAGCCCGCGGGTGTCCCCCGACAAGAACCGGATGGTCGACTACTGGACCGGAAAGGAAGCCGGGCACCGTGACCCCGCGGAGTTCCTGCGCGAGGGCCGCAACGTCATGAACTTCAACGACGAGTACCTCTACTACGTCCTCGGCGAGCCCAACCAGTTCGTCTACCCGACCGGCCAGCGGATCTACGAGAGCTGGACCCCGCTGGTGATCCGCGGTACCCGGCCGGTGTCGGTGCCCGCGAACCTGACCGGCCCGGACCGGATTCCCGGGGCGCGCTTCGCGATCTGGAGCGACCTGGCACAGGCGCAGACCCAGGCGCAGGTGGCCACCGGAATCCGGCTGCCGCTGGCGGCACTGGCGCAGAAGACCTGGGACCCGCGGACGCCCGCCCTGTCCTGGACGGGCTTCAAGGCGCTGGCTGACCGGGTGTGAGCCTGAGTGGAGTCCAACCCGTCGGGACGGCCCTCTTCGTCTTTCGGGATGCAAACGCATTCCGAAAGACGAAGAGGGATTTATCTACCCACCTGACCTGGTCATTCAGTCATGTGTGAACTGCGCCGCACGGTCAATCAACGGCTTTCGATGCAGAGATCATCGGCGATTCACAATTCATCGTGAGGATGGCCCGCGGGAGCGGTGGCCGTTGCGGGCCAGGCGGCATCGATCCACTGCTCATCAGCGTCGAAGCGGTCAGCGGTCGTGTTGTAACGAACGCACCTATTTCCGACGAAGAACCAGACCTTATCCTGTGAGGAATTGCCCTTGGGTATGCCAACAGCCGTATCCATTCCCCAGGAGTAAGGAGTGCCCTTCAGTCCCTGCCAACGCTCGCCGATGGATTTGATGCCGTAAAGTATTCGATCGGTCTCAGTGTTGTAATGGACGTATTGGTCTCCACTGAAGAACCAGACCTCATTAGCTGCGTTGGTGGGGACGGCGGCATCGATCCCATGAGTGAAGGGGGTGTTTTGCAGCCCGGGCCAGCCGTCGTGGATCGAACGCGGTCCTGAAGCGATTTGGTTGGTGCTCGTGTTGTAGCGCACGTATTGATTGCCGCTGAAGAGCCAGACATCATTAGTTCCGCTCTTCTCCACGGCCGAGTCAATATGCTTGGCGAAGCGGGTGCCCGCCAGTCCGGACCAGCCCTCGGTGATGGCGTTCGGTCCTGCGAGGATGGTGTTATTGTCCCTGTCGTACTTAATGCAGCGATTCCTCTTGAACAGCCACACTTCATTGTCAGACCCTCGTGTGACAGCGGCATCAAGGTCAGTGGTGAAGTCCGGCCGCAGCCCCGGCCATCCCTCGCTGATGGATTTCGGGCCGATAGTTATCTGTTCGTTCTCAGTGTCGTAACGGGCGTATTGGTCGCCGCTGAAGAACCAGACCTGCTTCGTTCCAATGACTTCGACGGCGGCGTCGATTTGGTTGGCGAAGCGGGTGTTCGCCAGCCCGGGCCAGGCTTCGCCGATGGACCTCACCGGGTCGCTTGCATCGGTCAACGGGTCGTAGCGGATGCATTGGTCACCTCTAAAGAGGTAGACCAAATCGGAACCGTCCAGGGGGAACGCCGCGTCGATACCGTTGACGAAGGAGGTCCCTTGCAGCCCGGTCCAGCCGTCGCGGATGGAACGAGGGCCTGACACGATTTGATTGGTGGCATGGTTGTAGCGGACGTACTGGTCACCGCAGAAGAACCATGCCTCATCGGTGGCGCTTTCCTTGATGAGGGCTGCGTCGATTTGGTTGTCGAAGCGTGTGCCTATCAGTCCGGGAAAAGTACGGTAGATTGGGCTCGGGTCTTTTACGAGGGTATCATGCTGCACGTTGTAGACGACGCTTTGGTTACCGCGCATGAACCAGATGTCACGGCGATCCTTGACGACGGCCGCACTGATGCCCAGGTGGAAGGACCTCGACGAGATGGGGATATCGTGAAATTGATACTCGCCCGACTCCGCGGTCGTATCGGTAGACCTTCTGCTGCGTGCAGTGGGTACGCAGAACCCGATTCCGATGAGGGCTCCAAGCACGCTCGCCATGCGGACGACGGAGTTTCTCGTGCGGCCTTCAACATCCATCGAAAGAGTGTCCGAGTTGGCCACGGTCGCGCTGGCGATATAGTGGGAACTCGTTTGCTCCGTGCCGACGCTGAATCCGTCATCATTTAGTGAGTGCGTGTACGGAATCGCTCCTTGAATGTTCGCGACGGGAATTCCGCCGCGTGCAGCCCATTCGTTCTGCCTTCTATACCTGGCGTCGGTATCAGAAAGGATGTCCAGCGTGTCCTCGTTCTCGGTCGCACTAATTGCCGCACGCAGAGAGTTGTTTACGCCGTAGAAATTGCTATCCGCTCGGATTCTGTACAGCCACACGGTCAGGCCGTTGTCCGCGGCCAGTAGATTCCTGATATGGGTCCGCTCCGCCCACTCCCGAGAGGTGGTGGTGGAAACATATGCACTGTCAACGACCCGCTCGCCTGCGGCATTCGTTCGCGTCACGTGCTGAAGGAAATTACGATTGGTGCCATGCGGTTGGAACCCTGGCCCTTGGCCATCACTTCCCCAGATCTCTTCCGGGCTGCGGGTGTCCACTCGCCATACCACGTTCGGATACCCATTGGATTCCGGATCGTTGGCCAGCTGTAGCGAGCCGGCGTTCAGGGTCCCTTGACGGCCTGCGGAATCGATGAGTCGGCTTCCGCCGACGAGTGCAGTTGCCGCAACAACGGCTATGGATGTAGCGATGGATCGGCGACTTGGTTTCCATTCCTGATGATTTCCCATGGTCTTTCCTCTCGTGAAAGGTTTTTGCGGATCCCTGGTGGAGATTGATTGCCCCGGCTGGGGGTGCTCCTAGGCCGCGACCGCCGGCACGAGGTCCTCGTGAAGGTTCGACTCGTCCGGTCCGACGGGAAGGAACTCGTCAACAACGCGGCGAGCTGGCATGAACGGGATCGCGGGATGCCGGCTCGTTCGCGTCCGCGTACGTCGCGGCCCTCGCGCGGGGCCGGTACTGGACTCGCCGGGGCGAGGTTCTCCTCAGTCAGGTCGGGGCATGCAGGGACAGGCTTTCCGGTGCGGCCATCGCGCTGATGCCCTTCAGGATCTTCGTCGTTCCCGAAGGGTGAGCCAGTGACCGTTCTGCTATGCAGGCGTCCACCCCAAAGCGGAGCAAAACGCATGAATCGGGCGTAACTCGGTGCACCATTTCCCAGGACGCAAGCCACTGCCCCTCGCTGGTCTCACGAACAGTCGCCTGCACGCTTCGGCGACCTTCGCCGCGTCAACTCTCAACCCCCGCCGTCTTCTCCGGGAGTCGTAATTGGGTGACTATGGACGTCCATTAGTTGACACTTCTGGACACCGCCGGAGCTGCCGCTTCCTGCGCCGAGGAGGCGTTCACGCTCCCGGACAGGCACGGCACGGTCCGATGACTGTCGCGCGTGGCTCGACTCATCCGTCCCTTCGCTGCCGCCCGTTATCGGGGCTTCGCCGGGGCAAGCCGCCAGCGCCAGCTCACGGGAGCCGCAACAGCACTGCCCCGACTCCTGCTGCCACGACGCTCCGTCGGACAGTCCCTATCGCCGCGTGTCGATCAGACCCGCCTCGTAGGCGAGGATTGCCGCCTGGGTGCGGTTTTGCAGTCCGAGTTTGCTGAGTATCCGGGAGGCATAGGTCTTCACGCTGGCCTGTGACAAGTGCAGGCGCTGGGCGATTTGAGCATTGGTCAGGCCCATGCCTATGAGCTCCAGCACCCGCTGCTCGCTCGCGTTGAGCTGGGCCAGTTGCTGCGCCAGGGCTTCGGTGCGGACCCGGCTGGTGGTGGTCGAAGCGCGACGCACAAGGGTGTCGAGTACCTCCGGCGAGATGACCCGGCCACCGACGAGCACGGTCCGCAGGGCAGAGAGCAGCTGTTGCGGACACAGGTCCTTCAGCAGGAACCCGGAGGCCCCTGCCTCCAGGGCTTCCAACACCCGGTCATCGACCTCGAAGTTGGTGAGCATCAGCACTTTGGGCGGATCAGTGAACTGCATCAGCTGCTTCGTCGCCGCGATCCCGTCGACGCGTGGCATCCGTACGTCCATGAGCACGACGTCGGGACGGTGGGTGCGGGCCTTCGCGAGGGCATCCGCGCCGTCTCCCGCTTCGGCGACCACTTCGAACTCGGGAGTGGAGTCCAGTAACAGGCACAGGCTGGACCTAAGCAGTGCCTGATCGTCGACCACCAACACAGATGCGGTCACGCGGACTCCCTCCCTGTTAATTTAGACGCCGCTACGTCGACGCGCCGATTCCATCCTCGATCGTTCCGATCTTTTCATGGATAAGGGCGCGGAGTTCGAGCCTGTCAGGTACCTGCCGAACACCTCTCGATTCATGTCCTTGTGCCGTGCCTTGCCCAGGAAGGCAGATGACTCCGCTCTTCTGCCCTTACCTGATGACGATGCGGCAATGCACCTACACCTTTTGTTGGGTTCCCACCGTAAGGAAACCGTCAGCTATTCGATGGATTTTGTGGGTTAGGGTTGATCCGACGCGATGTCAGGCTTCCGAGATACCGAAAGCAAACCCATGATCCTCTGTTTCACACCCCGCCACGGCTCACAGGTCGTGCCCCCCGGCGCACCTCGCAGTCGACGCCCGGGCGAGGCATGACGGTCGGCAGGGACTGGCCAACTATTCCTCCCGCACCATTCGTCACGTGTCACCTTCAAACCCCGCCGGAATCGGAGCCTTTGGGCATCGCACTCAGCAGTTCTGCTCGGGGCCGTGCGATGACAGGCGCTCAAGTCGACATTCGGTTCACAAAGACATACGGAAATGAACACCAAACACCCCCTACATCTGGACGGTCCAGCCAGAGGCGGTCTGAAACACGGCCACTCTGCGATCCCGTTGTCCCAAGGCAACGAGCGACTCGATTCCGCGCGAGCCGCCTGGGGGCAAACCGCGTGGGGGTCCTTGACGGCCCTGACCGCTCGCTACGGGGGGCACAGGGACCGGCTCTGCGACGGTGGCATCGTGCTGCTCACGGCAGTCGTGCCGTGCCTGCAGACCGATGCTCTGACTGCCACCGGTCTGGTGCGCAGCTACCCCGCCGCTGCGGCAATCGCTGTCGGCTCCGCGGCGACGTTCGTGCTGCGCCGACGCATTCCCGAACTGTGCCTGTTTGCAGGGCTTGCGTCCAGCTTCGCCTCTGACGTACGGACGTCGCTGTTCGCCGCCGCATACGCCGTCGCCCGCTACGGCGGGCGGCTCCGGTTCGTGCTCGTGACACTCGCCGCTGCGGTATACCTATCCACCCGGCATCCCCTCGGCATGGCCGGCGGCACCGAACAGGCGCTGTACTACGCCGTCGTTGCGGAGGTCGCCTTTCCGGCGGTTTTCGGTGGGCTCATCCGGCATCACAAGTCGGTGCGCGAGCTGCTGCGAGAACGGCTGGAGATGTCCGGGGCCGCCGTCGACGGCGCCGCCCGCTTCGCCCTGCTGGAGGAACGCACCCGGCTGGCCTTCAACATCCATGACCACATCGGCCACCAGGCCACGTTTCTGGCGCTCAGGGCGAGCGAGCTCGAGCGGGCGCCGAACCTCCCCGAAGGGGTCCATGCGCACGCCCTGGCGCTGCGGGAATCGGCGCAGCAAGTGATGGCCGACCTCCGGCGGATGCTTGAGGTACTGCGGCAGGGCGACGCATGGCAGGCAGCGGCCTTCTGCCCGAGCAACGGCGCGCAGTTCTTGGCCGGCCTCGTGCGCAATATGACTGCGGTGGGCATGGTCGCCGAATACCGGCAGCACGGGCCTGTCAGGGTGCTGCCCACGAGGACCGAGCAGCTCATCTACCACGTCATTCGTGAGGCCTTCACCAACACGGCCAAGTACGCCCCCGGTGCAACAGTCCTGGCCGAGCTCTTCTTCGAAGAGAACCGGGTGGTGCTGGAAGTGCGCAACGGCCCGCCGTTCCGTGCCATGTCACTTCGCAGCTCTGGCGGTATGGGCCTGACTGGGCTGCGCCTGCGCGTCGCCGAGACCGGAGGGCAGCTGATCGCGGGGCCGCTGCGGGACGGGGGCTTCCGGGTATGGGCCGTGTTGCCCACACCCCCTGACGACATCTCGCCGACTGATCCCTCCCTCTTGCCCCAGGAGACCTGAACGTCTCCTTCGAAAGCCGTGCCGCAACCTGGAGATCCTGGTGATGTCCATCCGCGCCCTGATCGTCGAGGCGCAGCCCATCCTCCGCGTGGCCACCTTCCGTGAGCGGCTGGAGGCCGCCTTCGGTAGCGAAGGGTTCGAGGCAGTGACCGCGCGAGTTGCAGATCGAGCGGGGCGTTCTCGCAGCGCTCGGCGGCGACTGCCGCACCGCCTGCTCGATCCACGCCGCATACGCCGCCGCGACATCTTGACCGTGCGCGGTGGCGGGGCAACAGGCAGAGCTGGATCTCCCGGAGAGGTTCCGCATCCACGACTGGCGTCACAGCAAGGTCACGAACGGTCTAGAAGCAGGTGAGAATCCCGTTGAGGTATCCGCGAATGTGAGGCACCACTCACCCGGCTACACCATGGCCCAGTACGGAAAGAGCCGAACCCAAGGTGCCCGCAAGCCGGCCGCCGGGACGGCGCAGCGTATCGGTTTGGGGAAGATCGGGTGAGCCGCCAGATGCGTTGGTCACGTGGTTGGTCACGGCGGTGGCGTGGCCGTCACGTAACTCCAGGTCAGAGGCCAGAGAGGTACGAGGACGGCCGGGGCCGCCACCCCCCACAGGAGAGGCCCCGGCCGTCGTTCGCGAAGGGCCGGTGACGGCCCCTATCCGATACAGCGCCAGACGGCGCGAAAGCGTCACACGGGGTACGGGCAGGGGTACGGCTAGTGGTCTGGACGCGGGCCCGGACAGGCCCGTAACGTGCGGATCCGCGCTGGTCGGCGCACTGTTCGTGGCGCTTTCCGCGGCCCGGGGAGCCGTCCTCCCCGGGGGTGCCGGAGGGGTCCCGGCAGGCACCTCGCCGGGGTACCGGTGAAGCCGTGCGCGTCCGCCTTCCCGGCCCCGCCGGAGCGGGCGGTGCGCCCCTCCCGGGTGCGGCGCGCGCCGGCGCACGCGTTACGGTCAGCAGGAACAACCGGGTTACCGGGGGTTTTCGGCCGACCGTGGCCGACGGCAGGCGGTAGCCGGCACAGCTCCGGCGCACAGACGGAGCGGAGCCGGTGGCGTGGGCCGGGTGAGAGCGAGAAAGCAGCAAGGACCGGGCGGCGGACATTCCACGTGCGACAGGATGGACCCGTGCGAGGGGACGACATTCAGCCGGACGACCGTCGGCTGACGGTGGCCGTACAGGCGGCGCAGGACGGCGACGAGGCGGCGTTCCGTACCGTCTACCGCGCCGTACATCCCCGACTTCTGGGATATGTACGGACCTTGGTGAGCGAACCGGACGTAGAGGACGTCACCTCCGAAGCCTGGCTCCAGATCACCCGTGACCTCGCCCGCTTCAGCGGCGACGCCGACCGCTTCCGCGGCTGGGCCGCCCGTATCGCCCGCAACCGCGCCCTGGACCACATCCGGATGCGCGGCCGCCGCCCGGCGATCGGCGGCGACGAAAGCGAACTGGCCGAGACCCCGGGCGCGTCCGACACCGCGGGCGAGGCACTCGAAGCCCTCGGCACCGGCCGCACCATGCGGCTGATAGCCCGGCTGCCGCAGGACCAGGCCGAGGCCGTGGTGCTCCGGGTGGTGGTCGGGCTCGACGCCAAGAGCGCCGCGGAGGTGCTCGGCAAACGGGCCGGCGCGGTACGCACCGCCGCCCACCGCGGACTGAAACGGCTCGCCGAGCTCCTCGGCGAGGAACCGGGCGGCGGCCGGGACACCCGGCAGGACAGCAGTCAGGGCAGCAGTCAGGACGGCGGCGAAGACGGCGCCGGCCAGCAGGAAGGCGCCCCCACCGGCCGGCCCGCGGCGGGCCCGCGCCGAGGTGGTGGAACGGTGAGTGGGGTGCCCGTACAGGGCAGAAGGCGCCGCGACGGCATGGCGGAATCGTACGTACCAGGTGTGACGGAAACGGCCGCACGAACGCAGAAGGACATGTGATGGCCGACGACCGGTACAACTGGCTCGACAAGGACACCGCGGAGCGATTGCTGCGCGGTGAACAGGTCAGTGCCCGGCACGGTGACGGCGCACGCGAACTCGAACAGCTCCTCCAGGCCGCCGCCGCGGTCGGGGGCAAGACGCCCGGCACCGCCGAACTCCCCGGCGAAGATGCCGCCGTCGCCGCGTTCCGGCAGGCCGCCCGCGGTGCCCAGCACCGCGCCGCCGCCGAACCGCTCCCGAACGGCCGCACCGCACGCGCCACGGGCTCCGTCGAACGCACCCGCCTCGGCCGCCCCTTCCGGCGCGGCTTCGCCGTGGCCCTCGCCGCCTGCGCGATCGGCGGCGTCGCCGTCGGCGCCGGCACCGGCGTGCTGCCCAGCCCCTTCCGCGGCGCCGAACCCGACCCCGCCTCCAGCGTCTCCGCCGCCGAGACCCCCGGGCCGCTCGACACCCGCCGGCCCGGCGCCCAGACCGACGGCACCACGGGACACACCCCCGACCCCACCCCCGGCGGCAGGTCCGCCGGACCCTCCGACACCCCCGCACCCGGCAGCAGTTCCGGCGCCACCAGGAATCCCGGCCGCGGCACCTCCGGCGGCGGTAGCGGCCGCGACGAGAGACCCGGCCACAAGGGCACCGCGCAGCCCGGCAACGGCGACCGGAAGAACGCGCTGCTCGCCGTCTGCCGGAGCTATGAGTCCGGCAAGCGGGACGGCATGGACCGCGACACGCTGCGCAGCCTCGAACGCAAGGCCGGCGGCGCCGACAAGGTGCACCTCTTCTGCCGCACCTACCTGGCGCGCTACGAGAACGGCGGCAGCTCGGGCGCCGACGACGGCTTCGGCGGCGACACGGGCAGCACCGGCGGCACCGGACAGAGCGGCGGCACGGGCAGCGACGAGGACGACGACGAACACCCCTCCCAGACGCCCGGCACCACCCCCGGCTCCGGCACGTCCACCCCGGCCTCGACGCCCTCGGTGACCACCACAGACCCCGGTGACGCCACCCCGAGCGACACCGCCACCCCGTAGGTGTGACGTTTTTTGATCCGCTGACGCAGTACTGAGTGAGCCGACTGGTCATCGGCTGCGCGAAGAGCCGGGGTTCCCCCCGTACCCACGGCTCAGCGCAACTGGCGCGGGCGGGGCACGTTCCCCCGGCCCTGCCCGCGCCGCTCCCCCCTCTTTGCGCCTTAAGCCGGCGCGCGCTTTCGCGGAGGTGGATCCGTGGGTGGGGGTGGCTCAGTTTTCGCTTCGGTCAAAGAGTGCTTCCGCTGCTTCTATGAGAGTGCGGCTAGTGGTGGATGACCACCTTGGTGCCCGGCTTTACGGTGTTGAACAGGGGGGCCAGTTTTTTCTTGTTGCGGACGTTGACGCAGCCGTGGGAGGCGCCGCGGTAGCCGTGGGCGGCGAAGTCTGCGGAGTAGTGGACCGCCTGGCCGCCGCTGAAGAACATCGCGTAGGGCATGGCCGTGTGGTAGAGCGTCGAGAGGTGATGGCGGCTCTTGAAGGTGATGTGGAAGGTGCCCTCGCGGGTGGGGGTGTACTGCGAGCCGAAGCGGACGTCCATCGCCGAGACGACCCGGCCGTCGACCACCCAGGCGAGCGTGTTGCTCCGCTTGCTGATGCAGATCACCCTGCCCCGCATACAGCGCGGATCGGGGGCGCTGACCGGCCGGGTGGTGGGCGGGTCGAGCTGCGCGTGCGACGGCCGGCGGGTCTGGGACCGCAGGGCGCGCCAGGCCGCGGGCTGCACCGTGCCCGTACGGGGCAGGCCCTGCCGCCGCTGGAAGGCGCGGACCGCGGTGGCGGTGACCGAGCCGTAATAGCCCGTGGGAGCGCGGCCGAACAGGCCCAGCTGGGCCAGCCGCGCCTGGAGTTCGCGGACCTTTGCGCCGCGTGAGCCCGGCGCCATCAGCGGTCTGGGGGCCGGCCGGTGGTGGGCGGTCCAGGGCTGCGGCTTGGTGGTGTGCCGGGCGGGGGCCGGCCGCGTGTGACGGCCGAGGGGTGGGGGAGCGGGAGTGGTGGGGGCGTAGCGGACGCCCTTGCCGTCCGGTGAACCGGCCCCGGTGATCGTCACCGGGCGGCAGCCCACCGCGAGCGCCGCCACCACCAGCACCGCGGCCACCGCCGGCGCCGTACGTCTTCCCCTGCTCCGCTGCATGCGCAACCCCCGGATCTCGGCGGCCCGACCGGCCACCGGTGACTCTTCCCAGTGCTGCGCGGCGGCGAACCTGCGGGCATGCTGTGAGCAAGGCGTAAACCCTGACGAACCGGTCACCCACTGGGAGGCGTACCCCCATGGCGCACGAGTCGGGCAGTGTGCGGCACAACGAGAGCGGTCTGCCCATCGAGCCTGTGTACGGGCCGGCGGCGCTGGACGGCTGGGACCCGGAGCGCCGGCTCGGTGCGCCCGGGGCCTACCCCTTCACCCGTGGGGTGTATCCGTCGATGTACACCGGGCGGCCCTGGACGATGCGGCAGTACGCCGGCTTCGGCACCGCGCGCGAATCCAACGCCCGCTACCGGCAGCTGATCGCCCACGGCACGACCGGGCTGTCGGTCGCCTTCGACCTGCCGACGCAGATGGGGCACGACTCGGACACCCCGATCGCCTCCGGCGAGGTCGGCAAGGTCGGGGTGGCCATCGACTCCGTCGAGGACATGCGGGTGCTGCTCGGCGGCATCCCGCTGGACCGGGTGTCGACGTCGATGACGATCAACGCACCCGCCGCGCTGCTGCTGCTCCTCTACCAACTCGTGGGGGAGGAGGAAGGGGTGGCGGCCGGTCAGCTGAACGGGACCATCCAGAACGATGTGCTCAAGGAGTACATCGCACGGGGCACCTATATCTTCCCGCCGCAGCCGTCGTTGCGGCTGACCGCGGACATCTTCCAGTACTGCCGGGCCGAGATCCCCCGGTGGAACACCATCTCCATCTCCGGCTACCACATGGCCGAGGCGGGCGCCTCGCCCGCGCAGGAGATCGCCTTCACGCTCGCCAACGGCATCGCCTATGTGCGCACGGCCGTGGCCGCCGGAATGGACGTGGACGACTTCGCGCCCCGGCTGTCGTTCTTCTTCGTCTCGCGCACCACGCTGCTCGAAGAGGTCGCCAAGTTCCGTGCCGCGCGCCGGATCTGGGCCCGGGTGATGCGGGAGGAGTTCGGGGCGGCGAACCCCAAGTCGATGATGCTGCGCTTCCACACCCAGACCGCCGGGGTGCAGCTCACCGCCCAGCAGCCCGAGGTGAACCTCGCCCGGGTCACCGTGCAGGGGCTCGCCGCCGTGCTCGGCGGCACCCAGTCGCTGCACACCAACTCCTTCGACGAGGCCATCGCACTGCCCACGGACAAGTCGGCCCGGCTCGCGCTGCGCACCCAGCAGGTGCTCGCGTACGAGACCGATGTGACCGCCACCGTCGACCCGTTCGCCGGGTCCTACGCCGTCGAGTCGATGACCGACGACGTGGAGGAGGCCGCCGTGGCGCTCATGCGGCGGGTCGAGGACATGGGCGGTGCGGTGGCCGCCATCGAGCGGGGCTTCCAGAAGGACGAGATCGAGCGCAACGCCTACCGCATCGCGCAGGAGACGGACGCCGGCGAGCGCGTCGTGGTCGGCGTCAACCGCTTCCAGCTGGACGAGGAGGAGCCCTACGAGCCGCTGCGGGTCGACCCCGCGATCGAGGCCCAGCAGGTCGAACGGCTCGCCACCCTGCGGGGCCGCCGCAACCAGCGCACGGTCTCCGCGGCCCTCGGCGATCTCCAGAAGGCCGCCGAGGGCCCGGACAACGTCCTCTACCCCATGCGGGAGGCACTGCGCGCACGGGCGACGGTGGGGGAGGTGTGCGAGGCGCTGCGGGGGGTGTGGGGGACGTATGTGCCGACGGATGCTTTCTGAGCGGCGGGCGGGTGGTGCGGCCCTGCGCTACGACCTGGCCGGGGCACCGGGCAGCACACCGGAGAGCCGCAACAGCTTGCCCTGCCGGTTGCTGACGTAGATCCAGCCGTGGTCGCGGTCCAGCCCGATGCCGCAGACCGCACCGAGACCGTCGGCCACCACGCGCCGACGGCCCTTGGCCTCGCCGTCAGCCACGACGACCTCGTGCAACTTGCCGCCGCTCGAATCGGCGACGTATGCGTGGACCGCGCCATCCAGCGCCACGCGGACGCTGTTCCCAAGGTTGCTGGCCACGACCTGCGGGGCGCCGCCGTCTGCCGTCAGGTCGGCCTCGTACAGCCCGCCGCGGTCGTACTGGCCGATGTACGCTTTGCCCCCGTTCAGCGCCACTCCGGCGGCCCTCGGCACATCCCAGGTGCGCTGCTTCTTCGCCGGCCGGCTGGTCAGGTCGAACTCGATCAGCTTCCCGCTTTCGACGTCGGTGACATAAGCCCTGTTGCCCGGCAGGTCCAGCGCGAGGCCATCGGCCGTCCCCAACCCGGTGGCGAGCTCGACGGGAGCCACTTTCGGGCTCGTCCGCTCTTCGCTGCCGTCCTTGTGAAGAGGGTGATCCTTCATATCGAAGTTGAGCTTTTCCAGCTCGAAGACCTCGTGCACCCCGGCGAGGGTGGAAACGACCTCGGCCTCCCCTTTTTGCATGAACGGCTTGCCGTCATCGGTCAGGTCGAAGGTCTCCGCAGTCGTACCGGTCTCGCCGAGTTTCCAGGCAAGCACCTTGGAGTATTTCGGCTCCTTGGCCTGCGGGCCGTCCTGCCAGGTCTCCTTGACCTCCACCGGCTCGGGGTAGTGCAAAGCGACCCACCCGCCGAAGGAGACCGGGAATTCGTAGTCGAACCTCCGCACCTGACGGCGCTGCGTGGCCAGGACGTCGACCCGGCTGCCAACCGGCCCGCTCAGCGTGGACGAGGTCTTGAACGAAGTGGTCAGCGAACCACTGACCGAGGCAGTGATCCCCAGCATCAGCTGTGCCGACAACTCCCCGGTGCCGGTGGCGGTACTCGTGGCCGTTGTCGTGCTTGTCGCCTGTGACTGCGACTCCGCGTCCGTACCCTGATTGTCCTTGCTGTTCTTCAGGGTGATCTTCTCGGACTGGTTCATCGCCATGCTCTTCTGCAATTGCTGTTGCAGTGATGCGGTGGTTTTTGCTCCGAAAGTAAGCTGCATCTGTCCCTGGAGCGACCAGCTGATGGTGTTCGAAATCGAGAATTCGACGGTGTGTGACCAAGTGGTGGGGGTGGGGTCGGTTCGATTGACGAACGTCTGCTTGGAGATCACGTCAGGAGGGGGCTGTGCAATGTCGCCGCGCTCTTCGACGAGCGGTACACCCACCGTCATGTAAGCGCGCCACCCGCGCTGGTGCGCCGCATCCTCATCCCCGGGAAAGTCGCCGAACCGCCCCTTGTTCAACGAAAACCCGGTGGGGGAGACATACCGGTCCGTGCCGTCCGGTGCGTGAGCTGTTTTCCGGCCCGGCGTCGGCGTGACCGAATGGGAAGTCGTCAGGCCGCCCTCACCACTTGACCGACCCATCGGCAGCCCTCTGGACATTTTTGACCGAGGTGTAGTTGCCCTTTCTCGACTCCGCCAGCTTTTCGTCGCTGGTCTTTGGCTGGTCTTTGCCCTCGATCTCCACCTCCACCTTCTTGAATGCCTCGTCCTTGGCCGAGGACGCCATACCGGATGTCGATTCGGGGTTTTCGCTGGCTTCCCGCTGCGTGGCGGCTGCTGTTTGGGTGTTCTGGAAGAGCGGGGTGAGGAAGTTGCTCATGATGCTGAGCGCCTCGGGCGACGTCTCGCGAATGATCTTCGGGTCGCGCGCGGTTTCCGGAATGCCGTCGTAGAGCTCCGGGTCGACCCCTTCCCGTTCGGGCCAGGCGCCAGGAATTTTCTCATTGACCTTTTGGGCGGACTCTTCGGCGGACTTGGCTTCACTTCCGCCGCTGTCGAAGATGTTCTTGAAAGTCATGAACTTCCCTCCGGATCTGGATGGTTGTCAGCCCTACCCCCCTGATGATCGGTCTATCCAGTTCAGCCCTGCGGTTTTTGCCCGTCAACTCGCTGCGGGCCGGCCATGGCGCTGTAATATGGACCGTCCTGACGGCTGGAATTGATCCCCGGTTGATTTCCGAGGGAACGAGGCGCTGAAATTGCCCCGCCGCGGTCGCTCGCCCCCAGGGGCCGGCGGCTTGTGAGGCCCGGCGTCGGCTGCGTCAGACTGGGGGCATGTCGTCACCCCGCCGCGCGTGCCCCATCTGCACCCGAGAGATCGCCGTCGTCGGCGGCCGCTTCGCCCGCCATGACCCGCCCGGCCGGCGGACGGTGCTGGAGCTGATCTCCTGCCCGGGGTCGCGCAGGATGGCGCCGATGATGGCACCCGCGGAGAAGCTGTTCGACCCGGAGGAGCCGCCGTTCCCGGGGCAGCAACCGCTGTTCTGAGCCGGGGCGCTGCCGGGCGTAGAGCTGATGACGGTGCGGGCTGATGACGGTGCCGGTATGCGGCCGTTACGCCGCCGATGCCCCCTGCCCTGCACCCAACTACGGTGCCAGCACGTCCAGTTCGGCCATCGCGCCGGCGGTGATTTCGCGGGTCAGCGATTCCGCCCGTGCCGCGTCGCCGGTCCGTACGGCCTCCGCGACCTGCACATGGAGGGTGACCGCGGCCGGGTCGGGGTCGGTGAACATCACCCGGTGCTGGGTGCGGCCGGTCAGGACGGCGGCGACGACATCGCCGAGCCGGGCGAACATCTCATTGCCGGAGGCGGTCAGCACCACCCGGTGGAACGCCATGTCGTGGACGAGATAGGCGTTGAGCTGCTGGCCGCGTGAGGTGGCGACCATGCCCATGGCCTCTTCGGTGAGCCGGGCGCACTGTTCGGGGGTGGCGTGCCGGGCGGCCAGGCCCGCGGCGACCGGTTCGACCGCCGAGCGCAGCACGGTCAGGGAGCGCAGCTGCCGGGGGCGGTCCCGGCCGGCCAGCCGCCAGCCGATCACCCGCGGGTCGTAGACGTTCCACTCCTCGGTGGGGCGGACGGTCACTCCCACCCGGCGCCGGGAGGCGACCAGCTGCATGGATTCCAGTACCCGGATCGCCTCGCGGATGACCGTGCGTGAGACGTCGAAGCGCTGCTCCAGCTCGTCCGTGCGCAGGATCGTGCCCGGAGGGTAGTCCCCCGCGGTGATCGCGGGACCGAGGGACTCCAGCACGCGGGCGTGCAGTCCCTTCCCCTCGTTTTCCATGGGGCAAGCCTACGTTCCCGGGCTCGGCGAATTAAGTATGACGTTTGCATCACGAGCTCTTGAATACGTCGTACCTAATGGGTTTCAGTGGGGGCCGCACGAGGTCGAGGAAGACAGCGAGGTACCACGGGATGAGCACCCCCGACGTGATCGTCGTGATGGGCGTGGCCGGCACCGGCAAGACCACGATCGGCCCGCTGGTCGCCGACGCACTGGGCGTCCCGTATGCCGAGGGGGACGACTTCCACCCGCCGGCCAACATCGCCAAGATGTCCGCGGGCCACCCGCTGGACGATGCCGACCGCGGCCCCTGGCTCGACGCCATCGGAGCCTGGGCGCGCGAGCGGGCCGGGCACGGCGGGGTGGTCAGCAGCTCCGCGCTCAAGCGCGCCTACCGCGACCGGCTGCGCGCCGCCGCCCCCGGCCTCGTCTTTCTGCACCTCACCGGCGAGCGCGCGCTGATCGAGGAGCGGGTGGCCGGGCGCACGGGCCACTTCATGCCGGCCGCGCTGCTGGACTCCCAGTTCGCCACGCTCGAACCGCTCGGGCCCGACGAGGCCGGTGTCCTCGTCGAGGTGTCCGGCTCCCCGGAGGAGATCGCCGGGCGGGCGGTGGCCGCACTGCACGCGAGGGGCGCGGCGGACGACTAGGACGCCCCCCTCACCCCAACTCCCCCCACAGGTAACGCAGCACCCCTTTCCCCCTCCGTCCAACCAAGGGAATCGCCGTGACACATCTCAGCGTCGAGATGCTCGCAGCGGACGCGGCCGAGCCGATCACCACGGCCGGTCACGCACAGCTGGGCATCGCCGTCCTGGCCGGCATCGCCGTCATCGTCCTGCTCATCACCAAGTTCAAGCTGCATGCCTTTCTTTCGCTGATCATCGGCTCGCTGGTGCTCGGCGCGGTGGCCGGCGCACCGCTCGACAAGACCGTCACCAGCTTCTCCGCGGGCCTGGGCACGACGGTCGCGGGCACCGGCGTACTGATCGCGCTCGGTGCGGTCCTCGGGCGGCTGCTCGCCGACTCCGGGGGTGCGGACCAGATCGTCGACACGATCCTGGCGAAGGCGAGCGGGAAGGCGATGCCCTGGGCGATGGTGCTGATCGCCGGGATCGTCGGGCTGCCGCTCTTCTTCGAGGTCGGCATCGTGCTGCTGATCCCGGTCGTGCTGCTGGTCGCCCGGCGCGGCAACTTCTCGCTGATGCGGATCGGCATCCCGGCGCTGGCCGGACTGTCCGTCATGCACGGGCTGATACCCCCGCACCCCGGGCCGCTCGTGGCGATCGACGCGGTCGGCGCGAACCTCGGTCTGACGCTCGCGCTCGGCGTGGTCGTCGCCATCCCGACCGCGATCATCGCCGGCCCGGTCTTCTCCCGTTACGCGGCCCGCTGGGTCGACATCCAGCCGCCGGAGAACCTGGTGCCCGAGCGTGCCTCCGACGACCTGGAGAAGCGGCCCGGCTTCGGGATCACCGTGGCGACCGTGCTGCTGCCGGTGGTGATGATGCTCGCCAAGGCGCTGGTGGACATCGTCGTCGACAACCCCGAGCACCAGGTCCAGAAGGTCTTCGACGTCATCGGCTCGCCGCTGATCGCCCTGCTCACCGCCGTCATCGTCGCGATGTTCACGCTCGGCCGGGCGGCCGGATTCACCCGGCTCCGGATCGCCGCCACCGTCGAGAAGTCGCTCGCCCCGATCGCCGGGGTGCTGCTGATCGTCGGCGCGGGCGGCGGCTTCAAGCAGACGCTGGTGGATGCCGGCGTCGGCCAGATGATCATGGACATCGCCAAGGGCTGGCACCTCTCCACGCTGCTGCTGGCCTGGCTGATCGCGGTCACCATCCGGCTCGCGACCGGCTCCGCGACCGTCGCCACCATCTCCGCCGCCGGGCTGGTCGCCCCGCTCGCCGCGGAGCTGAGCACCCCGCACGCCGCGCTGCTGGTGCTCGCCATCGGCTCCGGCTCGCTCTTCTTCAGCCATGTCAACGACGCCGGATTCTGGCTGGTCAAGGAGTACTTCGGGATGAACGTCGGCCAGACGCTGAAGACCTGGTCGGTGATGGAGACGCTGATCTCGGTGGTCGGGATCGTCTGCGTCCTGCTGCTGTCGCTGGTCCTTTAGGGCGGAACCCTTCAGGGGTCCGGTCCGTCGGATCACTGTTCTTTCCGGGCGGATCGCCGCCCCGGGCGCCTCGCCCCCCCTCGGGCGCCTGTCCCCGGCACGAGGCCGTACGAGCGGAGATCCGCTGGTACGGCCTCGTGCGCATCCGGTCAGCCGGCCGGCTGCGGTACGGCGCTGCCGACGCAGGCCGCGAGGGCGGCGGCCGTGGCAGCCGTGGCGTCCTCGGCCGGTGCGGCGAGGGCGAGATAGCCGTCGGGGCGGATGAGGAGAACGGCCGGGGCGCTGCCGTAGGCGTCGCGGACATGGCCGTCGGTGTCGAGCAGATCGGGGTCCGGACCGCCGACGCGGACGACGCGCAGCTGCGCCGGATCGGCCGGCAGCGCACCGGCGTCGAGGTCGGTCGCGCCGAGGGTGAGCACGGTGAAGTGCGGGCCCCGGAAGGCGTCGAAGAGCCGGGTGGGGGCACCGTCGGCGGTGGTGCACGGGGCGTCGGGGGCCCGGTCGCCCGCGCGGGGCACGCCCTCGGGGACGTCCGTGCGCAGCTCCCGGGTCAGCGGGCTGTCGGGGTAGCCGATGTCGAGCTGGTGCAGATCGCGGCCGCGGCGCAGCGAGCCGGAGCGGTGCAGCCGGGTGCTGGTGTCGAGGATGCGCTCGGCGACCGGGCGGCGTTCGGCCTCGTAGCTGTCGAGCAGGCTCTCGGGGGCGCCGTAGCGCAGCACCTGGCCGAGCTTCCAGCCGAGGTTGTAGGCGTCCTGGACGCTGGTGTTGAGGCCCTGGCCGCCCGCCGGGGAGTGGATGTGCGCGGCATCGCCGGCCAGGAAGACCCGGCCGGCGCGGAAGGCGTCGGCCAGCCCCGCCTTGGGGCGGAAGAGGGAGGACCACAGCACCTCGCGGATCTGCCCGGCGTCGAGGTGGGTGTGCGCCGCGAGTCCGGCGCGGACCGCCTCGGGCGAGGTGTCCGTCGAGTTGGTCACCATGAGGGTCTGGAAGTAGTCCGTGCCGGCGAGCGGGAGGAGGGAGACGAACCGGTTGTCCGGCAGGACCCAGCGGTGCCAGTGGTCCCGGTCCAGGCCGTCCACCCGGACATCGGCGAGCACCGCGCCGCCCGGCGGCAGCGACGGGCCGCTCATCGTGATGCCCAGCGCCCGGCGTACCGTGCTGCGCCCGCCGTCGGCGGCGACCAGATAGGCGGCGCACACGCTGCGCTGCACCCCGTCGGCGCCGCGCAGTTGGGCCGTCACCCCGTCGGAGTCCTGGGCGAATCCGGTGAGTTCGGTGCCGAAGAGCACCGCGCCGCCGAGCTCTTGCAGTCGGGCGTGCAGCACCTCCTGGGTGCGGAACTGCGGCACCATCAGGGCGTTCGAGTACGGCATGGCGGGTGTCGGGTCGACCCGCTCGATCATCACGGTCGTACTGGCGATCCGGCCGTTCTCCCAGAGGCCCACCTCGGGGTAGAGCCCGCCGGTCGCGTGGATCGCGTCCAGCACCCCGAGGTCGTCGTAGACCTCCTGGGTGCGCGGCTGCACTCCGGTGCCGCGGGCGCCGGGCGAGAGGCGGTCCTGCCGCTCGACGAGCAGGGCGCGCAGTCCGCGCCGGGCGAGGTCGACGGCGAGGGCGAGTCCGGTCGGGCCGGCCCCGGCGATCAGTACGTCAACGGTCGTGGGGAGGTCGCCCGTAACACCGGCCGGCTCCTTAACGTTGTTAAGTTCCATGTTTCCGAGCATGGCCTTAACGGTGTTAAGTTGTCAACATGGTTTCCCGCATAGACCGGCGACAGGTTGTCGACACCGCCCTGCGGCTGCTGAACGAGGTGGGCCTCGACGGGCTCACCCTGCGGCGCATCGCCAAGGAGCTGAACGTCCAGGCCCCCGCGCTCTACTGGCACTTCAAGAACAAGCAGGAACTGCTGGACGAGATGGCCACCGAGATGTTCCGGCGGATGGCCGAGTCGCTGATGGGGGAGGGCGCGACGACCGGTTCCGGCCGGACCTGGCAGGAGATCCTCCGCGACGCCTGCCGGGGCATGCGCCGCGAACTCCTCGGATACCGCGACGGCGGCAAGGTCTTCAGCGGCACCCGG
This sequence comes from Streptomyces sp. bgisy130, assembly GCF_057708345.1. Lineage (NCBI taxonomy): Bacteria > Bacillati > Actinomycetota > Actinomycetes > Kitasatosporales > Streptomycetaceae > Streptomyces > Streptomyces sp. bgisy130. The sequence goes on from NZ_JBYISA010000003.1 coordinate 374,784, forward strand.
ATGACCGACGCGAGCTACTCCGGGCCGCTGGAAAATCTCCTCACCCTGCTCACCGGCGCCGGCTTCACGCTGAGACAGGCGGTGCAGGCATGGTGGGCGGTCTACGGCTTCACCATGGGCCTGGTGATCGAGGAGCAGTCGGTCCACCCGGACCCTGCTGCGCCGCAGCACCGCGATCCGGCCTACGACGTGGAACTGCGCGCGCGGGAGATCGGCGCGGGCTATCCGCTGGCGGCGGCCGCCGGTGAGGAGATGTTCGGCGACATCGAGCGCAACTTCGAGGCCGGACTGCGCATCGTCATCGCCGGGATCGAGGCGACGCTCGCCCCGGAACAGCGGAGTTGAACCGGGGCGGTCAGCGGCGCGGGTCGATCGACCGCTTCAGCACCGGCGTCAGCGGGCGCTCTATGAAGCGGTGCAGCAGCCAGGCGAGCAGCAGCATCAGCCCCACGGTCAGCGGCAGCGTCACAGAGGAGGGCAGCCCGGCGCCGTGGTGCAGTGCCCGCACCACGACCCAGCCCAGATGCTCGTGCACGAGGTAGAAGGGGTAGGTCAGCGCGCCCGCGACGGTCAGCCAGCGCCAGTTCGCCCAGTGCAGCTTGCCCAGCGCCACCGCCGCGACGAGCGCGAAGCCGAGGGTGACGACGGCGACGATGCCCGCCGTCGAGCGGTAGGAGAAGCCCTCGGCCGACGCCGAGTGCCACAGCCTGGCGACCGCGTAATGCTGCCCGATCAGCCAGCTGACCAGCACTATCGCCCAGGCGATCGGATCGCGGGCGCCGTAGCGGTGCAGCAGATACAGACCGATGCCGCCGATGAAGAACGGGGCGTACTCGGGCATCAGGACGGTGTCGAGGAGGGGCTCGTGGGCGGCCTGGGCGAGCGCGGCGGCCAGTGTCCAGCCCGCGCAGAAGAGCACCACGCGGCCGCGGGTGGCGCCGGGCAGGACGACACAGAGCGCGAAGAGCGCGTAGAAGCGCATCTCCGCCCAGAGCGTCCAGCACACCCCCAGCACCCGGTCCACGCCCAACGGCTGCTGAAGCATGGTCAGATTGGTCAGTACGTCACTCGGCGACAGCGCCTTGTAGGCGACCCAGGGGAGCGCGAAGACCGCGGTGACCAGGAGGATCGCGACCCAGTACGCCGGATAGAGGCGGGAGACCCGCGAGGCGATGAAGGCCCGCAGCGTCCGCCCCCAGCCGCTGAGGCAGATCACAAAGCCGCTGATCACGAAGAAGATCTGGACGCCCAGACAGCCATAGGCGAACAGCGGGGCGGCGGTGGGGAATTGGTGGGCGGGCGAACCGCCCCAGGCCTGCGCTATCTCGCCGTCGCGCCCCCCGTAGTGGTACGCGGCGACCATCAGGGCGGCGAGCAGCCGCAGCCCGTCGAGGGCGCGCAGCCGCGAGGGACCCTTGCGGCTGCGCTCCCGTATAGCGGGCTGCGGTGCGGGCGTGACGAGATCCGGCGCGGCGGTCGGCGCACCGGCCGTCAGTTGGGGGGCGGCGGTCATCCGAACGCGGCCCGCTTCTTCAGCCGCCGCTGCACCGCGCGCGCCCGGCGGGCGACCCGGCGGACGGTGGCATTGCGCGGAATGAACGACAGCTGCGACGGGATCGCCCCGGGCAGCGCCAGCGCGGTCAGCCGGCGGCGCTTGAAGTAGCGCCGGGTGACCGGGTCGAGATGGGCCGCGAGATAGCGCTCGGCGGACGGCCGCAGCTGCGGATAGATCTGGTGCTGCATCGCATAGCCGACCGCGGTGACCAGGCCCTCGATGTTCTCGGCGGTGGCATGCGCCCGCGGGCGCTCGCTGCGGTCGGCCAGGTCCGGCACCAGCGCGTCCACGATCGTGACCGGCATCCGGTTGCTGTTCTGATACGGCGACAGCCGCTCCAGCAGCAGTCCGGTGCCGGTCCGCGCCGTCGGCAGCCCGTAGAAGGTGGCGGCCGTCAGCAGCGCGGTGGAGAAGCAGCCGACGACCAGCGCGGGCCGCATCCGCTGGTAGAGCACCTCGGCCAGCACCGGGCTGTCCAGCACGGTCAGCGCGATGTCCAGCTTCTCGGCCTCCCGCTCCAGCAGCCGCGACCAGCGGGCCGGCGCGGACGGATGCGGCTTGAAGACGATCTCGCGGTGGCCGCGCTCGGCCGCGCCGCGCACCATTCGCACATGCAGCTCCTCTTCCTCCTCGGGCGTGAGGATGCCCAGCGCGGAGAGGTACTGGCCGAGCAGCAGCGCACCGCCCTCCGGGACGGCCACCTCGCCACTGGCGTCGGAGAGTTCGGCCAGCACCTTGGTGAAGGCGTCGGTCGACACGGTCTGCGGCGGGACCTCGAACTCGGTGAGCAGCAGCGGCGTCAGGCCCGGCACCAGGTCCAGATGCAGCAGCCGGCTGATCCGGGTGCCGATCAGCGGATCGAGCTTGTTACGGGTCGGGCCGTAGCTCATCAGGCCGTCGGCGTAGACATCGATCGGCGCGTCGGGGAACAGCTGGGCGAGCGCCATCGCCGGGTTGACCTGGATGGACTCCACGACCAGCTCGACGCGGTCGTCGCCCAGGCCCCACAGCAGCCGCAGATGCCGCTCCCACAGCGGCACATCGTCCGGGCGCGGTGACCAGCCGCCCGGGTGGAACGGGCTGATCGTCTCGTTCCACGACAGCACCCGGTCGAAGCGGCCGCGCAGCCGCTCGAAGCCGGGCATGGTGTCCAGTGACGCGGTGGTCTCCGGGGTTGTCGCGTTGTTGCTGAGCAGCAGCAGCCGGCGCTCGGCCGGGGCGAAGCAGTCGGCGTCCAGAGCGGCGGCGAGGGTCGCCGCGCCGTAGAGCGTGGACGCCATGAAGATCTGGGTCAGCGGTCGGGTGGACATCAGGCGGCGACCTCCGCCGGGACGGGGCGACGGCGCAGCCGCCGCAGCCGGGACGCGCGCTGCACATCCATCGAATCCAGGGCTTCCTTCAGTACGTCCTGCGGCATGCGTTTCATGGCCGCGGCGCTCATCGTGCGCAATTTACGGGCGACCTGCGGTTCGAACCGTTCGATCGAACCGAGGTGGTGGGAAATGATCGCGCAATAGGTGCGCACCGCTTTCGGCAGCAGAAGAGCGGCATCGCGGTCCTGCGCCGTTTCTTCGATCACCTGGTCGAAGGCGCGAATAAAGTCCAATTGCCGCACGTCACCGATCTGCGTCAGGGAAGAGGCCACACCGCGCCGGTAGAAAACACCGAGCAGTCCGACCACCGCCATGGACTTCGCCTCACGGTGCAGCCGCCAGATCCACGGGCGGTCCTCCGCGGTGCGCAGCCCGTCCTTGAAATGCAATACCCCCTCGTCCAGCAGCCGCCGGTGGTACATCCCGGCCCAGGCGTACGCGTAGTCGACCGAGGTGGAGCGGTCGGCGGGCAGGATCACCTCGCGCGGGTCCATCACCACCCCGCGCCGGCCGTGCGGGACCCGGTGGACGGTGCGCGCGCGGGCGGTGCACTGGACATGGTCGGTACGGACGAAGTCACATCCCAACTCCTCGATGGTGGAGAGGAGCTGGGGGTAATAGCCGGGGGCGAGCCAGTCGTCGCCGTCCAGGAAGGTGACGTATTCGCCGCGGGCCTCGTCCAGGCCGGTGTTCCGGGCAGTGGCCAGGCCGCCGTTCTGTTCGTGCCGCAGCAGTCTGGCGCCCGGCAGCTCGCGCTCGGCGCGCGCGAGAATCTCCGGGGTCTCGTCGCGGGAACAGTCGTCGACGAGCAGGAATTCAAAGTCCTCACGGGCATTGGCCGCCAGGCTTTTCAGGGTGTCGGGCGCGTATGTCTGCACGTTGTAGAACGGCACGATGACGGAGAGCTTAACCACCCTGGTGACGTTAGGGGCGCAGGCGGCATTCGTCTTTACCGGGTGCGGACCTCAAGGTGAACGAAGAATGGCGGGATGGTTAACCGGGCCGACTATCGGGCCGGTTAGCCATTCGTCGACCCGCTGTTAACCCTTTGTTGCGGCCCAGTTGGCCCGTCCAACGGAATGCCTTCCTAGCGTCTTGGACGTGCCATCACGTACCTACTCTTCGCCGCGGGTCGCCGTACTCGCCGACTCGGATACCCGGTGGAAATGGGGCGCTTTGACAGCGTACCGAATCCAATCGGACATCCGGCTCGACGGCTACCTCCTCCGCGGCCGCGCCACTCCCACGGTCCGCCAGCTCGACGAGGTCGGCGCCCGTGCGGACTCGCTGCGCGAAATCAGGGGCGTGGATTTCGTCCGGTCCATCGACCGTACGCGCTACGACGTCGTCGTGCTGGCCTGTGTCGGCGGAGCGGTGCAGGCGATGCTGCACGGCCTCGCCCACGCCTGGCGAGGCGCGGACACCCGCCCCGTCGTCGTCACCGGCTATGTCGGTGTCGTCTACGAGAAGCTCGCCGACGGGCTGCTGCTGCGGCACGGCGCGGATGTCGTCCTCGCCAACTCCCGGCACGACGCGGACCGTTTCCGCGAGGTGTACCGCGGGGTCGGTGCCGACGACAGCGGGGTCGTCGAGTGCGCCCTGCCGTTCCTCGGCGGCGCGCGCTACACCGGCGCGCACACCCCCTACACCGTGGTGTTCGCCGCCCAGCCGTCCGTCCCGGAGAGCCGCGCCGACCGCACCTACCTGCTGCGCAGAGCGGTCGAGCACGCCCGCCGGCACCCGGAACGGGAAGTGCTGATCAAGCTCCGCAGCAAGCCGGGCGAGCACACCACCCACATCGAGGAACTGCCCTACCAGAAGCTCGCCGCCAAGGCCCCCGGCGGACTCCCCGCCAACTGCCGCCTGGTGTACGGCAACATGGGCGAGGTCCTGGACCGCACCGACCTGCTGGTGACGGTCAGCTCGACCGCCGCCCTGGAGTCGCTGCACCGCGGCATCCCCACCGCCGTCCTCACCGACCTCGGCATCCGCGAGGTCCTCGGCAACCACCACTTCCTCGGCTCCGGCTGCCTGGCCTCCTGGGACGAGCTGGACGCCGGACACCGCCCGGAGCCGGACCCGCAGTGGCTCGCCCGCCAGGGCGTCGCCGCGGACGGTGACTACGAGCAGGCCTTCGACGCGGCCCGCGACCGGGTCAGCGCGCTGCGCACCGCCGACCGGCTGCCGCCGGTCACCCCCTACTACACAGCCCGCACCGCCCCCGGCTACCTCCCCGGCCTCCTCGCCCGGCACGGCCTGGACCCGCACGGCGAGCCGATCGCCGGCCACACGGACGCCCCCGAGGAGACCGGCGGACTGCGCCGGGTCGCCCGCGAGACGGTCCGCGAGGCCGCCCGCGGCGCCTACCGCCACGGCGTCCAGCGCGTCGCCCCCGCCATCCGCCGCTGGGGACAGCTGTGACCACCCAGGCCAGCTCCCGGAAGGAGCCCGATATGCCGCCGAACCCGCAGAGCAGCCCCCCGACCGTGGTGGCCGTCATACCCGCCCGCGGCGGATCCAAGGGCGTGCCCGCCAAGAACCTCGCCGCCGTCGGGGGAGTGCCCCTGGTGGCCCGCGCGGTCCGGGAATGCCGCGCCGCCCGCCTGGTCACCGATGTCGTGGTGTCCACCGACGACGCCGGGATCGCGGCAGCCGCCCGCGGCGCCGGAGCGGTCGTCGTACGCCGCCCCGGCGACATCGCGGGCGACACCGCCACCAGCGAGGCCGCCGTCCTGCACGCCATGGACGCCTACGAGGCCGAGCAGGGCGCCTCGGTCGACGCGGTGCTGCTGGTCCAGTGCACCAGCCCGTTCATCGTCCGCGAGGACATCGACGGGGTCGCCGCCGCGGTCGTCGAGGGCGGCGCCGACAGCGCGCTGACCGTGGCACCGTTCCACGGCTTCGTCTGGCGGGACGCCGAGACCGAGGTCACCGAGGACACCGGGGCGGCCGCCGGCGGCCACGGCGTCAACCACGACAAGTCCTTCCGGCCGCGCCGCCAGGACCGCCCCCAGGACCTGCTGGAGACCGGCGCCGCCTACGGCATGGACGCGGCCGGCTTCCGCGCCGCCGGCCACCGGTTCTTCGGCCGCACCGAACTCGTGCGCACCGACCCGGCCCGGGTGCTGGAGATCGACGACCCGCACGACCTGGCCCGCGCCCGCGCCCTGGCACCGCTGCTGGACGCCCCGCGGCCCGGCGCCCTGCCGACCCGCGACGACATCGACGCCGTCGTCCTCGACTTCGACGGCACCCAGACGGACGACCGGGTGCTGATCGACTCCGACGGACGGGAGATCGTCGCGGTCCACCGCGGCGACGGACTCGGCGTCGCCGCGCTGCGCAAGGCGGAACTGAAGCTGCTGATCCTGTCCACCGAGACCAACCCGGTCGTCGCCGCACGGGCCCGCAAGCTCCAGGTCCCCGTGCTGCACGGCATCGACCGCAAGGACCTCGCCCTCAAGCAGTGGTGCGAGGAAGCGGGCATCGCGCCCGAGCGCGTGCTCTACGTCGGCAACGACGTCAACGACCTCCCGTGCTTCGACCTCGTCGGCTGGCCCGTGGCGGTCGCCGGGGCGCACGACGTGGTGCGCGGCGCGGCCCGCGCCGTCACCGCGACGCCCGGAGGCAGCGGCGCGATCCGCGAGATCGCCGCCTGGCTCCTGGGCCCGTCCCTGTAACCCACCCAGACCCCCTCCCCACACCCCGTATCAACGCGAAGGAACCTCCCCATGAGCAGCAACTCCCGCCTCCGCACCCTCGGCAACCGCGAGGCCGGCCCCGGCCGCCCCGTCTACGTCACCGGTGAGATCGGCATCAACCACAACGGCGACCTGGAGAACGCGTTCGCGCTGATCGACGCCGCCGCCGACGCCGGCTGCGACGCGGTGAAGTTCCAGAAGCGGACCCCCGAGGTCTGCACCCCGCGCGACCAGTGGGAGATCGAGCGCGACACCCCCTGGGGCCGGATGACCTACATCGACTACCGCCACCGCGTGGAGTTCGACGAGGACGGCTACCGCGCCATCGACGAGTACTGCAAGAAGCGCGGCATCGCCTGGTTCGCCTCCCCGTGGGACGTCGAGTCCGTCGCCTTCCTGGAGAAGTTCGACGTGCCCTGCTACAAGGTCGCCTCCGCCTCGCTCACCGACGACGAGCTGCTGCGCGCCATGCGCGCCACCGGCCGCACCGTCATCCTCTCGACGGGCATGTCCACCCCCAAGCAGATCCGGCACGCCGTCGAGGTCCTGGGCAGCGAGAACATCCTGCTCTGCCACGCCACGAGCACCTACCCGGCCAAGGCCGAGGAGCTCAACCTCCGCATGATCAACACCCTTCAGGACGAGTACCCGAACGTCCCGATCGGCTACAGCGGCCACGAGACCGGTCTCCAGACCACCCTCGCCGCGGTCGCCCTCGGCGCCACCTTCGTCGAGCGCCACATCACCCTCGACCGCGCCATGTGGGGCTCCGACCAGGCCGCCTCCGTCGAGCCCGGCGGCCTGTCCCGCCTGGTCCGCGACATCCGCACCATCGAGGAGTCCCTCGGTGACGGCGTCAAGAAGGTCTACGAGAGCGAGCTCGGCCCGATGAAGAAGCTGCGCCGCGTCACCGGCGTGGTGGCCGAGGCCGAGGCCGCCGAGCCGGCCGCCGTCTGACCGCCCGGCCGACGAACCGACGGGAGCCAAGGTGACCTCACCCGAAGGGACCCGCGCCGTGCCCGGCACGCCCGGCGCCGAGGTTCCGCCCCCGGAGACGACGGATACTCCCGCCCGTCGTCTCCGGGGGGTGCCGCGGCAGCGTCACCGGACCGCGCGCTCCGGTGAGCCGCGCGCGGGCGCCCGGGACACCGGCACCCTCGCGTTCGTCGAGAGCCCGGTGCAGCTGCTGAACGTCCTGGAATGGGCGCACACGGCACAGGCCACCGGGCTCACCGTCGTCGTGCTCTCCCCGCACGACCCCATGACCCGCGGCCAGCTGCGGCGGATGGCCGAACTCGCCCGCGACGAAGGCCATACGGTGCGCTGGGAGGAGGCCCGCGGCGGTCCGACCGCGCCGATGCGCACCATCGGCGGCCTCACCCCGCTGCTGCGCCGCGCCCACCGCGTCGTCATCGGCGACCCGTTCTCCCGCTACGTCCAGCTGCTGCTCTCCCTCGCCCGGGCGCGCGATCTGGTCGTGGTCGACGACGGCACCGCCACCATGGAGTTCATCTCCCAACTCGCCCGCGGGGAAAAGCTGGTGCGCTGGCACCGCAACGGCAGCGGCCGCGGCGCCCGGGACCTGATCTTCGCCCCGTTCTCGGCCACCGCCCGGCGCCGGCTCACCCCGGCTCCCGAGGGCGGGCGGCGCACCGTCGGCCTGTTCAGCTCGATGCCGGTCGAGGCGCCCCCGGGAGTCGAGGTCACCACCAACGAGTTCGCCTGGACCCGGGGCCGCTTCGGCCCGCCCCGGCTCACTCGCGCCGCCGACATCGTCGGCACCTCGCTGGTGGAGACCGGGGTCGTGGACACCGAGCGCTATCTGGCGGCGGTCGGCAGCCTGGCCCGTACGCACGGCGCCACCCGCTACTTCGCGCACCGCAAGGAGAGCACCGAGAAGCTGCGCCGGCTCGTGGGCGAGACCGGGCTGGAGATCGTCCGGCCCGATCTGCCGCTCGAACTGATCGCCCGGCGCGGGCCCATCGGGCGGCTGATCGTCAGCTTCCCCTCCACCGTGGTGCACACCCTGCCGCTGGCGCTGAGGGGAACGGACGTCAAGGTCGCGGTCTGTGACATCGATCCGGAGTGGCTGACGGCCAACGCCTCGCCGCGGGCCCAGGGTTTCCTCGACGGGGTCACCGGCACCGCCCGCGACGTGCAGCGACTGCCGTTCACCCAGCCGATGTCCGCGGGATGACGGAGCGCGGGAAGCCTTACTGCATACCCGTGGCATAAACCCTCCATGCGCCGAGCGGCCTGATTTTCTTCCCCTAACGGACTGAACTTTTGTTGATCGAAGGACAGTTGCCCCCTTCGGGCCCGTAACCTTCCACAGGTGAACCACGTGATGTCCCGAGAGGTCAGCGCCGCCCGTACCCCCGCCGGGGATCAGCTCCCCGGCGCCCTTCCCGAGGCGCTGCGCGCCGAACTCAGCGCCTTCCGGCGCGACTTGCACCGCCACCCCGAACTGGGCAACCAGGAGTTCCGGACCACCGCGGCGCTCAAGGAACGGCTGGAGCGGGCCGGTCTGCGGCCCCGGGTACTGGCCACCGGCACCGGCCTGATCTGTGACATCGGCACCCGGGACGCCACGGCCGACGGGCGGGCCGTCGCCGCCGCCCCCGACCGCCCCCTGCTGGCGCTGCGCGCGGACATCGACGCGCTGCCCATCCCGGACACCAAGACCGTCGACTACGCCTCCACGGTCGCCGGCCGCGCCCACGCCTGCGGCCATGACGTGCACACCGCCGTCGTCCTCGGCGCGGGTCTGGTCCTGGCCGAGCTGGCCCGCACCGGCGCCCTGCCGCGCCCCGTCCGCCTGCTCTTCCAGCCCGCCGAGGAGATCCTGCCCGGCGGCGCCTCCGACGCGATCGAGTCCGGCGTCCTGGAGGGCGTCGGCCGGATCCTCGCCGTTCACTGCGACCCGCGCGTCGACGCCGGCCGGATCGGGCTCCGTACGGGAGCGATCACCTCGGCCTGTGACCGGCTGGAGGTCGAGCTGGACGGCCCCGGCGGCCACACCGCCCGCCCGCACCTGACCACCGACATGGTCACCGCCGCCTCCCGGGTCGCCCTGGACGTCCCGGCGCTGCTGGCCCGCCGGGTCGACGCCCGCGCCGGTCTGGCCGTCACCTGGGGCCGGCTGGCGTCCGGCCACGCCTGCAACGTCATCCCGCAGCACGCCGAACTCTCCGGCACCGTCCGCTGTCTTGATCTCGACGCCTGGCGGCAGGCCCCGGACCTGGTCCATGCGGCGATCGACGAGGTCGCCGCGCTGCACGGCGCGAAGTCCCAGATCACCTACGTTCGCGGGGTGCCGCCGGTGGTCAACGAGCCGGTCACCGTCCAGCTGCTGCACTCCGCGATGGCCGCCCGCCGCGGCGAGGGCGCCATCGAGGACACCGAGCAGTCCCTCGGCGGCGAGGACTTCTCCTGGTACCTCGAACACGTCCCCGGCGCCATGGCCCGCCTCGGCGTCCACCCGCCCGCCGACCCCACGCACCGCGACCTGCACCGCGGCGACTTCGACGTGGACGAGCAGGCGATCAAGGTCGGCGTCGAACTCTTCACCGGCGCGGCTCTCCTGGACGGGGATCTCGCGGACTGAGCGCGGCTGCGTACGGGGGACGGGCGGCCCGTACCCCATAGCAGGACACCACCCGTAATGACTCCATAACGGCCCGTGCCGGCAGCTTGCCCGGACGGGCCGTGCAGCCTGCCCGCCCGTGATCGTTCAGGTGCCCTACGCCTCGAATCGATAACGTCCACGCAGTGGAGGGTTTTGCGCCAGGTCTACGCGCGTTAATCTCCCGAGAAGCCAGCGCCAAAGGGGGCGCTTAGAGCGAAGGGAAGGCCCCGTGCGTCGGGTCATCAGGATTGCCGCCGCGGCCACCGCCACCGCGGGCCTCGCGCTCACCGCCACCGCGTGCGGTCAGAGCTTTGCCGAGGCCAACCGCGCCAAACACGCGGGAGTCGGGTTGGCCTTCGACATCGGCGGCCGGGACGACCACTCGTTCAACGAAGCGGCCGCCCGCGGTGCGGACAACGCGACCAAGAAGCTGGGCGTCAACGTCAAGATGCTCACCGCCAAGAACGGCGAGACCGAGGCGGACCGCGAGCAGCGGCTCACCTCCTTCGCCGAGGCCGGCTACAACCCGGTCATCGGCGTCGGCTTCGCCTACAGCCAGGCCGTGCAGAACGTGGCCAAGGACTTCCCCGCCACCACCTTCGGTGTCGTGGACGCCGTGCCGGAGGGCAAGAACGTCGATGCGATGGTCTTCGCCGAGCACGAGGGCTCGTATCTGGCCGGGGTCGCGGCCGCGCTGAAGAGCAAGAACCACAAGGTGGGCTTCATCGGTGGCGTGAACAACGCGCTGATCCAGAAGTTCCAGGCGGGCTTCGAGCAGGGGGTCCGCGACACCGACCCGAAGACCAAGGTCACCTCGCAGTACCTGTACCCCAACAACGACAAGGGGTTCAACGACCCGGCGGCCGCCAAGGCCAAGGCCGGCGGCATGCTCGACAGCGGTATCGACGTGATCTACACGGCGGCCGGGCAGTCGGGCGCCGGGACCATCGAGGCGATCAGCAGGGTCAAGGGCGCCTGGGCGATCGGCGTGGACTCGGACCAGTACCAGCAGCCGGGTCTGGCCCGCTACAAGAACCGGATCCTCACCTCGGTCGTGAAGAACGTCGATGTGGCCGTGTTCGACCTGATCAAGAGCGCCGAGGACGGGAAGCCGCTGACCGGCATCCACGCCTACGACCTCAAGCACAGCGGGGTGTCGCTCGCCACCTCGGGCGGGTTCATCAAGGACATCCAGCCGCAGATCGATGCGGCCCGGAAGAAGATCATCGAGGGCAAGGTGAAGGTCAAGGAGACGCCGTAGCCCGGGACCACCGCCGCCCCGGGTCGCCGCAGCGCCGGACCCCGGGGACGCGCCCCACGTCCCCCCCCTTGTGACCTTCCGGTCCCTGACTTTCCGTCCTTTCCGCTCCTTCATCCCTGAGGGGAGTGCGCCATCAACGCAGCATCCACGAGCAGCGGCCCCGCCGTCCCGGACGCCCCCGCTGTAGAACTCCGCGGAATCACCAAAAGGTTCCCCGGCGTCGTGGCCAACCACGACATCCATCTCACCGTGCGCCGCGGCACCGTCCACGCCCTGTGCGGCGAGAACGGTGCCGGCAAGTCCACCCTGATGAAGATCCTCTACGGCATGCAGAAGCCGGACGAGGGCACCATCGCGCTGGGCGGCGAGCAGGTCACCCTGCACACCCCGGGCGACGCCATCGCGCGCGGCATCGGCATGGTGCACCAGCACTTCATGCTCGCCGACAACCTCACCGTCCTGGAGAACACCGTTCTCGGCGCGGAGAAACTGCACGGCATCGGTGCCGGCGCCCGCGCCAAGATAAAGGAACTCTCGGACGCGTACGGGCTGAACATCCGGCCCGACGTCCTGGTCGAGGACCTCGGTGTCGCCGACCGCCAGCGGGTGGAGATCCTCAAGGTCCTCTACCGCGGCGCCCGCACCCTCATCCTCGACGAGCCGACCGCCGTGCTGGTCCCGCAGGAGGTCGACGCGCTCTTCGACAACCTGCGGGAGCTCAAGTCCGAGGGCCTGACTGTCATCTTCATCTCGCACAAGCTGGGCGAGGTGCTCTCGGTCGCCGACGACATCACCGTCATACGCCGCGGCACCACCGTGGCCTCGGTCGAACCCTCCGGGACCACCCCCAAGCAGCTGGCCGAGCTGATGGTCGGCAGCGAACTGCCGTCCCCCGAGACCCGCGAATCGACCGTCACGGACGAGGAGATGCTCCGCGTCAGCGACGTCCACCTCTCCGCGACCGACTCCGACGGCGTGGTCCGCACCGTTCTGGACGGCATCTCCTTCACCATCCACAAGGGTGAGGTGCTGGGCGTCGCCGGTGTCGAGGGCAACGGCCAGGCCGAGCTCGTCGAGGCCGTCATGGGCACCCGCCGCCCCGACCACGGCACGATCACCCTGGACGGCACGGACCTGTCCGGCGCCTCCACCCGCGCCCGGCGCGAGGGCGGCATCGGCTACATCCCCGAGGACCGCCACCGCCACGGCCTGCTGCTGGAAGCCCCGCTGTGGGAGAACCGCATCCTGGGCCATGTCACCGAGCGCCCCAACAGCAAGGGCAAGCTCCTCGACATCCCCGGCGCCCGTAAGGACACCGAGCGCATCGTCGAGCAGTACGACGTGCGCACCCCCGGCATCGAGGTCACCGCGTCCTCGCTCTCCGGCGGCAACCAGCAGAAGCTGATCGTCGGCCGGGAGATGAGCCACCACCCCAAGCTGCTGATCGCCGCCCACCCCACCCGCGGGGTCGACGTCGGTGCGCAGGCGCAGATCTGGGAACAGATCCGCGAGGCGCGCCGCGAGGGCCTGGCGGTGCTGCTGATCTCTGCCGACCTGGACGAGCTGATCGGGCTGTCCGACACCCTGCGGGTGATGTACCGGGGCCGGCTGGTCGCGGACGCGGACCCCGCCGTCATCACCCCGGAGGAGTTGGGCTCCGCCATGACCGGTGCCGCCAGAGGCCACCTCAGCGCGTCGGAAGACAGCACGCCGGAAGACGGTGCGTCGCAGGACGCCGGTGACCAGGAGGGCGACGAGCAGTGAGCACCTCCACCAAGAACCCCACCGTGGACGCCATCGCCAAGAGCGCCACCCGCGACAAGGTGATCCTGGCGATCGCCGCGCCCGTCCTCGCCATCGTCGCCGCGATAGTGATCTCGTCGCTGATCTTCCTGGCGTCGGGAGAGAACCCGTTCCGCGCCTACGCGATCATGGCCGATTACGGTCACTACAGCGACAGCCAGGTCTGGATCATCAACAAGGCGGTGCCGTACTACCTTTCGGCACTGGCGGTCGCCATCGGCTTCCGCATGAACCTCTTCAACATCGGCGTCGACGGCCAGTACCGCCTCGCGGCCTTCGCCGCCGCGGCCGTGGGCGGCGCCATCGCCCTCCCCGGCGCGCTCCAGATCATCCTGCTCATCGTCATCGCGATGCTGGTGGGCGCCATCTGGTCGGGCATCGCGGGTCTGCTGAAGACCACCCGCGGCGTCAGCGAGGTGATCACCACGATCATGCTGAACGCCATCGCCGCCTCGATCATCGGCTACTTCCTCCAGGACGGCCGCCTCGCCATCAAGGACGGCAACCTCCTGCACACCAAGTTCCTGCCGGAGTCCAGCCACTTCTTCTCCTTCCCGACCCACCCCAAGCCGGTCTACGGCTTCGTGGTGATCGCGATCCTGGCCGGGGCGCTCTACTGGTTCGGGATCAACCGCACCCGCTTCGGCTTCGACCTGCGCGCCGTGGGCGCCTCCGAGCCGGCCGCCGAGGCCAGCGGAGTCAGCGTCAAGCGCATGGTCCTGTGCAGCATGCTGCTGTCGGGCGCCGCGGCCGGTCTGGTCGGTATGCCCACCCTGCTCGGCGAGTCCTTCCAGTACGGCACGGACTTCCCGGCCGGTATCGGCTTCACCGGCATCGCCATCGCGCTGCTCGGCCGCAACCACCCCATCGGCATGGCCTTCGGTGCCCTGCTGTGGGCGTTCCTCGACCGCACCGGCTCCCGGCTGGAGTTCGAGGGCTACGCCCAGGAGATCGTCGGCGTCATGCAGGGCGTCATCGTCCTCTGCGTGGTCATCGCCTACGAGATCGTGCGCCGCTACGGGCTGAGCCTTCAGCAGCGCAAGGTCGGCGAGGAGCTGGCCGCCCTGTCCCGCACGAACAACGCCGACAAGTCTGACAAGAGCGGCAAGCCGGAGGTGTCGGCGTGAGTACGGACCTCAAGACCGCGACGAAGCTCGCGGTCCCCGGGAAGGGCGGCCGGCGCAAGCTGACCTACCCCTGGATCCTGCTGATCATCGCCGTCGGGCTGGTCGCCGTCTCCGTCCTCCGGGCCATCACCGGCACCGCGGACCTCACCTCCACCGGCCAGTTCGGCGCCGCGCTGAGCGCCGCCGTGCCGATCGGCCTGGCGGGTCTGGGCGGCCTGTGGTCCGAGCGGGCCGGCGTGGTCAACATCGGCCTCGAAGGCATGATGATGCTCGGCTCGTTCGCGGCCGGCTGGGTCGGCTGGCAGCACGGCCCCTGGGCGGCGGCCGCGGCCGGCGTCATCGGCGGCGCGCTCGGCGGCCTCATCCACGCCATCGCCACCGTCACCTTCGGCGTCGACCACATCGTCTCCGGCGTCGCGGTCAACATCCTGGCGCTCGGTGCCACCCAGTACCTGGCCACGATCTGGTTCGGCCAGGAGGGCAGCGCGGCCATGCTGGCCGGCGGCAACGACAAGCAGTCGCCGCCGATGCCCGACATGCCGACGTTCACCGTCCCCGGCCTGTCGGACGCGCTGAACACCCTGGAGGGCCACCACTGGTTCCTGGTCTCCGACATCGCCGGCATCCTCGGCGCCGCGGTCACCAACGTCTCCTGGCTGACCCTGCTCACCATCGGCCTGTTCATCGGCACCTTCTACGTCCTCTGGCGCTCCTCGTTCGGACTGCGGCTGCGCTCCTGCGGCGAGGCCCCGATCTCGGCCGAGACCCTGGGCGTCAACGTCTACTCGTACAAGTACGCGGCGGTGCTGGTCTCCGGCGCCCTGGCCGGCCTCGGCGGTGCCTTCCTCTCCATCGGTGTGCACTTCTTCCAGGACGGCCAGACCGGCGGCCGTGGCTACATCGGTCTCGCCACGATGATCTTCGGCAACTGGCGGCCGGGCGGCGTCGCGATGGGCGCGGGCCTGTTCGGCTTCATGGACGCCATGCAGCTGCGCAGCGGCGGCCCGACCGTCCACGCGCTGCTGCTGGGCCTGGCCGCCCTCCTCGCGGTCCTGGCACTGCTCCGGCTGCGTGCCGCCAAGCGCACGCAGGGCGTGGTGGCCGGCATAGCCGCCGCCGTTCTGGTCATCTGGTACTTCCTGGCCGACACCGTTCCGCTCGAACTGGTCGAGGCGAGCCCGTACATCGCCACCCTGCTGGTACTCGCCCTCTTCTCCCAGCGGCTCCGGCCGCCGAAGGCGAACGGCAAGCCCTACCGCCGAGGACAAGGAACATGACACCACCGGTGCCGGTCGACTGGACCGCACTGCGCGCGCAGGCCCGGGACGCGATGTCCCGGGCCTACGCCCCGTATTCCGGCTACCCCGTAGGCGCCGCCGCCCTCGTGGACGACGGCCGCACCATCACCGGCTGCAACGTGGAGAACGCCTCCTACGGCCTGGCTCTCTGCGCCGAATGCGGCCTGATCTCAGAACTCTTCGCCGGTCGCCCCGACAACGCCGGCCCCGCCCCCCGCCTGACCGCCTTCACCTGCGTGGACGGCGCGGGCGCCCTGCTCGTCCCCTGCGGCCGCTGCCGCCAACTCCTGTGGGAACACGGCGGCCCGGAGCTCCTGGTGGACACGACGGCGGGCATTCGCCCACTGTCGGAACTGCTGCCGGATGCGTTCGGGGCGGGGCATTTGAGGGGGTGAGGGGGCTCCGCGCGGTACGGCATGGAGCCGCAAGCGATCAGCAAGTGGCTCCACCCCCGCCACCCACCCCCGCCACCCGGGGCGTCAGGCCCGGTCAAGGCGCAGATCGACCCAGGGAATGCTGTCCCCCGGCAGCAGATATCGCTCGGTCTCGACAAACCCGTGCTTCCGCGCGAACCGCAGCCCGTCCTCGTTGGAGGACAGGACCACGGTCTCGATCACTTCGGCGCCCAGCTCCCGCGCCCGGCCGAGCCCGCGCGCATACAGCTCCTCCCCGAACCCCCGACCACGATGAGCTTCCAGCACACGGGCGATCACGGTCACCGTCAGCGTGCCCTCCGCAGGCGGGCGCACCGTGCTGCATCCAATGAGTTCCTCACCGGCATACGCGACCTCCAAGTGATGACGCTGTGCCCGCTCCCGCACCTCCTCCAGCGAAAGCAGGTGGGTAGGAATAATCACGTTGTGGACGTACTGCCAGTCCTTGAGGGCAGCATCGCCCTCCGGCTGCTGAATACGAAGATCAGACATCGCAGCAGAACACCCGAGTCCCTTCCGCACGTCAACTCCGTTTGCCACGCCGCCGAACGTCTGTGGCAGCCGCATGAAGGGGCCGGGCGGGCACATGGGTTACTGAGGTCGAACTCGTGTCATCGCGGCCGTTCACGTGGGACGGATGATCAGCCGTCACGGTCGAGCCATCGGCCGAGTCATCTGCACTTCGGACACTTCGAGCAATCCGTCGAGTTCGACCTTCCCCCTGGTCTGGCCCGGACTCACCACCAGTCCGTCCCGGCGCACGATGTCCAGGAGCCGTTCGGCCAGGGGAAGGACCATATGCCGGCCCCAGCATCGTTCGCTTACGTGGCCGAAGGGGAGATATCCGGGGTGGTTGTCTCCGTCCAGCTTTTCCCAGCGGTCGGGATGAAACGCGTCGGGTTCGTCCCAGAGCTTGGGGTCGCGGTGGCTCAGCAGGGGAAGCAACAGGACATCGTCTTTCGGGCCGATCCGTGCGTCCACGTCCGAGAACTCCGGAGAAGCCATGCGCAAGATGTTCCATGAGGGGGGAAGCAGCCGGAGTGCCTCAAGGAGGATGTTCCGATTCGATACGTCATCGCTGAACGGAGCCCCGAGCCACAGGGCGTTGGTGACCAGCGCGGATACGGTGAAGCACACCGGTGCTGCCACCCGCCGATACAGGTACATGGCATAGCGCCGGTCACTGTAGGTCTTGGAATCGAGCACGAGAGCGGCAAGTTTTGACAGCGGCACGCCCTGCCCGGGTCTGCCCAGCAAAGCGGCGCCAGAGGCGACGGCCGACCAGGTCAGTTTCGGTGTCAACTCCAGCCTGCGGTCGACCAGAACCCGGAATCGCAGACGTTCGTTTCCGAAAACGAGATTCCGCAGGTAAACGTGCGCCACATGCGGCCAGCGGCCGGTCAGGTCGAACGCCTCATCGAGGGGACGGTGCAGCGCGTTCCGCACGTCCGAGCCCACGGCTTGCATAAAGGTGGACGCATCCGTACGGGTAACGAGCCGTCCCTGGACGGGTTTGAAGGTGGGCCTCTCCTCCGCGTTGGCCGGCCTGCTACGGAGTAAGCTGTCCATCAGCTCGGCGTCGGATATACCGATCGTGTCGGGCTCCAGACGGAAAAGCGATGCACCACGATAGCGGCTTAACAGTTCGTCGATTCTCGGCGCGAACTCGATGAGCCGACCGCTCTCGCCGACGCGGTGCACAGGCATAGATGAACTCCGTGGGTAGGCAGCTCGCGCCGGCCAGAATTCCTGACCGACGCGAGCCCGGCAGGGAAACTGTCCAGTTAAATCCAGCCGTACCAGGCGTATGCCTTGAGACTCTTTTCCGGGCGGAACTTCTTGACGATGCGAACGAGTTTCATGAGCACCTCCATCTGCGTGGCGAACGAGATACCTGCTCAACGGCAGAAGATATAGAGACCGGTCAGAATTCCCGGCATTCATTTCAACTGCCATGGAAAGTGAAGACCTATCCGGTGAATGTGTCAAGTGATCCACGTCACTACCTGAATTGCCTCATTCGCGTTTCGAATTCATCCATATTCACATCTCGGCAAATCGCTGCTAATCCATCTATTGATACCCAATGCGGGCATCGAAAGGGAGCGGATGGCGCCGAATGGGGTGGTTTGGCCATGTATTGCGTGACATGAACATGTTCTGTGGGGCGACCGAAGGCTTCCGGTCACTGCTCCGGTGCGGTGGCTCTCCCACACGAAAAACCGCGAAGCGGCGGTGAAGCCGGCGCAGTCGGTCGTCTCGGCGCGGCTCGCAGCCGGGGCGCAGATCGTTGGCCCGGTCGGGTCGGTGTTCTGGCATCAGGGCGAGTTCGGCTCGGGCGAGGAATGGCAACTCGTCCTCAGACCCGGGCCAGTCCCAGTACCTCGGCCACTGCGGGTAGTTCACGGTGAGAGCTGATGTCTTCGCCACTACAGTCGCCGCATGACTGACTTTCTTCAGGTGTCCACAGCAACGGAGAACCGTGAAGCGGCGGTGAAGCTGGCGCAGTCGGTCGTCTCGGCGCGGCTCGCAGCCGGGGCGCAGATCGTTGGCCCGGTCGGGTCGGTGTTCTGGCATCAGGGCGAGTTCGGCTCGGGCGAGGAATGGCAACTCGTCCTCAAGGTCCGCGCCGACCGCTACGACGAGGTAGAGGCGCATCTGCTCAAGCACCACCCCTGGCAGAATCCGGAAGTTGCCGCAGTTCCGATCGTTGCCGGGGCGCATGCGTATCTGCACTGGCTGGAGACGACCACGGCACCGGACTGACGTCAGGCCCCGGCCAGTTCCAGTACCTCGGCCACTGCAGGTAGTTCGCGATGAGAGCTGAGTCTGCGCAGGGTCGGTTCGATGCGTTGGCGTGGGCGCACGGACGCCACACCGGCCGAGAGCTCCAGGGAGTGTCGGGCGGTGCTTGCCGCTTGCTCGACTTCTCCGGCAGACATGTATGAGTCCGCGAGCCAAGAAAGGTACAGGCTCTTATCGCGGGCATGGGTGTCCTCGTACCTGGCCAGGGCGTCCTCCAATACGGGCACAGCGCGGAGCGGGCGGCGCAGCTCTGTCCAGCAGCGACCAGTCATGATCTGAAGTTCGTTGCGGTCGACCCATGCCGCCCAATCCGGTTGCAGCATCCCGTCGGGTTCGTCGAGTGCAGTTTCCGCATCGTTGAGAGCTTGTTCCGTGCCGTGCACCTGCCCCGCGACGGCGTAAGCCCAGGCAAGTCGTTCGTGCAGCAGCGCACGTACGCCAGGTGGAGCGTCGGGGCCAGCAGTGCGGCATGCAGTGAGGGCGGTCTCGATTCCTGCTTGCCGGTCTCCACTGATCTTCTGATAGGAGAGGAAGGCCAACGCGTTGCCTGCGAGGGCGGTATCTCCAGCCTGGGTGGCAGCTTGGTAGCTCTCTTCGTACAGGCTGCGGGCATCGGTGTGGTTGCCACTGTCGAATGCGGCCCACCCTGCCTGTTGAGCCTGTTCGGCGAGCACCGAGAGGAGAGCGAGCCCCGTCTTCTCGTCGTACTCGCAGTCTCGGATCAGGCGTTTGGTGGCCAGTTGCTCGCCGAGATAGACGCGGTAGGTGTCACCCCCACCCAGAACGTCGTCAAGGCGTCGCAGGCGTGCCGTGCGCCTGCGCAGCTGGTCAGGGACGGTGCCGCCGATCCGTCGGCTGATGCTGATCTGGCTGAACTCTGGCAGACCGACAGCCAAACCAGCGCCGGCCGATGCCTTGAAGAATTCCCTACGCCGCACTGTGTCTTCTCCGTCCTGGCTCTCGGTGGGGGTGTGTGCGGACACGACGGGCGGGCGGCCAGGCTGCGCGATCGACTCCCACATGCGTGGAGCGAGGCCGAGCAGGGCACCCGGGATGCGTAGTGCATCTGCGATCTTTGCGATTTTTTCAAAGCTCGTGACGCTGCCGTGCCCGCGCGCCAGAGCGCCAACTCGTTCGGGTTTGATATCGCACTCAGCCGCAATCTTTGAATAGCTGATTCCGGCTTCGCTACGTGCGAAACGGAAGACCATGCCGAAATCGTGAGCCGAAATCGCGGCTCTCACGTCGTCCCGGCTCAGTAAGTCTCGCGGCAACGCCGTAGCCGGTTGGTAAGCCGTCATAGAGGGTCCCGTCGCGCCTGCTGGTGACAGTGTGCAGCAATGGTCTGGCCAGCAGCCTACCCATGATGGGGATACCCATGGATGGGAAGACGACTGCTTGCCACGGCGCGACAGTTGCGGCGAAGGGACCCCCGCGACCGTATTGGGACGGCCCGGGGGAACGGCCAACCTGAGGAAAGCAGGTCGACATGCCGAACTCTATCGCTCGCATCTTCGAATCACTGTTTCGGTTGTTAAATCCCAGGTCGGGGCGCCATCGTGCTGCCGGCGAAGACGCGACCGTGCGGCGTCCGGAGGTGCGGGCTCGGGCGCAGTCCTACGTCCTCATCTCCGAGGAACGCCAAGAGCGACGATCGCAGCATGTACAGCAGCTGGAGAGGTGGCTCGCGACGTACGGCACGAGCCCCGCCGGGCGCTGGATTCACGGCCTGGAGGCGGCAGGCTGATGAGTCCCACCGACACCCCCCGGCTCCTGCCCTGGTCGAGCCCGGACGGGAAGCCGTGCTTCCTCGTAGGCGACGGGACCGGCTATGTATCCCGGCTCGCCGACGAGATGGAGGAGGCGCAGCTCGACTCCGCCGCCGAACTCGGCGAGGAGGCGCACCGCATCCTTGCGGGCCGTGCATGGACTCCCGGAGAAATTCACCTGCTGGCCCTGGAATTGGCCACTTCCCTCGCCGACGTACGCCGGGTCGCGGAGAGCAGGGGCGCGCGCCTGCCCGCGCCGCCGGACGATGACGCCCCCAAGGCCGATGAAGGCCACGGTGACCAGGACATCAACGAGGAGGGCAGCAGGCTGCGGCTTCCGGCGGAGGCATTCGGATGAGTCGTCCCTGCCTTGTTCGTACGGGCGCGGCGCCGGACGGGCACACCCACCGTTGGGCGCTGTAGCCAACACCGGCGACCGGACGCAGGGGCCGGACGCAGAACACCGCCCCTTGGGGGCCGTCCCTGGCACCATCCCCGGGGCGGCCCCCGCCCGCCTCCCTGGCCACCCCCGCATCTATGCGTGTAGAACGTACCTACCCGTTCGAAAGGAACCGTCCATGGACGCCATCTCCGTCATCCGCACCAAGCGCGACCGCGGTGAGCTGACCCCCGATCAGATCGACTGGGTCATCGATGCCTACACCCGCGGCGAGGTCGCTCACGAGCAGATGTCGTCCCTGGCGATGGCGATCTTCCTCAACGGTATGAACCGCACGGAGATCGCCCTCTGGACGGCCGCGATGATCGCCTCCGGCGAGCGCATGGACTTCTCATCTCTTCCCCGTCCCACCGCCGACAAGCACTCCACCGGCGGCGTCGGCGACAAGATCACGCTGCCGCTCGCCCCGCTCGTCGCCGCCTGTGGCGCGGCCGTCCCGCAGCTCTCCGGCCGGGGCCTCGGCCACACCGGCGGCACCCTCGACAAGCTCGAAGCCATCCCGGGCTGGCGCGCGACCCTCTCCAACGACGAGATGCTGAACGTCCTCCGCGACGTCGGCTCGGTCATCTGCGCCGCCGGTGACGGTCTCGCGCCCGCCGACAAGAAGCTCTACGCGCTGCGCGATGTCACCGGCACCGTCGAGTCCATCCCGCTGATCGCCTCCTCGATCATGTCCAAGAAGATCGCCGAGGGCACCGGCTCCCTCGTTCTGGACGTCAAGGTCGGTTCCGGCGCCTTCATGAAGGACCTCGACAACGCCCGCGAACTGGCCTCCACCATGGTCGAGTTGGGCACCGACCACGGGGTACGGACGGTCGCCCTGCTCACGGACATGGCCACTCCGCTCGGCCTGACCGCCGGCAACGCCCTCGAAGTCCGCGAGTCCGTCGAGGTGCTGGCCGGCGGCGGCCCCCAGGACGTCGTCGAGCTGACCCTCGCCCTCGCTCGCGAAATGCTGGACGCGGCCGGTCTCAAGGATGCCGACCCGGCCAAGGCGCTGGCCGACGGCTCCGCCATGGACCACTGGCGCCGCATGATCGCGGCCCAGGGCGGCGACCCCGACGCGGCCCTCCCCGTGGCCCGCGAACAGCATGCCGTCACCGCCGCCTCCTCCGGCACTCTCACCACCCTCGACGCCTACGCCGTGGGCCTCGCCGCCTGGCGCCTGGGCGCCGGCCGCGCCCGCCGGGAGGACCCGGTCCAGGCCGGCGCGGGCGTCGAACTCCACGCCAAGCCGGGCGACACGGTCACCGCCGGCCAGCCCCTGCTGACCCTGCACACCGACACCCCGGAGAAGTTCCCCTACGCCCTGGAGGCCCTCGACGGCGGCGTCCTCGTCGGCCCCGAGGACGCGGCCTTCGCCACCACTCCGGTGGTGCTGGGGCGTATCGGCTGACCTGGGCCCGCGGCCGGAGGCCGCTGATGACGTGGCTCGGATGGGTGAACGGGATCGGTGGACCGGCGCCGGTCCCGTTCGGCGTGGTGCAGTCGGGGGTGTGCCGAAGAGGAGGAGCCCGCCGTGATCGCACTCACCCCCGAGCATTTCCCGCGGGAGGGCCGCGTATGGGAGGCCCTCGTCCGGATCTGGGAGGACACCGAGGCTCCTGAGGGCTGCATGGTGGAGATCATCGACGGCATCGTCACCGTGGCGCCGCCACGTGACATCCCGCAGAACGTGATCGTCTGCAAGGTGCAGCGCGCTCTCTACTCCGTCATGCCGGACGACTGGGGTGCCTATCAGAAGCTAGGCCTTGCCGTTCCCGCCCGGCACGGAATCTACGTCCCGCACCTCGTCGTGGCGCCCAAGGCCGCGCTGCGCGTGCCCGGCCACTTCATTCCCGCCGCAGCCGCCGAACTCGTCGTCGAGGTCGCCTCGGTGACGAACGCGGTCCACGAGCGGACGCAGAAGCCCGCCGGATATGCCTGCGCGGGCGTCCCGTTCCATCTGCTCGTGGACAGATGGGCCCTGCGCGGCCCGGCGGTCACCCTCTACGGCGAGCCCGAGGGCGATACGTATCGGACGCTGAGCGCCGTGAGGTTCGGCGAGCCGGTCCACCTCCCCGCCCCCTTCGACGTCACCCTCGACACCGCACTCTTCCCCGCGGACTGACCCGACGCCGACGGCGAAAAGCCCGCCCCACCAGGACAGGTGGCAGGACGGGCCCTTCGGACTGTGGGTGGCTACGCGGCCTTTTCCAGGTGGAGGAGGCGGCGTTCGGCCACGGCCTTGCGGGTGGCGTAGAGGGTGATCGAGGCGGCGCCGAGCAGCGCGGCGAGGCCGAGGAGGACGGTGCCCTCCCAGCCGACGGCGTGGAAGGCGGCGGCGCCGAGCGCGCCGCCCAGGCTGCTGCCGACGTAGTACGCGCACTGGTACAGCGCCGACGCCTGGGCGCGCGCCGTCTTGGCGGTGCGGCTGACCGAGGACGAGGCCACCGCATGGCCCGCGAAGAAGCCGGCGGTGATCAGGATCAGGCCCGCCAGCACCGCGCCCATCGAAGCGGAGAGCGTCAGCAGCAGACCCGTGGAGGTCGTACCGACGGCCAGGTACAGGGCGCCGCGGCGGCCCACCCGGGCGACCAGCTGTCCGGCCGCGGCCGAGGAGACCGTGCCGACCAGGTAGACCACGAAGATCGAACCGACGATGCCCTGCGGAAGGTTGAACGGTTCGGAGACCAGGCGGTAGCCGATGACCGTGTAGACCGCGCCGAAGACCGTCATGAACAGCCCGCCGATGGCGTAGAGGCGGCGCAGCAGTGGGTCGGCGAGGTGGCTGCCGAGCGTACGGGCCAGCGCCCGCGGGCCCACTGAACAGGACACGAAGTGCCGGGCCTTGGGCACCAGCAGCCGGAAGGTCACCGCGCACAGCACGGCCAGCACACCCACCGCGGCGAGCGCCGCCCGCCAGCCCCAGGCCTGGGCGACCCAGCCGGTCACGATCCGGCCGGACATCCCGCCGATGCTGTTGCCCGCCACGAACAGTCCGATGGCCGCCACCAGCGCCTTGGCACGTACCTCCTCGGCCAGGAAGGCCATCGCCGAGGCCGGCAGCCCGGCCAGCGCGACACCCTGGATGCCGCGCAGCGCGATCAGCGCACCGAGCGACGGGGCGAACGGCACCAGCAGCCCGATCAGCGCGGCCACCGCGAGGGACCACATCATCAGCGTGCGCCGGCCGAAGCGCTCGGAGACCGCGCTCAGCGGGATCACGCCGAGCGCCAGGCCGAAGGTCGCCGCCGACACGGTCCAGCTCGCCTGGTCCGGGCTCACCCCGAGGTCGGCGGAGATCGCGGGCAGCAGCGCCTGCGTGGAGTAGAGGAGGGCGAAGGTGGCCACTCCGGCGGCGAAGAGCGCGAAGCTCATCCGGCGGTAGCCGGGGCCGCCCGGCCGCAGCTTGCCCGCTTCGGGGTCGGGCGCGGCGGTGGTGGAGGAGTCGGGGGACGACTGGGGAGAGGCGGCCGCACGTTCGGTGACGGACGCCCCGGTATCAGCGGGAGGCATGTTTCGAAAGTAGAGCTCTGCGTTTCATGCGTCCAATGCATGGAAACGGCATAATCGATGCTGTGACACATGATCCCAGGTCGCAAGGGCCTCTGTTGCAAGGTCGCAACAGAAAAGACATCGCTGGTTCGGGCCGGGCAGGGGTTGACACCGGCGAGGTGGCCGAGCTTGGGGCCGACTCGTGGGCGGTGACGCTCGCTCCGCGGCTCGCCCAGTTCACCGCCGTCGCCCGGCACGAACACGTCACCCGCGCCGCGCAGGAGCTCGGCATGCCGCAGCCGACGCTCAGCCGGGCCCTCGTCCGTCTGGAGGAGGACCTCGGCGTCGCCCTCTTCGCCCGGCACGGCCGCACGCTCTCCCTCACCCCCGCCGGCCGCGCCTTTCTCGCCGCCACCGAGCGGGCGTTGACGGACCTGGAGCGGGCGACGGAGTCCGTACGGGCCGATGTCGATCCCGCGGCCGGGAAGGTGGCGTTCGGCTTTCTGCACACCCTCGGGTCGGAGACCGTGCCCGGCCTGATCCGCACCTTCCGCGCCGACCACCCGCGCGTCCGCTTCCAGCTCGTCCAGAACTACGGCGAGGCGATGATCGAACGGCTCCGCGCCGGCGACCTCGACCTGTGTCTGACCTCGCCGGTGCCCGACTACCCGGACCTGGTCGCCCGCCGGCTCGACGAGCAGAAGCTGCGCCTGGTCGTGCCGGACGACCATCCGCTGGCCGCCCGGAAGCGGATCCGGCTCGCGGAGGCCGCCGGCGAGCTGTTCGTGACCCTCGAACCGGGCTACGGGCTGCGCCGGATCACCGACGCGCTCTGCGCCGAGGCGGGCTTCACCCCGCGGGTCGCGTTCGAGGGGGAGGAGGCCGAGACGCTGCGCGGCCTGGTCGCGGCCGGGCTGGGCGTGGCCCTGCTCCCCCCGCCGGCCGTGCCCCGCCCCGGCGTCGCCGAGCTCACCGTGACGGCACCGCGCGCGGTCCGCGAGATCGGCGTCGCCTGGCTC
Organism: Streptomyces sp. bgisy130; assembly: GCF_057708345.1. NCBI lineage: Bacteria > Bacillati > Actinomycetota > Actinomycetes > Kitasatosporales > Streptomycetaceae > Streptomyces > Streptomyces sp. bgisy130. The sequence continues at coordinate 400,494 of NZ_JBYISA010000003.1, forward strand.
GACGGCAACCCGGACACCCCACCGGTAGCCGCGTTCAAGAAGTTCCTGCTGAGCCGGCGGGGGCGGTTGTTGCCCAGGTGACGGTGTCCGCCGGACGTGAGGTGACGGTGTCCGCCCGCTGCGAGGGCCCGGCGCCCGCCCACCGCGAGCTGACGGGCCCGCCCGCCGCGAGGCGACGGTGCCCGCCCGCAAGCTGACGGGCCCCATCGCCGGCCCCCGGGCCTCCTCACTGCCGCAACGACGCCCCGAACCCCGCCGCCAGCGGCATCCGCAGGCCCAGCGGCGGCGGCGCGGCCAGTGCGTCCTTCACCGGCCTGGCATAGCCCCGGGCGAACAGCGAGCCAAGCAGGAAGTCGGCCGCCAGGGCCAGGACTTCGGCACGGTGCTGATGCAGCGAGTGGCCGTCGGAGTGCACCTCGAAGCGGCAGATGTCGCGGTTGACCTTCTTGGCGCGCTCGGCGTAGCGGTAGGAGAGATCGGGGTCGGTGCGCTCGTCGTTGGTGCCGTGGACGAGGAGGACCTGGCGGCCGATGAGCTGTTTCACCGGTTCGGGCTGCTCGCCGTCCGGGTGCGGGTCGGGCAGCCAAGGGGCGATCGCCAGTACGGAGTTGACGGCCGGATGTCCCGCGGCGTGCAGGGCGGCGCGGGCGCCCATGCCCGTGCCGACGAGGCAGACCGGGACATCGCCGTAGCGGCGGACCACCTCCTCCAGGGCCCAGTCCGCGTCCCGCACCGGATGGGCCGCGGCCCCGTTCCAGCCGTGGCAGCGGTAGCGCACGACATGGGCCGTCAGGCCCTCAGGGCGCCCGGCCTTCGCCAGCCGGACCGCCAGCGGGCGCACCGCCAGTGCCGCCACCGGCGACGGGCGCCGTACCCCGGTCGGTCCGCCGCCCGGCAGTAAAAGCGCGACCCCGCTCACCTCCCGGCCGGCGCCCCGCCCGCCGCCCCTCCACCGGAGCGCTTCGCGCGCCCCTTCCTTCCCGGCCGTTCCCAGCGGTTTTCCCAGCCGGGCCTCACGCACCGGCAGTGCTTGCTGCGCCATGTGCAGAACGATGGCAGAAGGAGGCCCCCCGGCCACCCCGCGGACGGGTCACCTTTAGGTATCGTTCGATGAGATCTACGCGCGTAGGGGCTAGAGTGCCGAGATGACGAGCGAGACCACCACCCTGCCGACCAGTGAACAGATCCGCCGCGCCCCCAAGGTGCTGCTCCACGATCACCTCGACGGCGGCCTGCGCCCCGCCACCATCGTCGAGCTGGCCCGTGAGAACGGCTATGAGGGACTGCCCGAGACCGACCCGGAAAAGCTCGGGGTCTGGTTCCGGGAGGCCTGTGACTCCGGCTCGCTGGAGCGCTACCTGGAGACCTTCGCCCACACCTGCGCCGTCATGCAGACCCGCGACGCCCTGGCCCGGGTGGCCGCCGAATGCGCCGAGGACCTGGCCGCCGACGGTGTGGTCTACGCCGAGGTCAGGTACGCGCCCGAGCAGCACCTGGAGCAGGGGCTGACCCTCGAAGAGGTCGTCGAGGCGGTCAACGAGGGCTTCCGCGAGGGCGAGCGGCGGGCCCGCGAGAACGGCCACCGCATCCGCGTCGGTGCGCTGCTGACCGCCATGCGGCACGCCGCCCGCGCCCTGGAGATCGCCGAACTCGCCAACCGCTACCGGGACACCGGCGTCGTCGGCTTCGACATCGCGGGCGCCGAGGCCGGCTACCCGCCCACCCGCCACCTCGACGCGTTCGAGTACCTCAAGCGGGAGAACAACCACTTCACCATCCACGCCGGTGAGGCCTTCGGTCTGCCGTCGATCTGGCAGGCCCTCCAGTGGTGCGGCGCCGACCGCCTCGGCCACGGCGTCCGGATCATCGACGACATCGAGGTCGCCGACGACGGCTCGGTCAAGCTCGGCCGCCTCGCCTCGTACGTACGGGACAAGCGCATCCCGCTGGAGATGTGCCCGACCTCCAACCTCCAGACCGGCGCCGCCCCCTCCTACGCCGAGCACCCCATCGGCCTGCTGCGCCGGCTCCAGTTCCGGCTCACGGTCAACACCGACAACCGGCTGATGAGCCACACGACCATGACGCAGGAATTCGAGCACCTGGTCAAGACATTTCGATACACGCTCGATGACATGCAGTGGTTTACAGTCAATGCGATGAAATCAGCGTTCATTCCTTTCGATGAACGTCTGGCCATGATCAATGACGTCATCAAGCCCGGTTACGCGGAACTCCGGGCCGAATGGCTGTTCCGTCCGGCGTCCACAACGCCCGCTGTGAACAGTGATTCTGACTCTTCGTGAGGGCTGGCGCGAGCCTATAGCGCAACGGCCGGTGGAATGTCCACCGGCCGTTTTTTCTTTCGTCGTGGCTGTTTGCGGCGCCGGTTGCCGCCTCAGTAGGTTGATTTGCCGGTCAAGCCCCCATCACGAGGACGTAATTTCGATGAAGCAGGGAACCATCAAGACTCTCGGTACCGTCGCGCTCGGTGCCGCCTTTGTCGTCACCGCCGCGGGCGTCGCCAGCGCGGCCCCGTCGGTGGACACCGCCGGGGTGCTGAAGAGCCTGCCGGTGAAGGACGCCACCAAGACCGTCTCCGGGCTCACCAAGTCCAAGCCGGCCGGTAACGACGTCAAGACCAAGCTCAACTCCCAGGGCAACAAGCTGCTGGGCGGCCTGCCGACCGGCGCCGTCACCAAGACCCTCCCCCTGGGTGGCTGATCCCACCACGCGGCTCGTCCCCTAGGGACACCTTCTGCGCCGTGCCCCGGCCGAACGCCCTTGTGCGTACGGCCGGGGCATCGTCATGTGCGGTCAGGGAACGGAACCGGGCGGCGGCGCGCCGGACCGGGCCCTGGGCCGGGTGGACGGGCAGCCGGCGAGGTCACCAGGCGGCGGTGCCTGCCGGCCGGGTCACCAGGCGGCGGCGCCGGTGGCGGGCTTCCCCTCGGAGGGGAGGAGTATCCACAGTGCCAGGTAGACCAGGAACTGCGGGCCGGGCAGCAGACACGACACCACGAACAGCACCCGCATCGTCTTCGGCGTCGTTCCGAAGCGACGGGCCAGGCCCGCGCACACTCCGGCGATCATTCGGTCGTTGCTGGGGCGGACCAGTGCGGCGGCCATGACGGCGGCTCCTTTGCGACTCGGTGGGACGTTTGCCCCGATGTCTCAAAGGTAGGTCCGGCTGCCGGAGAGAACATCAGCCTGCGGGGCCAGCTCAACCCTGGGAATCCTCGGGGTTACCTCCCCGAGATCCCCGTACCGGCGACGCAGCCGGCGCCGGGCCGCGGGGACGACCGCCAGGTGCGCCAGGGCCACACCCAGGGAGCCGAGCAGCACCGCATCGATGTCCGGGACCCGGCCGGGTACCCCTGACTGGAGCAGCTCGATGGCCAGCGAGATCATCGCGCCGGCGAACACCGTGCGGGTCAGCGACACCAGCGGAGAAACGTTCAGCCGGCCAGCCGAGAGCGGCAGCAGCACGCCCAGCGGCGCCAGCAGCAGCACCGAGCCGCCCAGATGCTGGACGGCGTCCCACGACGGGCCGTGCGTCAGCTCGGCACGGATCGTCGCCAGCGGTTCGAGATTCGCCGCGGACACCCAGGTCACCGCGCGGGGACGCAACGTCAGCGAGGCGACGATCAGCAGATGCGCCACAAGGAGGAGAAGTCCGGTGACGCGCATACGGGGAACGGCGGTGGTGCCGGGGCCATGACGCTGCACACAGGCCAGGACGCGACCGGCGGTGGCTGCGGTTCCGCCCAATTGGGCCCGGCTTGCTCCGCCGGGTCAGTCCTCTTCCGCCAACGGGTCGCCCCACCCGGCGTTCTCCGCTATATCCGGATTGGCCAGCACATCCGCCGAGCAGTCGTAGCGGTGCGCGGTGGTGTCGCCCGGTCCGCCGAGCACGGCCGCGTGCTGCTTGCCCAGCGCCGGGCTCGCGCCGTAGGTGCACACCAGCTGCGCCAGGGCGAACGACGGCAGATCCTCCGGCCGGATGCTCAGCCGCAGGGTGTCCGCGGGATCGCCCGCGCGCGGCGCCGTGACCTTCAGGTCCTGGGGGAGCGCGGTGCTGAAGCCGGCCCGGTCCTCGTCGGACGACGGCTGCCGCTGGAGCTCCTTCAGCAGCGCACGGGCGGTCGGCAGCCGGGGATCGGTGTCCGCCTGGCCCTTGGGCAGCGAAACCGCCCGCTCCACCTGGGCCAGCGCCGAACCGCACACCAGATAGACGGTGGCCTGGGACCGGCCGGGCGGGTTCGGCGCCGGCTCGCTCGCCGGGGCCTTGCAGCTCACCCGCGAGGGCGCGCCCCCCGCGTCGACCGGTACCGACGTGCCCCGGATGCCGCAGCCCGCGGCGGCGAGCGTGAGCGCCGCCACGGCGGCGGCGCGCCGCCCCGTCCGCCTGATCGGCGTCATCGCCCGTCCTCCGTGCCCTCGTCGGCCCCGCGGGACGTGCCGCGGTCCCTGCGCTCGCCGTCCGTCAGCGGTGTGGCGTCCATCGGCAGCCGCAGCGTGAAGACCGCGCCGCCCTCGGGGAGGTTGGCCGCGGTGATCTCCCCGCCGTGGATATGTGCGTTCTCCAGCGCGATCGACAGGCCCAAACCGCTGCCCTCCGACCGCGGCCGGGACGCGCTCGCCTTGTAGAAGCGGTCGAAGACATGCGGAAGGACTTCTTCCGGGATGCCGGGGCCGTGATCCCGTACGCGGATCACCAGCTCGCCGCCCCCGGGCCGCCCCTCGTCCGGCTCCGGCCCGGACCGCTCCGGACCCTCGTGCTCCGTACCGGCTTCCGGGCCGCCGGGCGCATGGGGCGCGGCGGGACCGCCGGTCACCGCCGTGCTGCCCGTCCTGCCGCCCGCGCCGTCACCCGGCACCTCCTCGGTGTGCACCGAGACCCGCACCGGCGAGCCGCCGTGCTTGAGGGCGTTGCCGATCAGATTCGCCAGGATCACATCGAGCCGCCGTGGGTCCAGACGGGCCACGATGCCGCGGTCCGCGTCCAGCTCGACCGCGTCCAGCCAGGCCCGGGCGTCGACACAGGCGGTCACCTGGTCCGCGACATCGACATCGTCCAGCACCAGCCGGGCCGTCCCCGCGTCGAAGCGGGTGACCTCCATCAGGTTCTCCACGAGATCGTTCAGCCGCCGGGTCTCGCTGACCACCAGCTGCACCGCCGGCGCGATCATCGGATCGAGGGAGTCCGCCTCCTCCTCCAGCACCTCGGAGACCGCGGTGATCGCGGTCAGCGGCGTCCGCAGCTCGTGCGACATATCGGCGACGAACCGCCGGGACGCCGCCTCCCGCCCGCTCAGCTCCTCGACCCGGTGCTCCAGACGCTCCGCCGTCCGGTTGAACGTCCGGGACAGATCGGCCAGTTCGTCCGTGCCGGTCACCCGCAGCCGGGTGTCCAGCCGCCCCTCGCCCAGCTGCCGCGCGGCATGACCCAGCCGCTGTACGGGCCGCAGCACGGTGGTCGCCGCGGCCTGCGCCAGCAGCGCCGAGCCGACCAGCGCGAGCGCCGTCGCGATCCCCAGCGACCAGGCCAGCGAGTTGAGGTCCTGCCGCTCGGCGGCCAGCGACTTCATCATGTAGCCGGTGGGCCCGCCGCCGATCACCTTCGCCCCGGCGACGAGATAGGGGGCGTCCCCGACCTCCTTGCGCTGCCAGTACAGGTGGTGCGCGTAGCGATTGGACTCGTCGACCGTGCGCACCTCGTCGACCGCGGTACGCAGCGACAGGGGCACGCTGTCGAGCGTCAGCAGATTCTTGTTGGTGGTGGCCGCGCACGCCTTGCCCTCGCGGTCGACGCCGATCAGCAGCACCGTGTAGTCCTGCGGCCCGGCCGCCATCTGCCGCGCCGCGTCCTGGAGTTCGGCACACCGCGGCCGCAGCGGCAGCGACCGCGTACTGTCCTCCAGCGACTTGCGGAAGTCGTTGAGGACGGCGTTCTGGGTGCGCTCCAGAACGGTGTTGCGGTTGAGCCAGTACGCGATGCCCGACGCCGAGACCGCCGCCGTCAGCGCCACCAGCCCGAAGACCACGACCAGCCGCAGCCGCAGACTGGTCCAGCGCAGCAGCCCCGATGCCCGGCGCAGCCCCCGCAGCACCCGCTGCGTCCGCCGGGGCGCCGCGGGCCCGGACGCGTTCCCGGCCCCGGCGCCCGCGCCGCCGTCCGTGCTGTCGTCCGTCATAGCGCCCGCGGAACGTTCCCTCACTGCGGCGAATCCAGCCGGTAGCCGACGCCACGGACCGTACGGATCAGGGTCGGCGAGGACGGCACGTCCTCCACCTTCGCCCGCAGCCGCTGCACACACGCGTCCACCAGGCGCGAGTCGCCCAGGTAGTCGTGCTCCCACACCAGTCGCAACAATTGCTGGCGGGACAGCGCCTGACCGGGCCGGCGGCTCAGCTCCAGCAGCAACCGCAGCTCGGTCGGTGTCAGTTGCAGATCCTCGCCGTTCTTGGTGACCGTCATCGCCGACCGGTCGATCACCAGCGAGCCGAACGTCGCCGAATCACTGGACTCCCGCTCGCCGCGGCGCAGCACGGCCCGGATCCGGGCGTCCAGCACCCGCCCCTGGACCGGTTTGACGACATAGTCGTCGGCGCCGGACTCCAGCCCCACCACGACGTCGATGTCGTCGTTACGCGCGGTGAGCAGGATGATGGGCAGCTGGTCCGTACGCCTGATCCGCCGGCACACCTCGAAACCGTCGATGCCCGGCAGCATCACATCCAGCACGATCAGGTCCGGGCGCTGCTCACGCAGCAGCTTCAGGCCGTCCTCGCCCGTCGCCGCGGTCACCACACGGTGACCCTGGCGGGACAGCGAGAGTTCGAGGGCCGTGCGGATGGCGTCGTCGTCCTCGATCAGCAACAGGAAAGGCACGTCAGCCATTCTGGCCCATGGGACGCCGGGACATCGACCAGTGGCGCTCTCGTACACAAGGCCCACGCGCGTGGGCCCCCGCGACGCGCCGCCCAGAGCCCTGTGACAGGCCTGTGACAGTCGGCGGACAACGCGATGAAACTGGCTTGGCAGTCTTTTGGGCACCGGGAGAGATCAACAACCCGGTACACACCGAACGAGCTGGCTCTACGACGGGGGGCGCGAGATGAACACACTGCACGGCAGCACTTCCAGCGCAGTTATCACGCGACTCCACGATGTCGTCCGGACCGGCGAGAAGTCCGGTGCCGTACGGGGCTGCACGCGCAGCACCGGGCGTCAGCGGCCGCCCTTCATGGTGGCCATCGACGCCATGACGGTGGAAATCAACCCGGGGCACGGGGGCAAGGCCGCCCACGGGGGAGAAAACGGGGGAAACACCGGGGGAGCGGAGTACGGGGAGGCCACGGGGGAACGGCGTTCCGCGTCGGAGGCGGCCGAGGCCGAAGCGGCCTTCACCGCCTACGTCCAGGAGCGCCGCGCCTCCCTGTACGCCACCGCCTACCACCTGACCGGCGACCGCTACGAGGCCGAGGACCTGCTCCAGAGCGCGCTGTTCTCGACCTACCGGGCGTGGGACCGGATCAGTGACAAGGCGGCGCTCGGCGGCTATCTGCGCCGCACCATGACCAATCTGCACATCAGCGCCTGGCGCCGGCGCAAGCTCAACGAGTACCCGACCGAGGAGCTGCCGGAGACGGCCGGTGACGTGGACGCGATGCGCGGCACCGAGCTGCGCGCCGTGCTGTGGCAGGCGCTGGTCCGGCTGCCCGAGACGCAGCGCACGATGCTGGTGCTGCGCTACTACGAGGGCCGTACGGACCCGGAGATCGCGGACATTCTCAACATCAGTGTCGGCACGGTGAAGTCGAGCATCTGGCGCGCCCTGCGCCGGCTGCGTGAGGACGAGGTCCTCAGCTTCGGCCGTGACGAGGAGGAGTCCTTCGGCGAGCTGGTGGCCTGAGGACCGAGGGGGGAGCCCGGGGGGGGCAGGGGGAACGCCCGAGGGGGGAACGGGGATATGGGGGAACCGGCCGAAGCGGAGTGATCCGCGGAGGCCGGGCGTATCGGGGGATACGGGGGAAGTACGGGGGAGCAGGGGAGAAGAGCGGGTTCGGACGGCCGGGGGGTCTGTCCGAGCCCGCATCTTCGTGTCTGCTCCGGGTGTGCGCGCAGCTGCCGTCGCGGCCCCGGCCCCGCCCATCAGGAACGGACGGCCGCACCCACCGCGTCCGGCGTCCCCGCGGCCGATATACGGGCCAGCGCCTCCGGCTTGGCGCAGGCGTGCGCGCCCAGAGCGGTGTGCCGGGCGACGACCGACCGCTCGGCGCGCAGCAGCCGCAGGCCGCGGCGGACGAGATACGGGGCGGACTTGCGGCCCTCGCGCAGATCCCGCGCCAGCCGCCGGCGGAAGGTGGTGGTGGGGCGGCCGCGCAGACACAGCGCGTCGGCCAGCAGCCCCGCGGCCCGGCAGTCCGCGATGACCTCGGCCGCGAAGATGCCCTCCGCGATGAACAGCGGGGCGCCGCCGAGGTCGAGCCCCGACGCGCCGACCCGGGCGCTGCTCGCGATGTCGTACACCGGAACGTCGGCCCGCCCCGTACGGCACAGCGCGTCGATGGCCGCGAGGGCGGCGCCGGCGTCCCAGGACAGCGGCGCGTCCCAGTCGGCGCCGCCGCCGTCGGGCAGTTGCGGCAGTGTCGGGTCCGTCCCCTCCTTGTAGAAGTCGTCGAGGTTGAGGACGGGGAGGCCGCTGCGGGCGGCCAGGGACGTCTTGCCGGAACCCGAGGGGCCGGTCAGCAGAACGACCCGGGCAGCGGGGGGCCGGGCGGCGGGCGGCCGGGTGGTGGTGTGGGAGCTCACGGGCACCCATTGTCGCGTATTGCGCCGTGTGGGGTACCCCTGGCGCGCGAGGTGGATCGACTCCCGCCCCTCAACTACGCTACGCAGTCAATTGATTACCCGAATGCTCTGGCTCGCACAGCACTTCGAACCCCTTCGATCCACAGGCAGGTGGCACATGCCCTCCCATGCGCGTCCCAAGCCCAGCCGCGTTCCGCGCGCCTTGCTGCGGGCGGGACTGGTGATCTCCGCCGCCGGTGCGGCGCTCGCGGCGGGCGGTGCGGCCACGGCGAGCGCGGCGCCGGCCGCCTCGGACCTCGCCACCGACACCGGTGCCGCGGCCTCCGGACTGACCGGCGCACTGCTGCACTCCGCGGCCGGCGGCCTCGGCCCGGTCAAGAACCTCCAGTTGGACCCGCTGGCCAACACTTCCGTCGACCCGCTCGCCAACGCGGTGAGCACCCAGATCGCCGACTTCAAGCCGGTGGGCACCTCGTTGCTGACCGGCGCACTGTCGAACGGCGCCGCGCTCAAGGACCTGCCGCTGGTGGGAACGGTGACGAGGGTGCTGCCGGGGTGAGCGGTCGCGGCCGGGCCGCGGTCCGGTGCGGTGGGCGCTGCCCCGGCGGCTTCCACGGCCCGGACCGCGCGCCCGCCGCAGGAGCCGCGGTGGTCGAAGGAGCCTGGGCAGGCCCGGGATCAGCGCCTCCGGAAGGCCCCGACCATCGCTTCCATGTCCTCCTGGAACGAACAGCACAACGCCAGCCACGAGCCGTCGACGAAGACCAGGTCGAAGCGGCCGCGGGGGAACACCGTGCGCGGCCTGGGCCGCAGTTCCGCGATGTTCGACAGCTGTATCTGGGCGGCGACCTCCAGCTCCGGCGGGCGCTCCCGCCACCCCGAGGCATGGTCCGTCAGCACGAACAGCCGGCGGTCGGTGAGCGCCTGGTGCCGCGGTGAGCCGCCCGCGTTGGTGACCTGAACGAGGAACCGGCCGGCCATGCTCGCCCAGTCGCCCTCCATGGTCCTGCCGAACAGGGCACGGTTCACGGCGTCGTCGACGGCGTCCTCGATGTTCTCCCGGGCCTCGTCGAGGTTTTCCGCGACCGTGCCGACCGCGCGCGTCACCGGGTTGTTGACCAGCCGGTTGTCCAGCAGCCGGCCGCCGGGCCGGCGGCCGGCCGTACCGCTGGGCGGCCGCGACGCCTTGTCGAGCACCTCGCTCAGCGCCCCCAAGATCCCCTTCTTGCGCGCCGACCGTTGCCGGGGTGCCCGCAGCTCGGCGGGCACCAGCGGCAGATCGGGGTACTCGGTGTATTGCCTGGCCTCCCACAACACCTCACCGGGGTGCAGGAACTGGCGGCAGGGGGTGACGTGATCAGGTTTCACGCCCTCATCTTCCCTGTCCGGTACACCACAACAGTGCGGGGCCCCGTCCCATGGGCGAGACCCCGCACCGTCGTTCCGCGGACGCCGTCCGGACGCCGCAGCAGCCCTGAACGGCGTCGCAGCAGTCCTAGACCCCCATGGGATGCCAGACCGTCTTCGTCTCCAGGAAGGTCAGCAGACGGGCGGTGCCGGGGTCGGCGGTCCAGTTGACCGGTGCCGGGCGCAGGACGCGCTTGAGGTTGTCGGCCGCGGCCTTTTCCAGGGCCGTTGCCAGCTCGTCGTCCGCGCCCGCGAGATCGAGGGCGTTGACGTCCTGGTGGGCGGCGAGCGGGGCGGACAGTTCCGCGGTGCGGCCGGAGAGGATGTTGACCACGCCGCCCGGGAGGTCGGAGGTGGCGAGCACCTCGGCCAGGGAAAGGGCGGGCAGCGGGGCGTTCTCGGCGGCCGCCACGACCACCGTGTTGCCGGTGACGATCGCCGGGGCGATCACCGAGACCAGGCCGAGGAACGACGACTCCTGCGGGGCCAGGACCGCGACCACACCGGTCGGCTCGGGGGCCGAGACGTTGAAGAACGGGCCGGCCACCGGGTTGGTGCCGCCGGCGATCTGGGCGACCTTGTCGGACCAGCCCGCGTACCAGACCCAGCGGTCGATCGCGGCGTCCACCTGGGCCGCGGCCTTCGCCTTCGACAGCCCCTCGGCCGCGGCGACCTCGGCGGTGAACTGGTCGCGCCGGCCCTCCAGCATCTCGGCGATGCGGTAGAGGATCTGGCCGCGGTTGTAGGCCGTGGCGCCGGACCAGCCGCCGACGGCCTTACGGGCGGCGACCACCGCGTCCCGGGCGTCCTTACGGGAGGCCAGCGGGGCGTTGGCGAGCCATGTGCCCTTGGAGTCGGTCACCTCGTACACCCGCCCGCTCTCGGACCGGGGGAACTTGCCCCCGACGTACAGCTTGTAGGTCTTGAAGACGGAGAGTCGGCCAGTCAGCTCAGACATTGAGGTACGCCTCCAGACCGTGCCGGCCGCCCTCGCGGCCGTAGCCCGACTCCTGGTAGCCGCCGAAGGGCGAGGCCGGGTCGAACTTGTTGAACGTGTTGGACCAGATGACGCCCGCGCGGAGCTTGTTCGCCATCCACAGCATCCGCGAGCCCTTCTCCGTCCAGATGCCGGCGGAGAGACCGTAGGGGGTGTTGTTGGCCTTCTCCACGGCCTCGGCCGGGGTGCGGAAGGTCAGCACGGACAGCACCGGGCCGAAGATCTCCTCGCGGGCGATGCGGTGCGCCTGGGTGACGCCGGTGAACAGCGTCGGGGCGAACCAGTAGCCGGCGGAGGGGAGTTCACAGGACGGCGACCAGCGCTCGGCGCCCTCCGCCTCGCCCGCGTCGGCCAGCGCGGTGATCCGGGCCAGCTGCTCGGCGGAGTTGATGGCGCCGATGTCGGTGTTCTTGTCGAGCGGGTCACCCACCCGCAGGGTCTGCATGCGCCGCTTGAGAGCGTCCAGCAGCTCGTCCTGGACGGATTCCTGGACCAGGAGGCGGGAGCCGGCGCAGCACACATGCCCCTGGTTGAAGAAGATGCCGTTGACGATGCCCTCGACGGCCTGGTCGAGCGGGGCGTCGTCGAAGACGATGTTCGCCGCCTTGCCGCCCAGCTCCAGGGTCACCTTCTTGTCCGTGCCGGCCACCGTACGGGCGATGGCCTTGCCGACCTCGGTGGAGCCCGTGAAGGCGACCTTGTTGACGTCCGGGTGCGCGACCAGCGCGGCGCCCGTGGACCCGTCTCCCGTCAGGATGTTGACGACACCCTTCGGCAGGCCCGCCTGGCGGCAGATGTCCGCGAAGAACAGCGCGGACAGCGGGGTCGTCTCGGCGGGCTTGAGGACGACCGTGTTGCCGGTCGCCAGCGCCGGGGCGATCTTCCACGCGAGCATGAGGAGGGGGAAGTTCCAGGGGATGACCTGGCCGGCGACGCCCAGGGGGCGGGGGTTCGCGCCGTAGCCCGCGTGGTCGAGTTTGTCGGCCCAGCCCGCGTAGTAGAAGAAGTGCGCGGCGACCAGCGGCAGATCGGCGTCCCGGGACTCGCGGATCGGCTTGCCGTTGTCCAGCGACTCCAGCACGGCCAGCTCGCGCGAGCGCTCCTGGAGGAGCCGGGCGATCCGGAAGAGGTACTTGGCGCGCTCGGCGCCGGGCAGCGCGGACCACTTCTCGAAGGCCTTGCGGGCGGCCGTCACGGCGCGGTCGACGTCGTCGCCGGTGGCCTGGGCGACCTCGGAGAGGACCTCCTCGGTCGACGGGGAGACGGTCTTGAAGACCTTGCCGTCGGAGGCCGGGGCGAACTCGCCGTCGATGAACAGTCCGTAGGACGGCGCGATGTCGACGACCGCCCGGGACTCGGGTGCGGGTGCGTAATCGAAGGTCATGGGAGCCTCAGTCCACCGTGACGTAGTCGGGGCCGGAGTAGCGGCCGGTGCTGAGCTTCTGGCGCTGCATCAGCAGGTCGTTCAGGAGGCTGGAGGCGCCGAAGCGGAACCAGTCGGCGGTCAGCCAGGGCTCGCCGAGCGTCTCGTTGACCATGACCAGGTACTTGATCGCGTCCTTGGTCGTCCGGATGCCGCCGGCCGGCTTCACGCCCACCTGGACACCGGTCGCGGCGTGGAAGTCCCGGACCGCCTCCAGCATGAGGAGGGTGACCGGCGGGGTGGCGTTGACGGCGACCTTGCCGGTCGAGGTCTTGATGAAGTCGGCGCCCGCGAGCATCGCCAGCCAGGAGACCCGGCGCACGTTGTCGTACGTCTGGAGCTCACCGGTCTCGAAGATGACCTTGAGGTGCGCCGCGCTGCCGTCGGGCCGCGCGCACGCCTCCTTGACGGCCTTGATCTCCTCGAAGACGTCCATGTAACGGCCGGAGAGGAAGGCGCCCCGGTCGATCACCATGTCGATCTCGTCGGCGCCGGCCGCGACCGCGTCCCGGGTGTCGGCGAGCTTGACCGGCAGCGCGGCGCGGCCCGCGGGGAAGGCGGTGGCGACGGACGCGACATGGATGCCGGAGTCGCCGAGCGCCTCCTTTGCCGTCGCGACCATGTCCGGGTAGACACAGATCGCCGCGACCTTGGGGCTGGTGCGGTCGGTGGGGTCGGGGTGGACGCCCTTGGCGCACAGCGCCCGGACCTTGCCCGGGGTGTCCGCGCCTTCGAGGGTCGTCAGGTCGATCATCGAGATGGCGAGATCGATGGCGTACGCCTTCGCCGTCGTCTTGATCGAGCGGGTGCCGAGGGTGGCGGCGCGGGCCTCGAGGCCGACCGCGTCGACGCCCGGGAGGCCGTGGAGGAAGCGGCGCAGCGCACCGTCGTCGGCGGTCACGTCCGCCATTGACGCCAGACGCCCCGCGGCTTCCTTGCCGTATGCGGGAACAGTGATGGGCATGGTCACGAGGGGAGCATATCTACGCGCGTAGCACCATGTCATCCCCTTCAGCCGTCCGAATCCGGCCGGGCGGGCGGGGCCGAATTCGGGCAACGTGCCCGGTGGGGGCGCCGGATGAGGCCCGCAACCGGGGCCCGGACCTGCCCACGGTGCGCGCCCGAATGATGCCGTAACGCAATGTCCGGCATCCGGACGGTCAGGCAGAATCGGCCCCATGACGAGCCAGGACCGGACCTCCCCGCCCCAGCAGCAGTACGCGGAGCGCAGCTACCGCTCGCCCGCGGCCCTCGCCGGCGGCGCGCTGCTCCTCCTGCTCGGACTCTGGCTCGGCGGCGACGCACTGCTGCGGGGCGATCTGCACACCAAGCTGACCGCGCTGTTCGCGCTGCTCCTCGGGGTGCCGCTGGTGGTCGCCTTCACCCTGCGGCCGCTGGTCAGGGCGGGCGACGACCGGCTGACGGTGCGTAACCCGTTCCGTACGATCACGCTGCCGTGGAGCGCGGTGGAGGACCTGCGGGCGGCGTTCTCCGCCGAGGTGTTCACCAGCGGCGGCAAGTACCAGCTGTGGGCCGTCCCGGTCTCGCTGCGGCAGCGCAAGAAGGTCAGCCGCCAGGCGGCGCGGGGCGCCGCGCCCCGGCCCCGGTTCGGGCTCGACGCGGACGCCGGCCCGGTGCCGCGCGCCATGGCCGACCAGACCCTCGACGAACTGCGCGAGATCAAGGAGCGCGCCGCCCACCGCGAGAGCGCCCAGGGCGAGCCGGTGGTGCGGTGGTCGTACGCAGTGCTGGTGCCGTTGGTGGTGGGGGCGGTGGGGCTGGCGGTGATGGTGGCGCTGTAGGCGCCATCGGGCCCCAGCTGTAGCCGCCCTGGGCTCAAGGGGGCGGGGTTTGGGGGCGCTCCGGCGATCTGGGGGCGTGCCCAGGACGGTCCGGGCGCGCACCTCAGGGCGGTCCCGGGCGTATCTGAGCGCGATCTGGCGGCGCGCCCCAGGGTTGTTTCCCCGCCGCCCACCCCGGTGTTGTTGTTTCCCCGCCGCCCACCCCCCTTCGGGGGGTGGGCGGGTACGGGAGGGGTCAGATCCCCGCCGCCTCCCCCAGATCCCGCTTGATGGACGCCAGCGCCGTCGTGGCCTTCGTGCGGGCCTCGGGCAGGGCCTGGGGGGAGGGAACCGGGACCACGACCTCCAGGTAGCACTTGAGCTTGGGCTCGGTGCCGCTCGGGCGGACCACCACGCGGGCGGCCTCGATCCCGGCCGCCGGCGAACCGGACAGGTAGTAGCGCAGCCCGTCGGTCGGCGGCAGCGTCTCCGTGCCCCGGTTCAGATCGTCGGCGCGGGTCACGGTCAGGCCGGCCAGCGCGGTCGGCGGCTGCTCGCGCAGCCTGCGCATGGCGTCGGCGATCAGCGACAGGTCCTCGACGCGGACCGAGAGCTGGTCGGTGGCGTGCAGTCCGTGTTCCAGCGCGAGGTCGTCGAGGAGGTCGCCGAGGGTGCGCCCGGACTGCTTGAGTTCCGCGGCCAGCTCGGTGATCAGCAGGGCCGCGGTGATGCCGTCCTTGTCGCGGACGCCCGCCGGATCGACGCAGTAGCCGAGCGCCTCCTCGAACGCGTACCGCAGACCGTCCACCCGGGCCAGCCACTTGAAGCCGGTCAGCGTCTCCTCGTACGGGAGCGAGGCGGCGGCCGCGATACGGGACAGCAGCTGGGAGGAGACGATGGTCGTCGCGAACGTGCCGGCCGCCCGCTTGCGCACCAGGTGGGCGGCGAGCAGCGCGCCGACCTCGTCGCCGCGCAGCATCCGCCAGCCGTCCGGCGTGCCGGGGGCGGGGACGGCGACGGCGCAGCGGTCCGCGTCGGGGTCGTTGGCGATCACGATGTCGACGCCGGAAGCGCCACGGGCGGTGGCGAACGCGAGGTCCATCGCGCCCGGCTCCTCCGGGTTGGGGAAGGCGACCGTCGGGAAGTCCGGGTCCGGCTCGGCCTGTTCCGCGACGACCGTCGGCGCCGGGAATCCGGCCCGGGCGAAGGCGGCGACGAGGGTGTCCCGGCCGACGCCGTGCATGGGCGTGTAAACGACCTTTGTGTCCCGGGGGGAGCCGGGTGTCAGCACCGCGTCCGTACGCGCCAGATAGGCGTCCAGGACCGTCTCGTCGAGGGTTTCCCAGCCGGCCTCCGGGCGCGGGACGTCGGCCAGCGAGCGGACCGCGTCGATCTCGGCGGCGATCTCGCCGTCCGCGGGCGGCACGATCTGGGAGCCGTCGCCCAGGTAGACCTTGTAGCCGTTGTCGCGCGGCGGGTTGTGGCTGGCGGTGACCTCGACCCCGGCCACCGCGCCGAGGTGCCTTATCGCGAAGGCCAGGACCGGAGTGGGCAGCGGGCGCGGCAGCACCGCGGCACGCAGGCCCGCGCCGACCATCACGGCCGCCGTGTCACGGGCGAAGTCGGCGCTCTTGTGGCGGGCGTCGTAGCCGATGACCACCAGGCCGGAGCCGTTGCCCTGTGCCTTGAGGTACGCGGCGAGGCCGGCCGCGGCCCGGATGACCACCGAGCGGTTCATCCGCATCGGGCCCGCGCCCAGTTCACCGCGCAGCCCGGCGGTGCCGAACTGGAGGGTGCCGGCGAAGCGGGCGGCCAGCTCGTCGGTGTCCTCGGCCGCGATGATCTTGGCGAGCTCGTCCCGGGTCTCCGGGTCGGGGTCCTCGGCCAGCCATGCCTGGGCCCGGTGGGTCAGCTCCGCGGGATCGGTAGCCACGTGATGCTCCTGACGGTGGATGCGGGTGGGGGCGCGCTGAGGACAGCTGAGCAGGCAGGCCCTCTCGGCTCGTCACGCATACCCGGTACGCGGGTACGGGGAGCCGCGAAACCGGCCAATGCCACTGGATGGCAGCGCGCGGGGGAGGGCCGCGCCGCGCGGTGGGGTGGACCGGCGGGCAGCCGGCGGGACCGGTGCGGCGGACGGGGCGGCCCGGCGGGTGGGGCACCCGCCGTGGCCGTCAGCCGTCGTCGTCCGGCGCGGCGCCGTGGCGCCGCGGTGGCTCAGAGCTTGCCGAGCACCTGGGCGAGCAGGCTGCCCATCCGGGTCGCGGAGTCGCGGCCGGCCTGAAGCACCTCTTCGTGGTTGAGCGGCTCGCCCGTCATGCCGGCGGCGAGGTTCGTCACCAGCGACAGCCCGAGCACCTCGGCGCCGGCCTCGCGCGCGGCGATGGCCTCCAGGACGGTGGACATTCCGACCAGGTCGGCGCCCAGGGTCCGGATCATCTTGATCTCGGCCGGGGTCTCGTAGTGCGGGCCGGGGAACTGGGCGTAGACGCCCTCCTCCAGGCTCGGGTCGACCTCCTTGCACAGCGCGCGCAGCCGCGGCGAGTACAGATCCGTCAGGTCGACGAAGTTCGCGCCGACGATCGGGGAGGTGGCGGTCAGGTTGAGGTGGTCGCTGATGAGGACCGGCTGGCCGGGGCGCATGCCCTCGCGCAGACCGCCGCACCCGTTGGTGAGCACGATGGTCTTGCAGCCGGCCGCGGCGGCGGTGCGGACGCCGTGCGCGACCGCGGCGACCCCGCGCCCTTCGTAGTAGTGGGTACGGCCCAGGAAGACCAGCGCCCGCTTCGCGCCGACCTGGTACGAGCGGATCTTGCCGCCGTGTCCGGCGACGGCCGGCGCCGGGAAGCCGGGCAGCTCGGTGACGGGGAATTCGTGCTCGGGCGCGCCCAGGGCCTCGGCGGCCGGCGCCCAGCCGGAGCCCATCACCAGGGCGACGTCATGGGTCTCGGCGCCGGTCAGCTCACGCAGACGGGCGGCGGCGTCGGCGGCGGCACCCTGGGGGTCGCGCGCGATGTCCGGAGTAACAGATGCGTTCACGCGGACGAGGGTAGCCGGTAATCCCCTACGCGCGTAGATGTCGCTGCTCACGGTGCTGGGATCGCATCGTTGTGGCATCTGCCAAAAGCGGGTCCCCGGGCGCGTCGCGGCACCCGTACGGCGGCGTGCCCGCCCCGGCCGGCGCGTTGCCGCCCGTCAGCAGGGCCGCTTGCGCAGCTCCATCACATAGTCGTGCGGCGCACCCGCCGACTCCGCGGCATCCGCGATCTCGCCCAGATAGCGGGCCGACGGCAGACCGCCCTCATAGCCGTTGAGGACATAGATCCACGCCGCCTCGTCGCCTTCGAGGGTGTGCACCCGCACCCGCATCCGGCGGTAGATGTCCATGCCGACGCCCTCCCAGCGGTCCATGGACTCCTCGTCCATGGGCGCGATGTCGTAGAGCGCGACGAAGAGCTGGGCGCCGGGCGCTTCGACGACCGTCGCCAGCGCGCCCTCCCAGCCCATCTGCTCCCCGCCGAAGGTGAGCCGCCAGCCGCTGAGCCAGCCGGTGCCGCGCAGCGGCGAGTGCGGTGCGCGGCGGGACATCAGCCGCGCGTCGAGGTTGCCGGCGTACGCGGCGTAGAGCGACATGGTTCCGAGGGTACGGGAGGTTGCCCTTCGGGCTCGTGGTACCGGAGGTTCGGACGGTAGCCCAGGTGGAGCGCGCTCCGGTGCCCGTCAGGGGCGGAGGGCGCCCCCGGGCGAGAGTGACGTACGGGCGTGCGGGACAATGGAGTACGTGACTCGGATCGTGATCATCGGTGGCGGACCCGGCGGATATGAAGCGGCCCTGGTGGCGGCTTCTCTCGGCGCGGAGGTGACCGTCGTCGACTGCGACGGTCTGGGCGGGGCGTCGGTGCTGACCGACTGCGTGCCGTCGAAGACTCTGATCGCCACGGCCGAGGTGATGACCACCTTCGACTCCTCCTACGAGGAGCTCGGCATCATCGTCGAGGACGACACTCCGTACGTGGACCGGCCCGCCCGGGTCGTCGGCGTCGACCTCGGCAAGGTCAACCGACGGGTCAAGCGCCTCGCACTCGCCCAGTCGCATGACATCACCGCGTCCGTGACCCGCGCCGGCGGCCGGGTCATGCGCGGCCGCGGGCGGCTGGAGCCGGGCCAGGCGCCGGACGGCTCCCGCAAGGTGACGGTCACCGCCGCCGACGGCACCTCGGAGGGGCTGATCGCGGACGCGGTGCTGATCGCCACCGGCGCGCACCCCCGCGAGATCCCGGACGCGCTCCCCGACGGCGAGCGGATCCTGAACTGGACGCAGGTCTACGACCTCGACGAGCTGCCCGAAGAGCTGATCGTGGTCGGTTCCGGTGTCACCGGCGCCGAGTTCGCCGGTGCCTACCAGGCGCTCGGCTCCCGCGTCACCCTTGTCTCCTCCCGCGACCGCGTGCTGCCGGGCGAGGACCCGGACGCCGCCGCCGTCCTGGAGGACGTCTTCCGCCGCCGTGGCATGAACGTCATGTCGCGCTCCCGGGCCCAGTCCGCCAAACGGGTCGGCGACCGCGTCGAGGTCACCCTGGCCGACGGCCGCATGATCTCCGGTACGCACTGCCTGATGGCGGTCGGCTCCATCCCCAACACCGAGGGGATCGGCCTGGAAGCGGCCGGCGTCAAGCTCACGGACTCCGGCCACATCTGGACCGACAAGGTCTCCCGCACCAGCGCTCAGGGCGTGTACGCGGCCGGCGACTGCACCGGCGTCTTCGCGCTGGCGTCCGTCGCCGCGATGCAGGGCCGGATCGCGATGTACCACTTCCTCGGTGACGCGGTCACCCCGCTGAACCTCAAGACGGTCTCCGCCAACGTCTTCACCGACCCGGAGATCGCCACCGTCGGTTACTCCCAGGCCGACGTCGACAGCGGCCGGATCGACGCCCGGGTCGTCAAGCTTCCGCTGCTGCGCAACCCGCGGGCCAAGATGCAGGGCATCCGCGACGGCTTCGTGAAGCTCTTGTGCCGCCCCGGCACGGGCATCGTCGTCGGCGGTGTGGTCGTCTCCCCGCGCGCCAGTGAGCTGATCCATCCCATCTCGATCGCGGTCGACAACAATCTGACCGTCGAGCAGATCGCCAACGCCTTTACGGTCTATCCGTCGCTGTCCGGTTCGATCGCCGAGGTCGCCCGCCAGCTGCACACGCGCAAGGCCGCCAGCGAGTAACCGGGGGTGCCGGGCGGGCGGCGGCCGATTCAAATGTTTGTGCCCGCCGTGCGCTCTGGGGATGAAACGTCCCTGCATCGGACCGGGACCGGGTTGCTCCGGTCCCGGCCGCCGCGGGCCCCGGCAGGGCGACTGACCAGGGGTCAAGCGGCTCGTCCCGCCCGGTAGTTCGACATCCGCACGACATATGCACACCGCATACCACGTCACGCTCCGCGGTGCGTACAACTTCCGTTAATTGGTGCAACCTGCTGAAAACAGACGGTCGTTGGCGTTACTGTCAGTTTCGTGTTCGCTGCAGAACGTCGCCAATTGATCCTTGAAATGGTGCGCGCCAATGGAGCCGTATCGCTCCGGGAGCTCGCCCGCGTCGTCCAGACCTCCGAAGTAACCGTACGGCGGGATGTGCGGGCGCTGGAGGCAGAAGGACTGCTCGACCGCCGGCACGGCGGTGCGGTCCTGCCGGGAGGCTTTACCCGCGAATCAGGATTCCCACAGAAATCCCATCTAGCGACCGCGGAGAAGACGGCCATCGCCGATCTCGCGGCCGGCTTCGTCGAAGAGGGCGAGGCCATCGTCGTCGGCGCGGGAACGACCACGCAGGAGCTGGCCCGCCGGCTCGCGCGGGTCCCCGGCCTGACCGTCGTCACCAACTCGCTGCTGGTCGCCCAGGCGTTGGCCCATGCCAACCGCGTCGAGGTCGTGATGACCGGCGGCACCCTGCGCGGCTCCAACTACGCGCTGGTCGGCAGCGGTGCCGAACAGTCCCTCCAGGGTCTGCGGGTCTCCCGCGCCTTCCTGTCGGGCAGCGGGCTGACCGCCGAGCGCGGCCTGTCCACGTCCAACATGCTCTCCGCCAGCGTCGACCGGGCGCTGGTGCAGGCGGCGGGGGAGGTGGTGGTGCTCGCCGACCACACCAAGCTCGGCTCCGACACCATGTTCCAGACCGTGCCCACGGATGTGATCACGCGGCTGGTCACGGACGAGCCGCCGGGCCATGACGACCGCGCCGCCACGGAACTCCAGGCGCTGGCCGATCAGGGCGTCCAGATCGCCGTCGCCAACGGCTCGGGCGTGGCCCACGGGCCGGGGCAGCCGGGGCGGGACGCCGGCCCGGGGGACCGCAGAGGGCCCCGGCGGGACGTCCCGCTCCCGGGCCAGCGGCGCAGCCATCCGCCGGGCGGCGGGGCCGGTGGTCCACAGCTCCGCTCGGCCCCGTCCCTGAGTGAGGCGGCCGGCGGCCGGGTCGCCGATCTGGCACCACGGCGGCGCTGAGCGCGGATGTCGGGGGCGCGTCACCGTGGCGCGCCGGCCCGGCGCCGAGGACCGCTGTTCAGTGGAGGTCCGCTTTCAGCCCGCGCAGCGTGAGTGTCAGCAGCCGGTCGGCGAGCTGGGGGTCGTCCGGGGATTCCTCGGCGGCCAGCGCGATGCCGTTGGTCAGCTGCATCAGATCGCTGATGCTCACATCCGGGCGTACGGCCCCGGCCTGCTGGGCCCGGGTCAGCAGTGCACCGCCGGCCTCCCGCATCGGCACGCTGCACCGGGCCATGCCCGAGCTGTCGTCCGCCGATGCCGTCATCAGCGCACGGGACAGCCCGCGGTAGGTGGTGGCGTGGGTGATGATCGCGCGCAGCCACTCGACCAGCGCGGCGCACGGCTGCGGCGCGTCGGCCAGCTCCCTGGCGTGCGCCAGCAGGGCGTCCACCTCTCCCTGGAAGACCGCGCCCATCAGGGCGGTCCGGTTGGGGAAGTGGCGGTAGAGGGTGCCGATACCGACGCCGGCGCGGCGGGCGATGTCCTCCAGTGAGGTGTCCGTGCCGTGTTCGGTGAAGGCCGTACGGGCCTCGGTCAGCAGCCGCTCGTAGTTGCGGCGGGCATCGGCCCGCATGGGGCGTACGTCAGGCGTCCGCGCCGGTGCGGTCGCCGCGGGGCCCCTCGTCTGCGGCTGCCCTGCCGTCTCGGTCGCCATCGCCGTCCTCCCTCGACCCGGCCGGTTGCGGCCCGGTGGCTCCAGGATGCCATTGCGTCCTCGGCGGTCGTCCCGGTGCGGCGGGCAAGGCTTTCCGGACCGCCCCTCCGTATGGCCGGGACGGTCCCGCCGCGCCCGCCCGGTGGCCGTCCGGCAGACCTGGGATGAAGTCCCGGCGTCCCCCGGTGGGCACCCGGCCGAACACCTCGCCATCCCCGCAACGCCGGGCCGGCAAGCGCCATCAAACCAGGCGCAATGAGGTCTTCCGGGGTGTTCCGGAGGCCCGGGGAGGACGCCGTGACGAACCGCCGGGGAGGCGGGCGCGGCGCGGGACATCTGGGGAAAACGTCATGGGGCTGACCAGCCGATCGCTGTTGTACGCCATGATCGCGGTCGCCGTGGTCTGTGTGGGCCTCACGCTCTGGCTGTGGCCGCGGTTCGCCGGGCGCGGGCCGCGGGCGCTGCTGGGGCGGCTCGGCTCGATCGTCGCGACGCAGCTGGCCATCGTGGCGGCGCTCGGCCTCGTGGTGAACGCCAACTTCCAGTTCTACGGGTCGTGGCACGAGCTGCTCGGCCTGTACGACGATGCCCCGGCCGCCGTCGGCAAATGGGGCGACCAGGGGGCGGCCGGGCCCGTCGGCGACCCCTCGAAGGGCCTGGTGCAGCCCTCGGGGCCGGAGGGGCTGGACAAGGTGCACGGGCTGCCGAAGGGGGCGCCGGAGCAGGCCGGGAAGGTCGAGACCGTACGGATCGTCGGGAAGCGGACCCGGGCGGTGAACCCGGCGTACGTCTATCTGCCGCCGCAGTACTTCCAGCAGGGGTACGCCCGCCAGCGGTTCCCCGTCGTCGTGGCGCTCAGCGGCTACCCCGGCGGCACCTTCCTGCTGGGCCAGCATCTGCGGCTGCCGCAGACCGCCGGGCGGCTGATCCGGGCCGGCAAGATGCAGCCGACGGTCATCGTGATGCTGCGGCCCACCATCGCCCCGCCCCGCGACACCCAGTGCGTCGATGTGCCGGGCGGCCCGCAGGCCGAGACGTTCTTCGCCCGCGATGTGCCGGACGCGCTCCGGTCGCACTACCGCGTCGGCCACGACCCCGGCGCCTGGGGCCTGCTGGGGTACTCCTCGGGTGGCAGCTGCGCCCTCCAGCTCGCCATGCGGCACGACCGCACGTACACCGCGGCGGCCGCCCTGTCGCCCGACTACCGGGTCAGCAACGACGCCACGACCGGCAACCTCTTCGGGGAGGGACGGGACCGGGTGCGCCGCCGCCAGGAGCACGATCTGATGTGGCGTCTGCGGCATCTGCCCGCACCCCGGGTGAGCGTCCTGGTGGGCACCAGCCGCACCGGCGAGAAGAACTATCCGGCGGCCAAGGAGTTCCTCGCCGCCGTCAAACCGCCCATGCGGGCGGAATCCGTCGTCCTCCCACACGGCAGCCACAACTTCGCCACCTGGCGACGCGAACTGCCCGCCGCGCTCGCATGGATGGGCAGGTCGCTGAGCTTTCCGGACGATGTGGTGGGGAACTCGTAGGGGCCCTGAACGGACGCGTGCCCAGTACGGACGCGAGGGGCCCCCGGCGGTGTGCGGGGGCCCCTCGTATGCGTCCGGCGGAATGCCGCCGGGCGTCGGTCAGTCCTTGATCTCGCAGATCACCGCGCCGGACGTGAGCGCCGCGCCGACCTCGGCGGTCAGGCCCTTGATGGTGCCGGAGCGGTGCGCGTTGAGCGGCTGCTCCATCTTCATCGCCTCCAGGACGACGACCAGCTCACCCTCGGTGACCTGCTGGCCCTCCTCGACGGCGACCTTGACGATGGTGCCCTGCATCGGGGAGGCGAGCGCATCGCCGGAGGCGGCGCTGCCGGACTTCTTGGCGGCCTTCCGCTTCGGCTTGGCACCGCCGGCGACCGCGGCCCGGGCCAGCGGCATGCCCAGCGAGGACGGCAGCGAGACCTCCAGGCGCTTGCCGCCGACCTCGACGACCACCGTCTCGCGGCTGTCGGCCTCGCCCTCGTCCGCGCCGGGGGCGACGAACGGGGGGATCTCGTTGACGAACTCGGTCTCGATCCAGCGGGTGTGGACCGTGAACGGGTCGGCGGAACCGGTGAGTTCGGGGGCGAACGCCGGGTCCTGGACGACCGTGCGGTGGAAGGGGATGGCGGTGGCCATGCCCTCGACGGTGAACTCCGCCAGCGCCCGCGCGGCACGCTGGAGGGCCTGCTGACGGGTGGCGCCGGTGACGATCAGCTTGGCCAGCAGGGAGTCCCAGGCCGGGCCGATGACGCTGCCGGACTCCACACCCGCGTCCAGGCGGACGCCGGGGCCGGACGGCCCGTCGAACCGCGTGACCGTGCCGGGGGCCGGGAGGAAGTTGCGGCCCGGGTCCTCGCCGTTGATCCGGAACTCGAAGGAGTGGCCGCGGACCGCCGGGTCGTCGTAGCCGAGCTTCTCGCCGTCGGCGATCCGGAACATCTCCCGGACCAGGTCGAGGCCGGTGACCTCTTCGGTGACCGGGTGCTCGACCTGGAGGCGGGTGTTGACCTCCAGGAAGGAGATCGTGCCGTCCTGGCCGACCAGGAATTCGCAGGTGCCGGCGCCCTCGTAGCCGGCCTCCTTGAGGATGGCCTTGGACGCGCGGTACAGCTCGGCGTTCTGCTCCTGCGTCAGGAACGGGGCCGGGGCCTCCTCCACCAGCTTCTGGTGGCGGCGCTGGAGCGAGCAGTCACGGGTCGAGACCACGACCACATTGCCGTGCTTGTCGGCCAGGCACTGGGTCTCGACATGCCGCGGACGGTCCAGGTAACGCTCGACGAAGCACTCGCCGCGGCCGAACGCGGCCACCGCCTCGCGCACCGCGGAGTCGTACAGCTCCGGAACCTCTTCGAGCGTCCGGGCCACCTTCAGGCCGCGGCCGCCGCCACCGAAGGCCGCCTTGATCGCGATGGGCAGGCCGTGCTCCTTGGCGAAGGCCACGACCTCCTCCGAGCCGGAGACCGGGTCGGGCGTGCCGGCGACCAGCGGCGCACCGGCCCGCTGGGCGATGTGCCGCGCGGCGACCTTGTCGCCGAGGTCACGGATGGCCTGCGGGGGCGGGCCGATCCACGTCAGCCCGGCGTCCAGGACGGCCTGCGCGAACTCGGCGTTCTCCGACAGGAAGCCGTACCCGGGGTGGATGGCGTCCGCGCCCGAATCGGCGGCGGCCGCCAGGACCTTGGCGATGTCCAGGTAACTGGTGGCAGGAGTGTCACCGCCCAAGGCGTACGCCTCGTCTGCCGCGCGTACGTGCACTGCGTCCCGGTCGGGGTCGGCGTAGACGGCTACGCTGCCGATCCCCGCGTCCCGGCAAGCACGGGCAACGCGAACAGCGATTTCGCCACGGTTGGCGATGAGCACCTTGCGCACGATGGGTCCTTCCTTGGCGCTTCGCCGCATCTATTGGATGCCGCGATTTTAGGGACTGGCGACACCGCGTGCCGACCCGTTCCCTGGGGTGAGCTTGCCCACACGGAGTGTGCTCGGGGCGCCAGTGAGGAACCTAAGTCCCCTGGTATCCCAGGGTAGGCCCGGATTCCTGGGCTCCGGCTCGGGTCCTGGTGTGGCTTAGGTCTCGAACTTCGGGCGTCCAGCGGATCGTCAATTCTTTGTGGAGTCCCTACGAATGGGCGAAGGAAACTTTGCGGTCGACTCCGTCCGTCGGCGCGCCGTCGCCTCCCGCCGCAGTCGTCCACACCGGCCCGCGCAGAACCCTTGCCCAGTTATTACCCTCCCCCGAACTCTTCACGAGCAGGGGGGACCCCCAGTAGCGTGCCCGATGTCTTCCGGTACCCATGGGTAACAGGGGTCACGGCGGCAACAGGCGCCCACATGGCGCATCGGGCTGGGCGAACGGCGGAAGTGGGTGGACGGGGTGCGGGTGGCGCGACGGCCGGTGGCCTTGGCCGCGGCGGTGGTACTGATCCTGGAGGCGTTCGGGATCGTGCTGCTGAACTGGATTCTGAGCATCGTCGTGGACCGCCAGCAGATGTCGCTGGCCGGACTCCAGCCCCGCGCGATGTCCACCGGCTCCTGGGTAGGGGGCATTCTCTTCGGCCTCTACCTGCTGTTCTGCGCAATCGTCCTGGTCCGCTGCGCCCTGCGCGACCGCGCCCCCGGCGGTTTCACCCGTATCGCCCTCATCAGCTGCGCGGTGGTGCACGGCATGCTGGGCGCCTTCGCCGTCGGCCTGGTCGGCTGGGTCGCGTTCCTCGCGATGATGGTCGTGCTGGGGCTGCTGGTGCTGACGCTGATGGCGTACGGCGAGGGCTTTTCGGGGGATGCGCACGGAAACGCGGAAAACACCCCGAACGGCGCACCGCCGGTGGCGCCCACGTCCGCCTGACCCCCTCGCTCCCGTACGGCGACCGGGCCGAGCGGCCCCGGCCGGCCCGAACTCCCCTTGTTCCGGGGCGGATCGACTCCCCTCGGGGCCGTGCGACACGCCCGGGTAGGCTCTGCGGGCGATGTCGTAGACACACGGGGGATGGTGTGCATGCCTGCATCTGTCGCGGGTGCGGGGGGCCGGGCGCGCGGGAGCGCCATCGGGCCCTACACGGTGTTACGGGGGCTGGATGATGAAGCGTCCGGCATACCCGTACCGGAACGGCGGTTCATCGGACGGAGCGCGGACGGCGACCGTACGGTCCTGATCGGCGCGCCGCTGCCGGGCGCCGACCCCGGCCGGTTCCTGGCCGAGGCCGAGACCTCGCGCTATCTGCTCGGCCCCTGGTCCTCACCGGCCACCGAGGTAGCCGCCCCCGGTGACGCGCCCTGGCACGCCCGCCCGTATGTGCCCGCGCTCCCGCTGCCCGCCGCGCTCACCGTGCACGGCGGCCCGCTGCCCGAGGGCACCGTACGGGCCCTCGGCGCCGCCCTCGTGGAGACCCTGATCGTCGGGCACGGGCAGGGCCTGGCCCATGCCGGCGTGTCGCCCGCGGCTGTGCTGCTGGCGGCCGACGGGCCCCGGCTGACCTGCTTCGGGGCGGTACGGGCCGCCGCCGGGGACGGCGCGGCCCGCTCCGGGCTGCCCGGCCTGGAGTCGGGCAGCCTGCCGCCGGAAGAGGCGACGGGCGGGCGGCCGCAGCCGGCGGGCGACGTCTACGCGCTCGGCGCGACGCTCGCCTATGCCGCGACCGGGCACACCGTGCCGGAGCGGGAGGAGCTCCCGGCCGGCCTGCGGACCGTCGTCACGGCCTGTCTCTCCCGGGACCCGGCGGCCCGCCCGCGGCCCGCCGAACTGCTCGATCTCCTCGAGGCGGGCGGCCCGGCACCGGCGTCGCCCGCACCGGCCTCCGCGCCGCCCGCCCCGGCTTCCGGACCGATGTCCTCCGACACCGTGCTTCTCCGTTCCGCAGAGCCGGCGCCTGCGCCGCCCGCCCCGGCTTCCGGGCCGATGTCCCCCGACACCGTGCTCCTCCGTTCCGCAGAGCCGGCCGGCCGTGCCGCCGCGCTGCTCGGGCCCGGCCGGCTGCCCGGCCGGATCATCGCCGCGCTCGCCCGTCAGTCGGCCGGGCTGCTCGCCGCCACCCTCCCGGTTCCGCCCGCCCCACAGGACTGACCCGCCATGCCGTTTCCCCTCGCCCATGACGACCCGCCCGGCCTGGGCGGCTACCGCCTGCTCGCCCGGCTGGGCAGCGGCGGTATGGGCACCGTCTATCTGGCCCGTTCCCCGGGCGGCCGGACCGTCGCGCTCAAGACGATGCACGCCCGGATCGCCACCACCACCGAATTCCGCACCCGGTTCCGGCTGGAGGCCGATGCCGCCCGGGTCCTCGGCGGCCAATACGGCGCCCAGGTCGTCGAGGCCGATCCGCTCGCCGAAACCCCCTGGATGGCCACCGAGTACGTGCTCGGCCCGCCGCTCGACGAGGCGGTGGAGCTCGCCGGTCCGCTGCCCGAGGCGTCGGTGCGTGCCCTGGGGGCGGCGCTGTGCGCGGCACTCGGCCAGCTCCACCACTCCGACGTCGTGCACCGTGACCTCAAGCCGTCGAACATCATGGTCACGGCACACGGCCCGAAGGTCATCGACTTCGGTATCGCCCGCGCCCTCGGCGACGAACGGCTGACCCGTACGGGCGCCCCGGTCGGCACCCCGGCGTTCATGTCACCGGAGCAGGCCACCGGGCAGGAGCACACCCCGGCCGGCGATGTCTTCGCGCTCGCCGGGGTCCTGGTCTTCGCCGCCACCGGCCGCGGCCCGTTCGGCGACGGCCAGCCCGCCGACCTCCTCTACCGCGTGCGCTACCGCGAGCCCGACCTCACCGGCCTCCCGGCCGCCCTCCTCCCGGTCCTGTCCCGCGCGCTGGCCAAGGACCCCGCCGAGCGCCCGTCCACCGCCGAGCTGGCGGTTCAACTACACGACGGCGAGGGGGAGTTCGCCGACCATCTGCCGGATGCGGTACTCGCCGGGATCGGCCGGCGGGCGAGCGAGGTCTGGCAGCTGGTGCCGCAGCGGCTGCCCGCACCGTCCGACCAGCCGGCGACCGTGCCGACCGCCGACGCCCCCGCCGCCCGCGGGCTGTCCCGCCGGGGGCTGCTGCTGACGGGCGCGGGCTCGGTACTCGGCGTCGCGGGTGCCGGGGCGGGGGTGTGGGCCTGGCTGGGACGGGGCGAGGCGGCGCCGGGTCCCGCCACCGGGCCCGGGTACACCAAGCCGAAGCCGGGGCCGAGCGTCGGCGCGCTGAAGAGGAAAAAGCTGGACTCGGTGTGGCAGAAGCAGATCAGCGGTCCCGATGACGACCAGAATCCTGACGTGCCCCTGGTGGCCGGTGACCAGGTCGTCATGGTGTCCGATGCCGAGGCGCGCGGGGTGGACGCGAAGTCCGGTGAGACCCGGTGGACGTTCTCGCTGTCCTACGACGAGAGCTGGGAGGTCGCCTCGGACGGCACCCACGTCTACCGGATCGCGCGGGCCGAAAAACGGGCAGCGGGCAGCGCCTTCCCGCAGTCCGTCTCGTGGTTCCTCGCCCGCGTCGACCTGACCACGGGCAAGGATGGCAGACACCTCGCCCCGGTGTCGGACGACCAGGACTACTACGGCCTCATCAGCCGGCTGCTGGCCGTCGCCGACGACACGGCCTATCTGGCGGTCTCCCGTGGCAAGGTCAAGAAGTACGAACGACAGCTCCCCTGGTTCGTGATGGCACTCGACCTCACCAACGGGCGCCGGAAGTGGCTGGACCCCCTGCCGTTCCGTTCCGCCAAGAGCAATGAGCACCACGTCCTGTCCGCCAAGGTCGTCGGCAACCTCTTGGTGATCCTCCAGCAGATGAACGACGCCAAGGTCCGGATCGTCGCCCGCGACCTCCGCACCGGGAAGGTGGTCTGGGACAAGCCCTGGAAGGGCGCCGACCGGCGGTTCGTACGGGACCCGCTGACGGCCGATGACAAGCATCTCTACCTGGGCCACGGCCCGTTGCAGGCGCTGCGGCTGAGCGACGGCGGCCAGGTGTGGGACACCTCCCGCACCCGCCCCGGGAAGACGTACGGACCGCCGGTCCTCAAAGACGGTGTGCTGTACGCGGTGGAGGAGGACCTCGGCCTGGTCGCGTTCGACGCCGGCAGCGGGAAGCCGCGGTGGACGGAGAAGAGCTGGGAGGGCAAGTCGGCGGACCACCTCGTCCGCCCCGTGATCGGCTCCGAGTACGCCTACTCGTACAGCATCACCGGCAAGTTCCTCCGGGCCGTCGGCCTCACCTCGCACACCACCGAGGAGCTGTACAAGACCAGCGGGACGAAGTTCATCGCCCATGAGAAGAGCCGGATGGTCATCGCCTCCGGCCCCGACTTCCTCGCCGGCTTCCCGCTCCGCTGAAGCCGCCGCCCCTGCCCCCGCCCCCGAAGCCCTCACCCGCGAACTCGCCCGAAGGACACCCCCCATGAAACCGCTCGGCACCGGCGACCCGCTCCGCCTCGGTCCGTACCGCCTGCTCGGTGTGCTCGGCGAGGGCGGCATGGGCAAGGTCTACGTCGGCCAGGACGCCGAAGGCACCGTCGCCGCGGTCAAGGTCCTGCGGCCCGAGCTCACCGGCGAGGAGAACCTCGCCCGCCGCTTCGTCCGCGAGGCGCAGGCGGCGACCGCCGTGACCGGCAAGGGCGTGGCCCGGGTGCTGGGCACGGACACCGAGGGCGGACGCCCGTGGATCGCCACCGAGTTCCTGGCCGGCCCGACCCTCGACGAGGCCGTCGAGGCGTACGGTCCCTTCGACGAGCCCGCCGTCCGCGCCCTGGCCGCATCGCTCGCGCACACCCTCGCGGACATCCACGCCACCGGCCTGATCCACCGCGACCTCAAGCCGCCGAACATCGTGCTGACCTCGGACGGTCCGCGCGTCATCGACTTCGGCATCGCCCGCCCCGAACACGGCCTGACCCTGACCACCACCGGACAGGTCCCGGTCACCCCCGGCTACGGCGCGCCCGAACAGGTCCTGGGCCGCCGGGTCGCCGCCCCCGCCGATGTCTTCTCACTGGGCGCCGTCCTCGTCCACGCGGCCAGTGGACGGCGGGCGTTCGACGGCAGCCATATCGCCGCCCTCCAGTACAAGGTGGTGCACGACGAGCCCGATCTGACCGGCGTCCCGGAGGCGCTGCGCCCGCTCCTCCTCCCCCTCCTGGCCAAGGACCCGGCCGACCGCCCCACGCCCGCGCAGATCGTCGCGAATTTCGCACCACCGCGCGGCGCCGAACGGGCCTGGCGGCGCGGCCCGGTGAGCAAGGCGATCAAGGAACGGGAGAGCGGCATCCATGAGCTGACCACCGCCCTCGACGGCGGCGCGGCCCCCGGGCAGGTCTCCCGCCGCCGGCTGCTCACCGGCCTGGCGGCGGGCGGGGTGGTGCTCACCGCGGGCGGCGGGGCGGCCGCCGCCTGGTGGCCGCCGCCACCGAAGCCACGGAAGAAGAAGGTCGATCTCTTCGCCTACCCGCCGGCTGTCAGGACGCCCGAGGCGCACCTGCTGAACGCGGATGACGGCGACTTCATCGTCGGCGGGACGTTGAACGTGCTGTGGGCCGTGCACAACCTCGCCGACAACACCCCGGCCCCCCTGCCCGTCGGGGATGTCGTCGTCTTCGGAGTCCGCGGCGGCGGGATCGCCGCCCACAACGTCGTGAACGGCAAACGCCGTTGGGTTGCCGCTGACATCAAGGCCAACGGCCGCTATGTCTCCCTCTCGGACCGTTTGCTCGTGGCCGTCGACGCCAAGGGGACCCTGCGCACGTTCGTCCCCTCCACGGGGGAGCCGCGGTGGACCGCCGCGGTCGGCGCCGAGGCCGTGCTGGCCGCCGACGACACGGCCGTCTACGTGCTGACGAAGGACGACCGGCTGCGCGCCGTCGGCCGTTCCGACGCCAAGGTGCGCTGGACCGTGCCCCTCGACAAGCCCTTCCGCAAGGCGAACCTGCCGGGTCTCATCGCCCATGGCCGCCTCGTTCTGGGGACCTACGACGGCAATGTCCTTGCCGTGCGCACCGCGGACGGTCGCCGGGCGTGGGACCTGCGCGGTCAGTCCGACACCATCATCCGTCCGTCCTGTCACGGCAGCACCGTCTACCTCCACGGCAAGTCGATGACGGCCCGGAGGATCACCGATGGCAAGGAGCTGTGGACGGTCCGCAGGCGCACCCTGCCGATCCACTTGAAGGGCAAGCCGGCGTACGCCAAGTGGGGCCCGGTGACCGCCACGGCGGATGCCCTCTACACCACGCACGAGGGCTATCCCGGCGAACCCGCGTTCTCCTCCAAGTGGCGCCCCAGCGACGGCCATTACGTGTCCGGGCTCAGCGGCAGGTCCAACATCTACACCCCGGTGATCCGCCAGGGGAACGGCCTGTGGATGATCGCGAATGACGAGGGCGAGGTCACCGCGGTGAACCAGGAGAATGGCCGGCAGGTCGTGACGCACACCGTGGGGGGTGACCGCCAGACCCTGGCGGCCGACGGCAACCGCGTCTTCGCCCTGAGTGACGCATCGCTCTACGTCCTGCCGGTGTTCTGACGCCCCGTCCGGCGCCGCCGCCCGCCCCGCCCGCTACTTCACCGGCGCATGCTCCCGCAGCACCTCCAGGAACGCGCGCATCCACTCGGGGTGGTCGGGCCAGGCGCGGGCCGAGACGACCTTGCCGTCGACCACCGCGGCGCCGTCGACGAAGGTGCCGCCGCCCAGTTCCACGTCCGGTGCGCAGGCCGGGTAGGCGGAGGTGCGGCGGCCCTTGAGGACGCCGAGCGGGGCCAGGGAGAGGGCCGCGTGGCAGATGTGGGCGACGGGCTTGTCGGCGTCGAAGAAGTGGGTGACGACGCGGCGGTAGTCGGCGTCGTTGCGGAGGTATTCGGGTGCCCGGCCGCCGGGGAGCACCAGCGCCGCGTAGTCGGCCGGATCGACCTCGGACAGCGCGAGGTCGGAGGGCCAGGAGTGGCCCTCGCGTTCGACGTAGGTGTCGAAGTTGTCGACGAAGTCATGGACGACGAACTGGAGCTTCTTGCGGGCAAGGGCCGCGATCCGGGGCTCGTACCCCTCCTCCAGCAGCCGCTGGTAGGGGTAGAAGAACTCCAGGTCCTCGGTGGCGTCACCGGCGATGAGCAGGATCTTCGGCATGGTGCGGACTCCTCATGACGGACCCGAACGGGGCGATCAGGTCGTTTCGGATCAATCGGTTCCCCACTCGGTGACCTCGAATGCGTCGCCCACCGCCAGCTTTCCGGTCGCCACCACCGAGAACTTCGAGCCGAACGCCACCCCGCCCTCGGGCACCCGCCGGTACGCGGCGAGCGTGCGCAGCGGTTCGGGACCGGCCTTGCCGCCCGTCGTCTGGTCGACGAGGGTGACCGCGCAGCGGATGGCGAGTTTGGTGAACCCCAGCTCGCAGCCGCCGACCGTGACCCGTCGTACCCGGTCCTCGGTCTGCGGGGTGTCCCAGCCGTCCACCACGAGGTTCGGCCGGAAACGGTCCATCGGGACCGGTGGGCGCCCGGCGGCGGCGATCCGGCGGTTGAGGTCGTCGAAGGAGGCCAGGGAGAGGATGTGCAGGGCGCTGCTGTCGGCGAAGCCGGAGGTGCCGGGGGTGAGTCCGTCGGTCACCCGGTCGTGCTCGGGCGGCACCCGCACCAGCCGGCTCTCCGCGCCCAGGACGTCGGACAGCCAGCCGGCCGCCCCGTCCCCCTGGTCGACCGCGCGGTACGGCGCACCGAACATCTCGACCTCGGACCGGGCCGCCGAGCCGGTGCCGTGGTCGATGTCCAGGCGGAGGGGGGCGCTGCCCGGCGCGTGCAGGGTGAGGTGCGCCCCGTCGGCGCTGACCTCCGGCCGGATCACCGCCAGCCGGGGGTCCTTGCGCTGGCTCCGGAAGACGCCTCCGGGGCCGACGATCAGGAAGCTGCGGTCGTGGGCGAGACCGGCCGGGGTGAGTTCCGCCTCGGTCGCCGGGACGCCCGCGCAGCCCTTGACGGGGTAGCTGATCAGCTCGACAACTGTTGCCATGAGGGCAGCGTAGGCGCCGGACGGCTGCGAATTCCGGCCGTTATCGTCGGCCGCACCCCGGCGCGGGCCGCCCGGCGTGGGGTGCGCCGCTCAGGTCCACAGCTCGGTGATCGCCACGTCCAGGTCGGCGAGCAGTCGGCGCAGCAGCGGCAGGGAGAGGCCGATGACATTGCCGGGGTCGCCGTCGATGCCGTCGATGAAGGGGGCGGAGCGGCCGTCGAGGGTGAAGGCGCCGGCGACGAAGAGCGGTTCGCCGCTTTCCACGTAGGCGGCGATCTCCTCGTCGGACGGCTCGCCGAAACGGACCGTGGTCGAGGCGGTGGCGGACACCCGGCGGCCGGTCGCGGTGTCGATCACGCAGTGGCCGGTCTGGAGGACGCCGGAGCGGCCGCGCATGGACTTCCAGCGGGCGGTGGCGTCCTCGGCGTCGGCGGGCTTGCCGAGCGCCCGGCCGTCCAGCTCCAGGACCGAGTCACAGCCGACGACCAGGGCGCCGGCGGCCTCCGGGCGGCCGGCCACCGCCTCGGCCTTGGCCTCGGCCAGCACGCGGGCCAGCTCACCGGGTGTGGGCGCGGTGAGCGCGTCCTCATCGACGCCGCTGACGATGACCTCGGGGGCCAGCCCGGCCTGGCGCAGCAGGGCCAGCCGGGCGGGGGACTGGGAGGCGAGGACGAGACGGCGGGGGCGGGACTCTTCGGTCATGCCCGCCATCGTACGGAGCCCCCGCCGCCGGGGCGGAGCCCGGACTACTTCTTGAGCACCGCCTCCATGACCGACTTCGCGATCGGCCCGCCCAGCTTGCCGCCGGCGATCTCCGACCGGGCGATGTCCATGTCCGAGGGGTCGACGAAGACGGCGACCGCGACCGGGGAGCTGCCGTCGCTCTGCTTGGCGTAGGAGACGAACCAGGCGTAGGGGCGCTCGTCGTTGACGTTCGCGCCGTGCTGGGCGGTGCCGGTCTTGCCGCCGACGGTCACCCCGTCGATCGCGGCCTTCTCGGCGGTGCCCTCGTTGACGGTGTACTCCATCATCTCCTGCACCTTCTTCGCGGTGTCGGCGGAGACTGCCTGGGACATCATCTTCGGCTCGGCCTTCTCGATGGTCGACAGGTCGGAGCCGCGCACCTCGTCGACGAGGTGCGGCATCATCACCTTGCCGTCATTGGCGAGGCCGGCGGCCACCATCGCCATCTGCATCGGCGTGCTGGTGAGGCTGCCCTGGCCCATACCGGTCAGCGCGGTCTGCGGTTTGTCGAGCTTCGCCGGGTAGAGGCTCTTGGTGGCCAGCAGGTCGCCGAGGTCCTCGTCGTAGACATTCTCGTTGAAGCCGAACTTCTGGGCGGTCTCGCGCATCTTGTCCTTGCCGACCTTGAGCGCGGCGTCGAGGAAGACGTTGTTGCACGACCACTGCATGCCGGTCTTCAGCGACGCCTTGTCGCAGGGCGCGCCCACGACGTCGTTGCCGACCTTCGTGGTGCTCTGCGGCAGCTGGTAGGGCGCGGGCGCCCCCGACGACGCGTTGATGTCGGAGACCACGCCGTGCTCCAGGGCCGCCGCCGCGGTGAGGATCTTGAAGGTGGAGCCCGGGGGGTAGGTCTCGCGCAGCGCCCGGTTGTTCAGCGGCTTGGACTTGTCGGCGTCCAGCGCCTTGAACTTCTTGCCCTCGTTGTTCGAGATGCCGGTGAAGGCCGACGGGTCGTAGGAGGGGGTGGAGGCGAGCGCGAGGACCCTGCCGTCGCGCGGGTCCAGCGCGACCACCGCACCCTTGGCGTTGAGGTCGGTCAGGCCCTTGTACGCGGCCTTCTGTGCCTTGGGGTCGATGGTGGTGATCACATCGCCGCCGCGCGGCTTCTCGCCGGTCAGGATGTCCTTGGCGTTCTTGAGGGCGAGCCGGTCGTCCTTGCCGCTGAGCACCTTGTTGTAGATGCCCTCCAGGAACGTCGTCCCCTGGGCCTGGGAGGCGAACCCGGTGACCGGCGCGTACATGGGGCCGTCCTTGTACGTCCGCTTGTACTTGAAGTCACCGGAGGTCGCCACCGAGCCGGTGACCGGCTTGCCGCCGACGATGATGTTGCCGCGCGGGTAGGAGAACGCCTCGATCTTGACGCGTCGGTTGTGGGGGTCGTTGGCGAGCTCGTCGGCCTGGACGAACTGGACCCATGTCACGCGGACCAGCAGGGCCAGCACCAGCGCCCCGCAGAACACGGCTATATGTCTCAGTGGCCTGTTCATCGCTCTCCCACTTCCGTCCGGCTGCCGTCCGGGCGGCCGGACGCCCGAATTGCGCTCTCGGGAGAGAAAGAAGCAATTTCGGCGGAGGTGGTTGCGATCGGAAACTGTGAGCGTTGCCTCCCCGTATGCGGGAACGATGATCTTCGCGCCCTAGATGATCTTCGTGCCCCACGGGAGCGGCTATTTCCCCGCGAGCAGGATCATCAGCACCACCACGGCCACGGCCAGCACGATGCTCATCCGGCGGAGCTTGGCCTGCACGTCGCGCAGCTCCTCAGGAGGCTCATCGGGCGGATCTGACCACAGCATGTATCGATCCTGTGCCCATGACGCGCGTGGCGCCTGAGTACGCGTACTCAGGCGCTACGGCGTAAAGGGACTAGTCAATGCACTATGCACCGACCTGGCGGCCCGGTGGCCACCCGGCGTGAACCGGTCAATGCGGCCAGTAACTCGTCCGCCAGGCCCGCGGCCCCGGATGCGGCATACGGGCCCGCGCCGGAACCGTGGACGCCGGGTCCGACCACTCGGTGCCGCGGTCCGGCTTTCCGGGCGCGACGGCCGCGGCGGCCGCCGCGCGGGCCTGTACCACCGCCAGTGCGGCGGCCAGCTCCTCAGGGGTCGGATTGCCCCGTACGACCTTGATCATCGAGAACGGCTCCCTTCGCTGTTCCGCTGGTTCTGCCGGTCAGAGCGGGATGTTGCCGTGCTTCTTCGGCGGCAGCGCCTCGCGCTTGTTGCGCAGCGTGCGCAGCCCGCGGACGATGTGCCGGCGCGTCTCGGACGGCATGATCACCGCGTCGACGTACCCGCGCTCGGCCGCGACATACGGGTTGAGCAGGGTGTCCTCGTACTCCTGGATCAGCTCCTGGCGCCGCTCGTCCTGCGCGGCCGGGTCCTCGATCGCGGCCAGCGTGCGGCGGTGCAGGATGTTGACCGCGCCCTGTGCGCCCATGACGGCGATCTGCGCGGTCGGCCAGGCCAGGTTGAGGTCCGCGCCCAGGTGCTTGGAGCCCATGACGTCGTACGCGCCGCCGAACGCCTTGCGGGTGATGACCGTGATCAGCGGGACGGTGGCCTCCGCGTACGCGTAGATCAGCTTGGCGCCGCGCCGGATGATGCCGTCGTACTCCTGGTCGGTGCCGGGCAGGAAGCCGGGCACGTCCACGAAGGTGATCACCGGGACGTTGAACGCGTCGCAGGTCCGCACGAACCGCGCGGCCTTCTCCGACGCCTTGATGTCCAGGATGCCCGCGAACTGCATCGGCTGGTTGGCGACCACACCGACCGCATGGCCCTCGACCCGCCCGAAGCCGGTCAGGATGTTCGGCGCGAACAGCGACTGGGTCTCCAGGAATTCGTGGTCGTCCAGGACATGCTCGATCGCGACATGCATGTCGTACGGCTGATTGGCCGAATCCGGGATCAGGGTGTCCAGCTCGCGGTCCGTGTCCGAGGTCTCCAGATCCGCCTCCTCCGGGAAGGCGGGCGCCTCGGAGAGGTTGTTGGACGGCAGGTAGGACAGCAGGCCCTTGACGTACTCGATGGCGTCCTTCTCGTCACCCGCCATGTGGTGCGCCACGCCCGAGGTGGTGTTGTGCGTACGGGCGCCGCCCAGCTCCTCGAAGCCGACATCCTCACCGGTCACCGTCTTGATGACGTCCGGACCGGTGATGAACATGTGCGAGGTCTGGTCCACCATGACCGTGAAGTCGGTGATGGCGGGGGAGTAGACCGCGCCGCCCGCACACGGGCCGACGATCAGGCTGATCTGCGGGATCACGCCGGAGGCATGGGTGTTGCGGCGGAAGATCTCGCCGTACATGCCCAGCGAGGCCACACCCTCCTGGATGCGCGCGCCGCCGGAGTCGTTGATGCCGATGACCGGGCAGCCGGTCTTGAGCGCGAAGTCCATCACCTTGACGATCTTCTCGCCGAAGACCTCGCCCAGCGCCCCGCCGAAGACCGTGAAGTCCTGGGAGAAGACCGCCACCGGACGGCCGTCGACCGTGCCGTAACCGGACACCACACCGTCGCCATAGGGGCGGGTCTGGTCCAGCCCGAAATTGGTCGACCGGTGCCGCGCGAACTCGTCCAGCTCGACGAACGAGCCCTCGTCCAGCAGCAGATCGATGCGCTCACGCGCCGTCAACTTCCCCTTTGCGTGCTGCTTTTCCACGGCACGGGCGGAACCGGCATGGGTGGCTTCTTCGACCCGCCGTTGCAGATCCGCCAACTTGCCCGCGGTGGTGTGGATGTTTGCTTCCGGCTCGGACATCGGGATGCGGCTCCTGCTCGTCCTGGACTGGTGCTCGTACTGAGGGTGGTACGGGTTTGGCTACCGATTCGTAGCGTATCCGCGGGACTGCTCAGCGGCACTGCGTCGTTGACCACACCTAGGCTGGCCCCATGACCCCTCAACCACCGGAAAACCGGGACAAAGATGCCGGCCGCTGGAGTGACCTGAGCCGCCCGCCGCTGAACGCCACGGCGTTGCGCCGCGCCCTGGTGCGCCCCGGTGCGCTCTGGACGTCCCTGGACGTCGTCCCGGCCACCGGCTCCACCAACACCGACCTGGCGGCCCGCGCGGCCGAGGGGACGGCCGAGGAGGGCGCCGTCCTGGTGGCCGAGGAGCAGTCCGCCGGCCGCGGCCGGCTCAACCGCAGCTGGTCGGCGCCCCCGCGCTCCGGCCTCTTCTTCTCCGTCTACCTCACGCCCCGGGTCCCCGTGCAGCGCTGGGGCTGGCTCCCGCTGCTCACCGGAGTCGCCACCGCCACCGCCCTGTCCCGTACGGCCGGTATCGACACGTCCCTCAAGTGGCCCAACGACATCCTGGTCAGCTGCCCCGGGGACCCCGCCGCCGCGGGCCCGGACGGGACCCCCGGCACCGGCGAGCGCAAGGTGGGCGGCATCCTCGCCGAGCGGGCCGGCTCCGGCGTCGTCATCGGCATCGGCCTGAACGTGTCCCTCACCGCCGGCGAACTCCCGGTGCCCACCGCCGGCTCCCTGGCCCTGGCGGGCGCCCGCACCACCGACCGCGACCCGCTGCTGCGCGCCGTGCTCCGCTCACTGGAGGAGTGGTACGCCACCTGGCAGTCCGCCGTCGGCGACCCCGGCGCCAGCCGCCTCCAGGAGACCTACGCGGCGGGCTGCGCCACCCTGGGCCGCTCCGTACGCGCCGAACTCCCCGGTGACACCGCCCTCACCGGCGAGGCCGTGGCCATCGACGGGGACGGCCGGCTGGTCCTGGCCACCGCGAACGGCGTACGGCACCCGGTGGGCGCCGGCGACATCATCCATCTGCGCGCCACGGCGTCCCGGCGGTCCGGAGGCGAGGACTCCCCGGAACCGTGAGCCCGGCCGCGCCCCGCGCCCCGGCCCCCTCTATCACGGCGCCCGCCGCGCCGACGCAGGCCCGCCTCTTCCTTGGTCAGAGCCGACATGTGAGAGTGAGCCAGAGCACACCTGCCGTATCGTTGAGGCGGTCCGCCAGGGAGCGGGCCACCGGCGAGCAGTGATCGGAAGGGCAGTGCGCAGGGATCGGACAGGGAGCGGCCGGTGACCGCCGACGACTCGGGCGCCGCCTCGCGCGACACGGACACCGAGGACGAGGCAGTGAGCAACATCCCCGTCAACGACCCCCCAGGGGCCGGCGACGAGGGCGACGAGAACAACATCGCCGTCCGCCTCGAACAACTCATCCTCGGCGCCGACCGCCGCTACACGCCGTTCCAGGCGGCCCGCGGCGCCGGCGTCTCGATGGATCTCGCGGCCCGCTTCTGGCGCGCCATGGGCTTCGCCGACATCGGCCAGGTCAAGGCCCTGACCGAGGCCGATGTGCTGGCCCTGCGCCGGCTCGCCGGTCTCGTCGAGGCCGGGCTGCTCAGCGAGGCCATGGCCATCCAGGTCGCCCGCTCCACGGGCCAGACCACCGCCCGACTGGCCGACTGGCAGATCGACTCCTTCCTGGAGGGCCTCACCGAGCCCCAGGACTCCGGCCTGACCCGTACGGAGATCACCTATCCGCTGGTCGAGCTGCTCCTCCCCGAGCTGGAGGAGTTCCTCGTCTACGTCTGGCGGCGCCAGCTCGCCGCCGCCACCGGCCGGGTCGTGCGCGCCCAGGACGACGTCGAGATGGTCGACCGCCGGCTGGCCGTCGGCTTCGCCGACCTGGTGGGTTTCACCCGGCTGACCCGCCGCCTGGAGGACGAGGAACTGGGCGAGCTGGTGGAGGCGTTCGAGACCACCTGCTCCGACCTGGTGGCCGCGCACGGCGGCCGGCTCATCAAGACCCTCGGCGACGAGGTCCTCTTCGCCGCCGATGACGCGGGTATCGCCGCCGAGATCGGGCTGCGGCTGATCGAGACGATGGCTCATGACGAGACGATGCCGGAGCTGCGGGTCGGCATCGCGTTCGGCACGGTCACCACCCGGATGGGCGATGTGTTCGGGACGACCGTCAACCTCGCCAGCCGTCTGACGTCGATAGCGCCGAAGGACACCGTGCTGGTGGACCAGGCGTTCGCCGAGGAGCTGGGCCGGATCGGTGACGCCCCGGTCTCCGAGGCCGATGCCGCGGCGGCGGAGAAAGCGGCCGAGGAGGGCACCGGCGCCCCGCCCCCGACCTACCGCTTCGCCCTCCAGCCGATGTGGCAGCGCCCGGTGCGCGGCCTGGGCGTCGTCGAGCCCTGGCTGCTGAACCGGCGGGACTGAGGCGCCGGGGCTTGCGGCGGCGCGGCTGAGGCGCCGCGACGGACGGCTGTGGGCACCGGCGGACGCGGCCGGTCCCTGGCCGGTACGGTGCCGCGCCCGCTTGTCCACAGCCGGTTGTCCACAGCCCGAAGCCCGTCCTGTTGCTCCGGGCCGCCGGCTGACATGATCCCCCTGTCAGGTCAACGACCGTTAACAGGGAGGGCTGTATGCAACGGGAACGGCAGCTGTTCGGTGCGGACGGCTGGGTCGCCGTCGAGCGGCACGGCTTCGTGGCGGAGCTGGTCATGGACCGCCCCAAGGCCATGAACGCGGTCTCGACGGCGATGGCCGACGCCCTGGCGCAGGCGTGCGCCGAGCTGGCCGCGGACCGCTCCGTACGGGCGGTGGTCCTCAGCTCCACCCATGAGCGGGCGTTCTGCGTGGGCGCCGACCTCAAGGAGCGCAACTCCTTCACGGACGCCGACCTGATGCGCCAGCGCCCGCACACCCGCGCCGCCTATACGGGCGTACTGGAACTGCCCGTGCCGACCATCGCCGCGGTGCACGGCTTCGCGCTCGGCGGCGGCTTCGAGCTGGCGCTGGCCTGCGATCTGATCGTCGCCGACGGTACGGCCGTGGTCGGGCTGCCCGAGGTGTCGGTGGGGGTCATCCCGGGCGGCGGGGGGACCCAGCTGCTGCCGCGCCGGGTGGGCGCGGCGCGGGCGGCCGAGCTGGTGTTCACCGCGCGGCGGGTGCCGGCGCCGGAGGCCGTTTCGCTGGGCCTGGTCGACCAGCTGGCGGCGGACGGGCAGGACCGGGCCGAGGCGCTGGAGCTGGCGGCCCGGATCGCCCGCAATTCGCCGGTCGGCCTGCGGGCCGCCAAGCGCGCCATGCGGCTGGGGCACGGGCTGGACCTGCGGGCCGGCCTGGACCTGGAGGACGGCGCCTGGCGCAGTGTGGCCTTCTCCGGGGACCGGGCGGAGGGCGTGGCGGCCTTCAACGAGAAGCGGGATCCGGAGTGGCCCGGGGAGTGACGGTGGGCGGGGAGGCGGTGGCGGTGGGTGGGTTGGGCCCGGGGCCCGGGGGGGGGGAGAGAGGGAAACCGCTGCCCGCGGGCCGGGGTGTGACCCGTGGCGGCCGCGCCGAGGCCGTAGCGCCCGCGCCGTCGCCGTAGCGCCCGCCGCCCGCCCCTCCCCGCGTACCTCCGGTCCCCGTGCGATTACTCACCGTAAGAACCCTCTCGTATCCCGCCCGCACCCCCTCCCAAACCCCCTCAACCCCTTCCCTGACCCCCGACCAGGAATGACGCGTATAACGCCCGGGTGTCGATCGCACGCAGAAAGGGGCGAAAGGGGTTAAACATTCCTACGCTGTAGTACAGAGCGTGCTCACGGTGACGGAATGCGAGGATCCGGTGACGGGCGAGGGCGATGCGAGGCTGCGGGCAGTGGTGGAGCTGGCGCAGGCGATGGCGGCCGCGCACACGCCGCGCGAATCGGCGCACGCCGCGGCGCTGGGGGTGCGCCAGGCCCTGGGCGGCTCCTTCGCGGCGATCTCGAAATGGGAGCGCGAGCTGGGGAAACTCCGGGTGCTGGTCAATACCGGCGAACTCGCCGAGGGCGAGGAGGAGTTCCCGGACGACGAGAGCTACCCCGTCCATGAATTCCCGGAGATCGTCGGCTTTCTGCACGAGCAGTGGGCGGGCGGCGGTGAGCCCAGTGCCTGGGTGGAGACCGCCGAGGGGGCGCCCGGCCCGGCGTCCCGGGTGCCGGAGGAGGGGCCGGCCGGGGCCGGCGGCGGAAACCGCCAGCGGGTGGCCGCACTGCGCCGCCGCGGCCGGGGCTGCTGTGTGGTCGCGCCGATCGTGCTGCACGGCCGGGCCTGGGGTGAGCTGTATGTCGCGCGGCGAACGGGGGAGCCGGTCTTCGGCCGGGCGGACGCCGACTTCGCGAGTGTGCTCGCCGCGGTGACGGCCGCCGGGATCGCGCAGACCGAGCGGCTGGCGGAGGCCCGCCGGCTGGCCTTCACCGACGCGCTGACCGGCCTCGCCAACCGCCGCGCCGTCGATATGCGGCTGGACGAGGCGCTGGAGCTGCACCGCCGGGACGAGGTGGTGGTCAGCCTGGTGGTGTGCGACCTCAACGGGCTGAAGCGGGTGAACGACTCCCGCGGCCACGCGGTCGGCGACCGTCTGCTGGAGCGCTTCGGCTCGGTGCTGTCGCTGTGCGGCGCGATGCTGCCGGGCACCCTCGTCGCCCGGCTCGGCGGCGACGAGTTCTGTCTGCTCGCGGTGGGGCCGCCGGCCGACGAGGTGGTCAAGGTGGCCGGTGAACTGTGCGACCGGGCGGGGGAGTTGGACCTCGGCGAGGGGGTCGCGGTCGGGGTCGCCTCGACCGGGGACCCGATCGGCCCGGTGCGCAGCGCCCGCCGGCTCTTCCGGCTCGCGGACGCCGCGCAGTACAAGGCCAAGGCGGCGCGGTCCGGCGAGCCGGTGATCGCCGGGCGGCACGGCGGCAAGGACGACCCGGTCGTCCGGCTCGCGGACGCCCCGGACCGGCGGACGGGGCCCGAGCGCCGGCGCTTCCGGAGATGAGGAGGTCCGCCCGTGCGGGGACGCGGGTCCGCTGCGGAGATCGGTAAGGGGTGATCCTGAAATCCGGTGGTGACATCCGGCGATTCAGTCTCTAGGGTGCCTGAATATGGATATGCACACTGTGGTGCTGGGGACGTCCGGCACGACCGCACAGGACGTCATCGCGGTGGCTCGGGGCGCGGCCCGGATCGAGCTGTCCGGGGAAGCCCTCGCGGCCGTCGCCACCTCCCGCGCCTTCATCGATGAACTCGCCGCCAAGCCCGACCCCGTCTACGGCGTCTCCACCGGCTTCGGCGCCCTCGCCGTCCGCCACATCAGCCCCGAGCTGCGGGTCCAGCTCCAGCGCAACATCGTGCGCTCGCACGCGGCCGGGATGGGCCCGCGGGTC
The DNA here is from genome assembly GCF_057708345.1 of Streptomyces sp. bgisy130. Taxonomy (NCBI): domain Bacteria; kingdom Bacillati; phylum Actinomycetota; class Actinomycetes; order Kitasatosporales; family Streptomycetaceae; genus Streptomyces; species Streptomyces sp. bgisy130. Next base: position 443,523 of record NZ_JBYISA010000003.1, read on the forward strand.
GAGCGGGAGGTTGTCCGCGCGCTGATGTTCCTGCGGCTCAAGACGCTCGCCTCCGGGCGCACCGGCGTCCGCCCGCTCGTCGTCGAGACGATGGCCGCCCTCCTCAACGCCGGCATCACCCCTGTCGTCCACGAATACGGCTCGCTCGGCTGCTCCGGCGACCTGGCGCCGCTCTCGCACTGTGCGCTGGCGCTGATGGGCGAGGGCGACGCGGAAAGCCCCGACGGTGTCGTACGGCCGGCCGCCGAGTTGCTGGCCGCGCACGGCATCGAGCCCGTCGAGCTGCGCGAGAAGGAGGGCCTGGCCCTCCTGAACGGCACCGACGGCATGCTCGGCATGCTCGTGATGGCCTGCGCCGATCTCGCCCGGCTGTTCACCTCGGCGGACATCACCGCGGCCCTCTCCCTGGAGGCGCTGCTCGGCACGGACAAGGTCCTCGCGCCCGAGCTGCACGCCATCCGCCCGCACCCCGGGCAGGCCGCCGCGGCCGCCAACATGGCCAAGGTGCTGGCCGGTTCGGGCTTCACCGGGCACCACCAGGACGACGCCCCGCGCGTCCAGGACGCCTACTCCATCCGCTGCGCCCCGCAGGTCGCCGGCGCCGGCCGGGACACCCTCGACCACGCCCGGCTGGTCGCGGACCGGGAGCTGGCCGCCGCGGTCGACAACCCGGTGGTGCTGCCGGACGGCCGGGTGGAGTCCAACGGCAACTTCCACGGCGCGCCGGTCGCCTACGTGCTGGACTTCCTGGCCATCGCCGCGGCCGACCTCGGGTCGATCGCGGAGCGCCGTACGGACCGGCTGCTGGACAAGAACCGTTCGCACGGGCTGCCCGCCTTCCTGGCCGGTGACCCGGGTGTCGACTCCGGGCTGATGATCGCCCAGTACACCCAGGCCGCGCTGGTCAGCGAGCTGAAGCGGCTGGCCGCGCCCGCGTCGGTGGACTCCATCCCGTCCTCCGCGATGCAGGAGGACCATGTCTCGATGGGCTGGTCGGCGGCGCGCAAGCTGCGCACCGCGGTCGACAACCTGACCCGGATCGTCGCCGTCGAGCTCTATGCGGCGACCCGTGCCATCGAGATGCGGGAGGGGCTGACGCCGGCCCCCGCCACCCGTGCCGTACTGGACGCAGTGCGCGGCGCGGGCATCCAGGGACCGGGCGAGGACCGCTTCCTGGCGCCGGACCTGGAGAGCGCGTATGCGTTCGTCCGGGACGGGAAGCTGGTGGCGGCCGTGGAGCCGGTCACGGGCACGCTGGCCTGACGACGGCCGGGCGCCGGGCGGGTCCCGGCCGGCGCCGTCTCTCAGCAGGTCTCGTCGCGGGTGCGGCGGACGGAGTAGCTGACCAGGCCGGCGCCGAGTGCGAGACAGGCGGCGCCGCCGATCACATACGGCGTGGTGTCCGGGCTGCCGGTGTCGGCGAGGAAGTGCGGGCGGACGGCCGGGCGTGCTCCGGCGCCACTGCCCGCGCCGCTGACGTCCGAGGTGGCTGCCGTGGACCCGCCGTCGGCCTCCCGGGCCCCGCTGACCGCGCGGTCGGCCGGGCCGGGACCGTCCAGTTCGGACGCCACCCGCAGCGCGGAATGCGACGCCTCGTCATGCCCCGCGGTGGCATTGGCGGATGGCACGAACCCCAGGGCGAACAGCACCGATCCCGCGGCCGCGGCGGTCAGCAGTGGGCGTCGTGCGGTCACGGAAGCGATCCCCCTTGTGGGTGCGGCGAATTGGCCGTTGACCTCAGATGTTAATGACCGCCGCGGGTCGCGGGGAAGTCGGGAGCCGTCCATGCCTAACCTCCGTGCTATGAGCAATGGTGAGACATCACGGTTTGTGCGCCTTCATGTGGAATTGATCATGGAGGTCACCGACGCGGGCCGGCTGACCGGTGCCGCTGTCGATCACATCGAGGGGGACCCCTCGCTGCCCGGCGAGGAGCGCAGACAGTCGCTGGAGACGGTCCGGGAGGACCCGGCGGAGGCGCTGGCTCATCTGATCGACCCGTTCGACCTCGTCACCAAGGTGCCGGGCGCCGAACTCGCACAGGCCTCCTGGAGCAGCGAGGAGCTGACCGACTACGACCCGGACGCCGAGTGGGACGCGGCGGAGTGGGATCTGGCGGACGACGCGGAAGGGGAGGGCTGACCGGCACCCCCGATGGCCACGGCCCCCGTACGGCTCCCCGCCGTACGGGGGCCGACTACGTGGCGGTGCGCCCGCGCCGGATGATCACCATTTGACCGGTCCAGGCCATAAGTGGCCTTCCCCACACTTTGTGGAGGCATGGAACGGGCGAAAAGGAAAAGGCGTTCAAATGGCGTCGGCCGGAATGCTGGCGTCCACATGAGCCGGCGTTCAGTTGGCTGCTCGCTCGGGGAACGTGCGAAATCGGTAGCAATGGAGATACGTGTGATGACGGACAGCAAGCGCCGGAAGGGCCTTATAGCCAGCGCCGCGCTGCTCGGGGGCGTACTCACGCTTGCGGCGTGTGGTGGCAGCAGTGCGGCCGACCGAGGTCATGACGGCGCTGACGCCACCTGGCACGAGAACAGCCGCCAGGTGGACGAGGCGGCGGCGAAGGACGCCTCCGACGCCCAGATCACGATCCTCCCGGAGGACGGCGCCACCGGCACGGGTGTCAACAGTGACGCGAGTGTCACGGTCAGCGACGGAAAACTCACCGATGTCACCATGACCTCGGTCGAGACCAAGCAGCCGGTCGAGGGGACGCTGTCCGCCGACGGCAGCTCCTGGAGACCGGATCAGCCGCTGAGCCGCTCGACGAAGTACAAGGTCACCGCCCATGCGGTGGACTACCAGGGTCGCAAGGCGGTGGAGAATTCCAGCTTCACCACCGTCGCCCCGGCGAACAGCTTCATCGGAAACTTCACGCCGGAGGACGGCTCGACCGTCGGCGTCGGCATGCCGGTGTCGATCAACTTCGACAAGCCGGTCAAGAACAAGGCGGACGTGCAGTCCGCGATCAAGGTCGCGTCGAGCAGCAACCAGCGGGTCGTCGGCCACTGGTTCAACGACAAGCGGCTGGACTTCCGCCCCCAGAACTACTGGCAGGCGAACTCCGAGGTCACCATGGAGCTCGGCCTGGACGGCGTCGAGGCGTCGCCGGGCGTCAAGGGCATCCAGAACAAGACCGTCAGCTTCCACGTCGGCCACTCGCAGATCAGCACCGTCGACACCAAGGCGCACAAGATGACCGTGGTGCGGGACGGCCGGACCCTCAAGACCATTCCGATCTCGGCCGGCAGCGACGAGAACGCCACCTACAACGGCAAGATGGTCATCTCCGAGCGGTTCAAGCAGACCCGGATGAACGGCTCGACGGTCGGCTTCAAGAAGCACAACGGGAAGGGCGAGTACGACATCCCCGATGTGCCGCACGCCATGCGCCTGACCAGCTCCGGCACCTTCATCCACGGCAACTACTGGGGCAAGGGCATCTTCGGCAAGACCAACACCAGCCATGGCTGCATCGGCCTGGAGGACGCCAAGGGCGCCAAGGACTCCAAGACGGACGGCGCCTGGTTCTTCGACCACTCGCAGACCGGTGACGTGGTCGATGTGGTCAACTCCCCCGACCAGAGCGTCAAGCCGGACAACGGCCTGAACGGCTGGAACATGGACTGGTCGCAGTGGGTGGCGGGCAGCGCGGTGCAGTGACGGCCCGATGAGACGGCCGAGCCCGGCGCCCTGGGCGCGCGGGTGACTGACCGTCACCGCTCGAAGTGACCGATGCCCGGCGGCGCCGAAAATACGGCGCGCCGGGCATCGTCGCTGCGTACCGTCCGCCCTATGGACATCGACACCGACGCCTGGTTCGCCGTGCTCGCCGCCGCCCGGGCCCACGACCGGCCGGGCGGCCCGCCCCTCGAACGCGCCGCCGAGGCCGGCCGGCTGCGGATCCCCGCCCTGCACAGCCGCGCCGTCCCCGTCACGCTGCCGGCACCCGGCGGCGCCACCGGCTACGCGGGCGTCGCCCTGCTCCGCCTCCACGACACCGAGGAGAACGCTGCCAACGCCTTCCTCGACACCCTGACGGTGCACCCGGCCCATCGCGGGCGCGGGGTGGGCCGGGCCCTGTGGGACGCCGCGCGCGCGAGGCTCGCCGCCGAGGGCCGTAGCTCGGTGAGCACGCTGGTGGAGCGGGGCGGCGCGGGCGAGAGGTTCGCCGTCGGGCGGGGCGCGGAGTGTGCGCTGCCGATGGTGGAGTACGTACAGGAGGTGGCGGCCGCCTCGGCCCCCGCCGCCTCCGCCCCGGCCGTCCCCGCACCGCCCGACGGTTATCGCTTCGCCGCCTGGAGCGGTGTCGTCCCCGACGCCCATGCCGCCGCGCACGCCCGCGCCCACGACGCCATGCAGGACGCCCCGGCCGGCGACCTGGACGAACAGCACGACCCCTGGGACCCCGAGCGGATACGGGCCGCGGCCCGCGTCGTCCTGGACCGTGGCGGGGTGCTGCTGACCGTGGCGGCCCTCGCGGAGCCCGACGGCGCCGTGGCCGGCTACACCGAACTCGTCCTGCCCACCCCGGCCTCCGTACGGGCCCTCCAGTACGACACCGTCGTCGTCCCCGCGCACCGCGGCCGTGGCCTCGGCCGGGCCGTCAAGCTGCGGATGCTGGAGTTCCTGCGCGCGCAGTGGCCGGACGTGCGGGAGATCATGACGACGGTCGCGGACGAGAACGCCCCGATGCGGGCGGTCAACGCGGCGCTCGGCTACCGGGCGGAACAGGCCCTCGGTTTCTATCAGGTGCGCCTCTGAAACGGGGCCCGGACCGGGTGCCCGGGGCCCGGCCCGCACCCTCTCCGTACAGTGAACGGGTGAGCGAGCGCGGAAAAACAGGGCGCGGAGAAGCCGGGCCCGGCGGCAATGGGCGCGGCGGGCCGTCCTCGCCCTCGGCCGGTGAACTGGTCGGCCAGGTGCTCGGCAGCGTCCGTTACGCGCCGGACGGTGAACGGGCCGAGGACGCCATGGAGGCGGGTGCCTCGATGCTGGCCGCGGCCGAGGCGGGCTGGGCGGTGGTGAGCGCCGCGGTGGTCGAGGCCGCCGTGGCGGGCGTACGGCAGTGCTGGGCAGGCGGCTGGCAGCCCGCTGACCTGGTGCGGATCGTACGGCGCGAGGCGTCCGACGCCGCCCTCGTGGCGCTGGTCGTTGACGCCGTCGCGGCCGAGGCGGCCCGCCCTCCGGCCGCGCGCCCGCTTCCGGACCCGCGCTGGGCCGGGCAACTACGGGACCTCGGCGCCGAGATCTGGTGGCCCGCCGACAGCGGCTACCTCGACGCCCTGGCCACCCGCCGCCGCGCCTCCCGCTTCGAGACCGCGTACGACGTTCTGGCGGCCCTGCGCATACTGGCCCGGCTGCCCCGGGTCACCCCGCTGCCCGCACCGCCGCAGCCCGGCGACCGGAGCGGACCCGCCGGTGCCGCCGCGGCACGTGCCCTGGGGCGGATCCGTGGTCTGCTCGCCAAGGCCGAGGCGACCGACTACGCCGAGGAGGCCGAGGCGCTGTCCGCCAAGGCGCAGGAGCTGATGGCCCGGCACAGCATCGACGAGGCGCTCCTCGACCGCGCGGACGGCGCCCCGGGCGGCCGGGCCGACGGCCCGTCAGCGGTCCGTATCGGCATCGAGGGCCCCTACGAACAGGCCAAGGCGCTGCTGCTCGACGCGGTCGCGGCCGCCAACCGCTGCCAGGCCGTCTGGGCCGCCGACGTCGGCTTCTCCACCCTCGTCGGCTTCGCGCCCGACCTGGAGGCGGCCGAGCTGCTCTACACCTCGCTGCTGCTCCAGGCCACCGCCGCGATGAACCGCGCGGGCGACGCCGTCCACGCCCGCGGCCGCGCCCGCCGCACCCGGGACTTCCGCCAGACCTTCCTGGTGGCCTACGCCGACCGCATCCGGGACCGGCTCGCGGGGGCCACCGCCGACGCCACGGCCGCCGCCACCGCCGAGTCCGCCGCCACGGCCCCCGACCTCCTCCCGGTCCTCGCCGCCCGCGCCCTCGCCGTCGAGCAGACCACCGGCACCCTCTTCCCCGACACCGCCCCGGTCCGCCTCCGCGGCGTCCGCGACGCCGACGGCTGGCACCAGGGCAGAGCGGCGGCCGACCGGGCCCGGCTGGGGGAGTGACCTCGCGGGCGCACGACGACGGCGGCGACGACGACGGGCACGGCAGCGGGCACGCTTAGCGCCGTCAGCCGTCAGCCGTCAGCCGTCAGCCGCCTGCCGTCACGGGGTGAAGTACGCGCCCGGCGGCACCCCGACCGCCCGTCGGAAGGCCGCGACGAAGGCACTCGGGGAGGCGTAGCCCACCCGCGCCGCCACCGCCGCCACCGTCGCGCCGCCGGCCAGCAGCGGCATCGCCGCCTGGAGCCGGATCCGGGTGCGCCACTGCCCGTACGGCATACCGGTGTCCGCCACGAACGCCCGTGCCAGCGTCCGGCCGCTCGCGCCCACCCGGGGGCCCCACTCCGCCAGCGTCCGCCCGTCCGAGGGATCGGCGCGCAGCGCCTCCGCGACCCGGCGCGCGCGGGGGTCGCGCGGCATCGGCGCCTGCACCGTGGCCACCGACACCGGCCGCAGCTGATCGAGGACCACGGCCTCGGCCCGTTCGCGCGGCTCCGGGGCCAGGGTGCCGTCCGAGAGGTACGAGATCAGCTCGCGCAACAACGCTGAGACGCCGACGACGGTGGGCGCGGACCAGCCGACCGGGCAGCGGTCCGGCAGGAAGTACAGGCTCCGGAAGAGGGCCGGTCCGGCGGCGCCGGTGGCGTGCGGGGTTCCGGCCGGAATCCACAGCGCCATGGACGGCGGCAGCACCCAGGTGTTGCCGGTGGCCCGTACGGCCAGAACTCCCCGCCGTGACCAGGCCAGTTGATGGTGCTCATGGCGATGGCGGGCGAACCACTGCCCCCGGTCCATCGCGAAGCTCCCGACGACGACCGCCGCCCCCGCGGGCGGCCCCGGCGGCGCCACCTGGCCGTCCGCCGCCTCGCGCCCGGCCGGCTGCGCCACCCCGCCCAACCCCTCGTGCCCGTCCGGCTGTTCAGCGCTGTCCGTCCTGCGATACAACATGTCCCCCTGTCGCGTGGTGGTCACCGCGGCCGCTCCCTACGCTCGCCGCATGACCTCCATGAATCGCTATCACCAGTGGTTGTGCAACTCCCGGATGTGGGCCCGCGCGGTGGAGAAGGACCTGCTGCCCTGGGCGCTCGAAGACGTCCAACTGGGCGCCGACACCCTGGAGATCGGGCCCGGTTACGGAGCCACGACGCGGGTGCTGGCGCGGCGGGCCGGTGGCCGGCTGAGCGTCCTCGAAGTCGACGCGGGATCGGCGGAGCGACTGCGTGCGGAGTACGGCGACCGGGTCGACGTCGTGCACGGCGACGGCTGCGCGATGCCGCTGCCGGACGGCCGCTTCGACGCCGTCGTCTGCTTCACGATGCTGCATCATGTGCCGTCCCCTCGGCAGCAGGACCAGCTCTTCGCGGAGGCGTTCCGGGTGCTGCGGCCGGGCGGTGTCTTCGCGGGCTGCGACGGCCGGCCCGGCCGCGCCTTCCGCCTCATCCACCTGTGGGACACCTACGTCCCGGTGCCGCCCCAGACCCTCCCGGACCGGCTGCGCGCGGCCGGCTTCCGCACCCCCGACGTCAGCCTCCGGCCCGACAACTTCCGCTTCCGCGCGGTCCGTCCGTGAGGGGACGGCGGGCGGCGCGCGGCGAGCCGGGCCGGACCCAGGGGGAGACACCCCCTACGCCAGCAACCCGCGCTCCAGCGCCGTGATCACGGCCGCGGTCCGGTCCGACACCTCCAGCTTCTTGAACGCCCGCAGGAGATGCGTCTTGACCGTCGCCTCACCGATGAACAGCTGCCGGCCGATCTCGGCATTGGTCAGCCCCTGACTGACCAGCCGCAGCACCTCGCACTCCCGGCCGGACAGCAGCGGCGCCTCCACCGCCCGCGCCCGGAACAGCTTGGGGGCCAGCGACGGCGTCAGCACGGTCGCCCCGCGCGCCGCACCGTGCACCGCGTCGATCAGCTCGGCCCGGGAACTGCCCTTGAGGAGATAGCCGGCCGCGCCCGCCTCCACGGCGCGCAGGATGTCGCCGTCGTCCTCGTAGGTCGTGACGATGACCACCTTGGTGCGCGGTGACCGCCGCAGGATGTGGCCGGTGGCGGCGACCCCGTCCATCGCGCCCATCCGCAGATCCAGCAGCACCAGGTCCGGGGTCAGCCGCTCCGCCAGCGTCACGGCCTCCTCACCGGAGCCCGCCTGCCCCACGACCTCGATGCCCGGGTCGGATTCGAGCATGGCGCACAGCCCCTCGCGGACGACGGGATGATCGTCCGCGAGCAGCACCCGCACCACGGCCGGGTCCTCAACGCCCTTCATGTGCTGCCTCCGTCCGCCGTTCCGCCGCTTCGGGGCGCGGTGCCGACGGCCCCTCCGGCCGCCCCGCCGCCCCGTCCAACGGCACCTTCACCTCGACGACGGTGCCCGCTCCCGGCTCGCTCACCACGCTCATCGCCCCACCGATCTCCGCCAGCCGGGCCGCCATGCCCCGCAGCCCGAATCCGCCGTCCTCGCCCCCACCGACCTCGTCCCCGCCGCCGGGCCCGTCCGGACCGCCCTGCGCCGCACCGCGCTCCGCCTTGGCCGCGTCGAACCCCTTGCCGTCATCGGTGACGTGGAGCCCGACATGCCCCTCGCCGTACCGCAGCACCAGGTCCACCGCACGGGCCTCGGCGTGCTTGCGCACATTGGTGCCGGCCTCCTGCGCGGCCCGCAGCAGGACGACATTGACCGCCATCGGCAGCGGCCGCTCGTCCCCCTCGACGGCGAACCGCGCCAGCAGCCCGGTCTGCGCGGCCAGCCCGTCCGCCTGCCGCCGCAGCGCCTGCGCCAGGGAACTCTCCCGCAGCGAAGCGGGCGTCCGGTCGGCGACGAAGGAACGGGCCTCCGCCAGGCTCTCCTTGGCCATCCGCCCGACCAGCGCGAGATGTTTCCGGGCGACGGCGGGGGCGCCTTCGACCTCGGCGTCGGCGGCCTGCACGAGGCTGATGATGCTGGTCAGGCTCTGCGCCAGGGTGTCGTGGATCTCCCGGGCGAGCCGCTCGCGCTCGGCGGAGATCCCGGCCTGGTGCGACAGCCGGGCCACCTGCTCGCGGTTTCGCCGCAGTTCCTCGATGAGTTCGGCGTGCTCGCGGTTCTGCCGTACCACCCTCTTGATCCACAGCCCGAGGAGCACGGACAGGGCGATCCCGAGCAGCGACGCCAACAGCACGAACAGCATCAGCGGGGCGGTGGCGCCGCCCTGGAGCCACAGCATCGTGACGGGGACGAGATTGCCGAGCACGCCGGCCACCACGGCCGGCCGGGTGTCCAGGCTCATCATCAGCATCGGGACGAGCGCGAACAGCGCGAATGCACTCGTCAGATCCACCGCGGTGGCGAGCCCGAACAGCCCGAAGAGCCCGCCGGCGAAGACCGCGTTCCGCCGGTCCCGCTCATGACGCAGCATCAACGGCCGCCCGATCCCCGCGTACCAGGGCACGACCAGCGTCAGCGCACCGATGGCGACCAGCCGCCCGGTCTGCGGTACGGCGGAGGTGAACACCAGCCCCGTGGTGACCAGATAACAGGTCACGAAGTAGCTGTCCCACAGCCCGAACCAACGCACCCGTGCGTCGGGCGCGCGCCGCGCCTCACGCGTCACCGTGTCCATCCCCCTGCATCCGAACGGCCCCGCACCGGGGCGCGGGCGCCATCGTGCCACCGCGGCCCCAAGTCCTATCACCCCTGCTTCCGCTCCGGCCGCGCTGTCCACCGACCGGTGGACAGCTGAATCCACCGGCCGGTCGTACCCCCACAACAAGGGGTCGCCATAACGTCGTTGACGGCGGTCGGCGGACAGCGCAGAAACCGCCGGAGCAACAGACCTCGCAGTATTGCGGAAAGGCCCCGGATTTCCATGAACCACCTGAGTCAGTTCGTTATCGCGCTGATTGCCAGCGCCTCGATTCTCACCATCATCCTGGCGACCGACCTGGGCCGCCGCCGGGTCACCAATATGCGCATGCTGCGCTCCGTACTCGCGGTCGCCGTCATCATCGCGATCTTCGTGGACTCGTTCCCGACCTCGGGGAACGCCCCGTCCTTCCAGCTCATCGGCGTCGGCGTGGGCGTGATCTGCGGGCTGGTCGCCGGCGCCCTGCTCCCCGCCCACCGCGGCGCCGACGGGCAGATCTACACTCTCGGCGGATTCGGCTACGCCCTGGTCTGGATCGTCCTCTCCAGCGCCCGCGTCCTTTTCGCCTATGGCGCCGAGCACTGGTTCGCCGAGGGCCTGATCCGCTTCAGCATCGAAAATGAGCTCAGCGGTCCGGACGTCTACTCCAACGCCTTTGTCTTCATGTCCCTGGCCATGGTTCTCACCCGCACCGCGGTGCTGGTGGCAAAGCGCCGCCGCATTCGCCTTTCGCCCGCGGAGCCGGCCGGGACGGAAGAGCAGCCGGCCGCGGTCTGAGGCTGCCCCGCGACGCCGGTCCGAGGGGACCCGGGCCAAGATTGAACCGAAGCCGCCGGCCGCACGTACAGATAACGGCGGCCGGCTCCCCGGTTCCGGTCCGCCGAGCCACCACCGGCCCCGCACGGAAGGACCTTCGGGTTGCCGCACTCCACGCGCCTCAGCCAGCCGCCGAACACGACGAAGGCAACCACGACGGAGGCCCGGCCGCCGGACGGTCCTCCGGAGCAGATGCCGGACGAGACTGCCTCGGGCGTCGAAGCCGCAGTGGACGTCGAGACCGCCGCCGACGTCGAGGCCATCGCCCCCGCCGGCTGGCGGGACCGCTACCCGGCCGTGGCGCGGGCCGTACGGCGGACGGTCACCGCGCTGGCCGCTGTGCTGGTGCTCGCCGCGCTGCTCCTGCCGAACCAGCTCACCCGCCTCACGCCCGGCGAGTTCCTGCGGATCCCGGTGGAGGGCATCTTCGGCGCGGCCCTGCTGCTGCTCCTGCCGACCGGGGCGCGGCGGGTGGCGGCCGTGGTTGCCGGGGTCGGCCTCGGCCTGCGGACCCTCCTGAACTGCCTGGACATGGGCTTCTATTCGGTGCTCGCCCGGCCCTTCGACCCGGTGCTCGACTGGATCCTGTTCGACGACGCCGAGTCGTTCCTCAAGGACTCGATAGGTCAGGCGGGCGCGATCGGTGCCGTGGCCGGCGTCGTGCTCCTCGTGCTCGCCCTGCTCGTCCTCATGACGCTGGCGGTCGTCCGCCTCAGCCGCCTCCTGGTACGGCACAGCGCCGTGGCGACCCGTACCACCCTCGTACTCGGCACCGTCTGGATCACCTGCGCCGCGCTCGGCGTACAGCTCGCCGGTGTCCCGGTCGCCGCCACCAACACCGCCGACCTCGTCGGGGACAGTGCGCAGCGGCTGCGCGCGAGCCTGGCCGACCAGCAGGTGTTCGCCAAGGAAGCGGACGTCGACGCCTTCCGCGACACCCCGCCCGACCAGCTGCTGACCGGACTGCGCGGCAAGGACGTCATCTTCACCTTCATCGAGAGCTACGGCCGCAGCGCGGTCGCGGACCCGGCGATGGCGCCGCAGGTCGACGCGGTGCTCAAGGACGGGACCGAGCGGCTGCGCAAGGCCGGGTTCGCCTCCCGGAGTGCCTGGCTCACCTCACCGACGGCGGGCGGCGGCAGCTGGCTGGCCCACTCCACCTTCATGTCCGGCCTGTGGATCAAGAACCAGCAGCGCTACCGCACCGTCACCTCCAGCGACCGGATGCCCCTCACTGACGCCTTCAAGCGCTCCGGCGCCTGGCGCACGGCGGGCATCATGCCGGGCGTCACCCGCTCCTGGCCGGAGGGCAAGTTCTACGGCCTGGACCACGTCTACGACACCCACCATCTCGGCTACCAGGGCCCCCAGTTCAGCTGGTCGCGGGTGCCCGACCAATACAGCCTGTCGGCCTTTGAACGCCTGGAGCACGGCAAGCGCCATGACAAGCCGCTGATGTCGGAGATCATCCTGGTCTCCAGCCACAACCCCTGGGCGCCCATCCCCAAGATGATCGGCTGGGACCAACTCGGCGACGGCTCCGTCTACCACGGCATCAAGAAGGCGGGTAAGGACCCCAAGGAGGTGTGGAAGGACCCCGCACAGGTACGGACCGAGTACCGCCGCGCCATCCAGTACTCGCTGCACAGCCTCATCTCGTACATGGAGAAGTACGGCAACAAGAACACCGTGCTCGTCTTCCTCGGGGACCACCAGCCCGTCCCGACGGTCACCGGCGAGAACGCGAGCCGGGACGTGCCGGTCGCGCTGGTCGCCCACGACCCCGCCGTGCTGGACCGGATCTCCGGCTGGAACTGGCAGAACGGCCTGAAGCCCGGCCCGAAGACCCCGGTCTGGCGGATGGACACCTTCCGCGACCGCTTCCTGACGGCCTTCGGCCCCCGGGGCGGGGCGCCGTCGTCCCGGTCCGGCCACTGACCGTCGGGACCGGGGGCGTGCCGTCGGGGCCGTCACCTCCCGCGTCACACCCCGCCATCACACCCCCGCCGTCAGCCCCTTGATCATCCGGTCGAGAAGGCGGTCGAAAACGGCCTGCGGTGCCGAGTCATGGCTCGGCACCGCCAGGGCCTCCGCGAGACGGGGATACCGGCCGTCCACGGCAACGGACCGCAGGTAGCGGTCCTGGGCGTCGAGGAGTTCACCGGACGGGCGGCCGCCGGCTTCGACCGCCCGTTCCTGGGCCAGTTCATAGGACACATGGCTGACCACGAAACCGGTGAGCAGGCTGAAGGTCTCCAGCCGGGCCGGTGCCTCCAGCCCCACGGGGGCGAGGACGGCGAGGGCGTACTCCAGGGCGGCGAGCGCGTTCGGGCCGAGCGTCTGCCGTGCGGACAGGGCAGCGGGCAGCCACGGGTGGCGCCGCATGATCGTGCGCTGCTCGCGGGCGAACTGCCGGAGATCGGCCCGCCAGTCGCCGGACGGCGCGGACGGCAGCCGGTGGTCGCCGCTCACCTGGTCGATCATGAGCTCCAGCAGCGTCTCCTTGTTGGGGACGTAGCTGTAGAGCGACATCGTGCCGGCCCCGATCCGCGCCGCGACCGCGCGCATGGTGACCGCGGCCAGCCCTTCGGCATCGGCGAGGGCAATGGCCGCGGTGGTGATCGCGGCGCGGCTGTGGGCCGGCGGCCGCCCCCGTCGCGGGTGTTCGGCCTGCGACCAGAGCCGCTCGGGATCCACACCGGCACTACGGCCGGCTGAGCCTGTACGGGGCACGGCAACCTCTCCTCACTCCTGCCGGCCATCCAATCACTCCCGCATCCCGCACGCCGTACGGGAACCGAATCCCCGCTGTACGGAACGGAGATGACCCGGCCGCGCACCCCGCCCCGGAACGCCCCCTGGCGCCTGCCGACGGCCCGAGCGGTCCCCGCCTCAGCCCTGGGCGGTGGGCCGGACGACGATCTCGTTCACATCGACCTCGGCGGGCTGCTCGATGGCGAACGCGATGGCGCGGGCGATCGCCGCGGGCGGTATCGCGAGATCGTCCCGCATCTTCGTGATCTGTGCCCGGACCCGGCTGTTGGTGGACGCCTCGGCGAAGTCGGTGGCGGTCACCCCGGGCGAGACGGTGGTCACCCGCAGCGCGTCGCCGGCCTCCTGGCGCAGCCCTTCGCAGATCGCCCGGACCGCGTACTTGGTACCGGCGTAGACCGCCATGGCGGGGACGACACGAAAGGCCGCCGTGGACGCGGTGGTGATGAAGTGGCCGCTGCCCTGCGCGCGGAAGACCGGCAGCGCGGCGGCGATGCCGTGCAGAACCCCCTTCACATTGACGTCGACCATGTGGTCCCACTCGTCGACCCGCAGATCATCGAGCGGCGAGATCGTGCCCACCCCGGCGTTGCCGACCAGCACATCGAGCCGCCCGAAGCGTTCACCGGCCAGCGCGACCAGGGCGTGCAGATCGTCCCGCCGGGTCACATCGGTGCGGAGGTGCACGGCCGCGCCACCCGCCTCCTCGATCCGGGCCGCCACCTCCGCCAGCCGCTCGGTCCGACGCCCGCCGAGGACGAGCCGCGCACCCTGCTCGGCGAGCAACAACGCGGTAGCCGCACCGATACCGCTGCCGGCTCCCGTAATAGCCACCACTTTTCCTTCAGTTCCAGACATGAGCTCTTCCCTTCGTCCCGCGGCATGGGGCTCTGCGGGGCCGGCCCGCCCCGGGCCCCGCCCTCACCCACGAGTCTCCGGGACTCTTAGCCTGGTATCCAGAACGTACTTATTCTGGAACTGAAGGTGCCAGCCATGCCACTACAGCCGGACCAACGCCGTGAGTTGGCTGCCTTCCTGCGCAGCCGGCGGGAACGCCTCACCCCGGACGAGGTCGGCCTCCCGCAGACCGCGCGCCGCCGCACGCCAGGACTGCGCCGGGAGGAGCTGGCACTGCTCGCCGGGATCAGCGCCACCTGGTACACGTACCTGGAGCAGGGACGGAAGATCCGTGCCTCCGAACAGGTACTGACCGCCCTGGCCACGGCCCTGCGGCTCGACCGCCACGAGCGCGCCCATCTCCTCCAGCTCGCCGGACACCCGACCGCCGACGCCCCCGGGGAACCCGAACCGCTCCCGCCCGACGCGGCCGCCGTGCCCGCGCTGCTCCAGCCGAACCCGGCGTACATCATCGGCGGCAACTACGACGTGCTCAGCCACAACCGGGCGGCCGCCGCCCTCTTCCCACGGCTCATCGACCACGGGGCGCGGCGGCCGCCCAACTTCGTCCGCTGGGTATTCCTCGAACCGCTGGCCCGGGACATCGTCATCGACTGGGAAGCAGAGGCCCGCGCCCTCCTCGCCCGCCTCCGCACCCAGGCCGGCCGCCATCCCACCGACCCGCGCTACACCCGCCTGATCGACGAGCTGACCGACCACAGCCCGGAAGCGCGCACCTGGTGGAGCCAGTACGAGGTCCAGCCCCGCCACAGCGGCCACAAACGCCTGCACCACCCCCGACGAGGCCCGGTCACCTACACCTACACCGCCTTCCACCTGGCCGAACAGCCGGACCAGACAATGGTGGTGTACGTCGAGGCGGCGGCATCCGGGCAGCCGCCGCCCGAGAATTGAGACCGTGATGCGACCTCACCCCACGGGCAGCTCGGCCTCGATGAGATCGGCCGCCCTCTGGGTCCCGCCCTCGCCCGCCATCTCCCGCTGGACGGCCGCGAGGCGCCGCGCCACCTCCGGGTCGTCGACGAGCGCGAGCACCGCCGAGCGGAGGGTGGCCGCGTCCGCCTGGTCCATCGGCACCTGGCGGGCCACGCCGAGTCCCTGGAGCAGGTCCGCGTTACCGAACTGGTCAACGGCCTGCGGTACGGCCACCATGGGCGTGGCCGTGGCCAGACCCTCCTGGCTGCCGCCCGCCCCGGCGTGCGTGATGAACGCATCGGCCTTCCGCAGGATCGCCAACTGCGGCACCCATTGCCGCACTTCGACGTTCCCAGGAACCTCCCCGAGGTCTTCGGCAGTGACATGCTTGCCTACCTGGAGCACGACATGCCAGCCCGGCAGATCGCCGAACGCCTTGATGCACTCGCGGTAGAACCCGGGATGCTTGGTGAAGGCCGAACCGAGCGAGACCAGCAGCACGCGCTCGGCGCCCACGGGCCGCTCCCAGTCCCCCTGCGCCGCACGCTCCCCCTGGCAGGCGCCGACAAACGAGTGGACCTGCTCATCAACCCGGTCGGCATGCGGCTGTAGCGCCTTCGGGATGAGCACGAGCGAACGACGGGGACGGCCGACGAACGGATCGGGATGCTGCGTGATCCCGTTCTCCGCCAGCCAGTTGCTGAACTTCTCGTAGTACGCCCGCCCGCGCTCGGTCTCCTTGGGCTCCGCCCACATCGGCTCGGCGACCTCCTCCTCATACCCCTCCCACGCCACGAGGTTCGGCGAGAGCGAGACCGCCGGCACCCCCCAGCGGTGCGCAAGAACGCGCGCCGGGTAAGAGGTGATGTCATGCAGCACGAGATCCGGCTCATCCCCGCGATAGGACTCGATGAGCTGCGGCAGCACCTGCATCGCGTCATTCAGAAACGGCTCGACATTGTCGAGAAGCGTGGTCCCCCACGCCGACGGGTCATCATCCGGCGACGGCAGCGTCGTGCGATACAACACGGGCTCCGCCCCGGTCTCGGCAACCTTCTCCGCAAAAACCTCCGGAATTGCATAGGTAACGCGGTGCCCCCGGTCCACAAGCTCCCGAATCACCTCAAGACTCGGGTTCACGTGCCCATGGGCGGCGATGGAGAACATGGCGATATGCGTATGCCTGGGGTGTTCCGGCTTCGTCATGCCCTCAAGCTAAACGAGACGATACGTCTCGTGCAACCTATTTCCGGGCGACGGTCCCTGCGGGGAGGGCTGGGGCAACCGCGCCCCGCCGTACCTGACGACAAAAAAGCTGCCGACCGGACGGGAATCCGGTCGACAGCTCCTTCAGCGCTTCACCTTCGTGTCTGCGTGCCCGCTTACCGCGCCTGCGTGCCCGCCTACCGCGCCGGCGTGGAGGAGGGCGAGCCTGCTCCGCCCGATCCGTCGGCTGCTGCCGCCCGCCAGGCCGTCGACAGCGCCTCTGCACCGGCCGCGCCGAGCGCACACAGCACGCCACCGACCGCCGCCCACCAACGTCCGGCGCCCAACGAGGTCGTGGCCAGCAGCCCGGCCAGCGCAAGAGCGGCGACTGCGGCGATCATCGCGCCGCGCCGGACGCGCAGCGGCCAGCCGGCGCGTGGATCCCAAAGGTGCACCTCCCGCTGGGCGTCGACCGGCGCCCCGGCCTCGCCGGGAGTCCCGGTTCCGCTCTCCTCGGCCAGCCGCTCGGCTTCGGTGCGTACCACCTGGCCGTGCAGAACCCAGCCGGAATCGCCGACCAGTACGGCAGGCTCCAGTTGTTGCCCGTCCTTCTGCCCCGCCCGCCAGCACAGCCACAGCGATTCCGCGCCCAGCTGCTCGGCGTACCCGTCGGTGGCCTCGTCCAAGACGAAGCGCACCTCCCCGCCGTCCGTCCCGATCACCAGCTGATCGAGCTTCCTCGACGCCTCCTTACGGCCGGACTTCTCCGTATGCGGAGGGAGTTGGGACACACCATCCCCCGTACAGCGTCCCCGTACGGCCCGGTCGTGCGCCGTCCACCGCGTGAGCGTTCTGACCCCACCGGAGTGCACGACTTGCAGTCCACTCATGAACCCGGCCCCCAGGAGCCAGATGACGAGCAGGGCCGTCCTCGCTCCCGGGGCGAGCGGGGCGCCGTCCAGTGCCGCGCGCAGCGGCCCCGGCAGTCCTTGGACGGCGCCGAGGTCAGGCTTCGACGGGGCATACAGGACCGTCACCTTGGAGCCGGGACGCAGCGGTTCCGGCGTATGCGTGGACACCGTGGCCGGGACGTTTTCGCCGGTCCCCGCATGGGGGAGGGCGACCACAGAGACGGCGGTGTAATAGTCCCTGCCACGGCTCGGGTTGTGCCGCTCGCTGTTCCGTACGCCGGTCACCCGTACGTCCTGGATGACTCCGCCCGCCGCGGCAATCCCGTCGACCGGCGCCGGCCGCTCGGCATCCCCTGCTCCCAGTGCTGCGAACCCCAGGACAGCGGTCGTACAGCAGAACACCGCGGCCGCGCCCCGCAGTTGCGCCGGCCGCCTGGCGGGGAGCTTCGAGGGGAGGGCGGGCGGACCGGCGGCGTGCGGCGTATGAGCGGGCACCGGCCGCAGCGCGGCAAAGGTGTCCACGCCGTTCCGGTGCCCGGCACCGCGCTGCCGGAGCGCCACCGCGGTCAGACAACCGAGCACCACGGCCAGGCAGGCCACGATGCCCCACTGCCGCACCTGCTCATCGACGCAGAACATCCAGATCGCCGGTACGGCCACCACCGCCGGGCATCCCACCAAGGCGATCACCGCGGCCGCCCGCCGGGTCGCCCGCCCCGCACGCACTGCCCCTTCCCCCGATGCCTCCGATGCCCCTGATGCCCCCACTCCCGCCGTCCCTTCGTCCGCCCTCATCCGAAGACGTCCTCGATCCGGTCCGTACCGGAGGTGTCCAGGCCGCCCGTGCGCTTCTTGGCGGCGGCTTCAGCCTCATCGGACGACTTGGTCGCCGATTCGACGCCGTCCTTGGCGTCGTTCCCCGCCGGACCGCCGAAGACCGGTACGGCGGCATTCATGGCGACATCCTGCCCGAGGTCCCGCCCGGCATGGGTCGGCCGGAT
The DNA here is from genome assembly GCF_057708345.1 of Streptomyces sp. bgisy130. Lineage (NCBI taxonomy): Bacteria > Bacillati > Actinomycetota > Actinomycetes > Kitasatosporales > Streptomycetaceae > Streptomyces > Streptomyces sp. bgisy130. Next base: position 461,822 of record NZ_JBYISA010000003.1, read on the forward strand.
ATCGAAGGCCCGCTGGAAACTGACGCCTTCGGCGGCTCCACCGCCCGCCGCTGCACCGGTGACGGCAGTGATCGCGGAGGAAGCCGGATCGAATTCCTTCTCTTTGTCGAAGGCCGCATCCAGGGCATCACCGGTCACACCGCCCGCGGCGCCCCCCGCGGCGCCGGTGACAAACGTCTTGCCGAACCGGTTACCCATCAGCCGTTCCGCGACCTTGCCGGCGCCGGTACCCACGGTGGCGCCGCCGAGTCCACCCAGGGCATTTGTCTGCCATTCCGGGCCCTTACCGCTGATAAGGCTGGTTGCCACGCCGCCTGCCGTGCCACCCGCCCAGTTGGCGAGGGCGTCGAGGACGATCTTCCCTTTTCGGCCGGCGTAGAGCGTACGGAATATCGAGGCCACCCGCTGGAGCAGGACCCCCAAACGGCCGGCAGCGGCAACCGCCCTCGCTGCCAGCTGTGCGATCCGGGTGGCGGCGGCCGCCGTGGAGAGTCCGAAGCTGAAGAGGGATGTCGCGGCGGATACGGCTACCGAAATGCCGATCTCCGCATAAATGCCGTGGATCTCATCATTGATCTCTTCGATGCTCTTCGCGGCCTCATCCAGACCCTTTGCGCAGTGCTCGAACTCGCCCGTCGTATCGTCGATCGCTGATTTGAGCTGCTTCCAGTGATTCTGGAACGCTTCGGCTGCCGGGCCGCGCCAGGTTTCCCCGACGGTTCCCTTCACCTGCCGGTCGAGCTTGGAGAACATCTCTTCTGCTTCGTGGGCCAGCGCCCGCCAGCCCGCAGCGGCCTCTCTCAGGACATCGGGCCTGCCACCGGGGTTGATCGCCTCGATGCCGACCTCGAATACCTTTTCGACCACCGACTCGTCGTCGCTCATCAGTGGCCCCCCTTGCGGCCGAAGAGGGCCGCCACATCGTCATCACTGGTCTCGGTATTGCGTGTGACCTGCTCCAGTGCGGCGCCGATTTCGTCCAAATGGCGATGGACTTTCTCCATCGCCGCGGTCACGTCCTTCGAATAGTCAACGTATGCAGAGGTAACCTCCTCCGATTCGGTAAGCACACCGAATCCGTCACTGATTGCTTCCTCCCCGGTCTTCTGGGAAAAAGTCTTCAGATGACTTTGCAGGTCGTAGGCATGCGTTTCGAAACTTTTCGCCAGCTTCCGTAGTGCCGCGGAGTCGACAAATACCTCGTCGGACACACTATGCCTCACGCTTCATTGATGAAATCTCCGGCCGGCCAGTTCTCTGGCCTATAACACGCGTAAAGACTAGGGGCGAGATTCAGGCGTCGCAAGGCTGGAAGTATTCGCCTCAACGATTCCTTCGTATTGCGCGGAGAGTTCGACCTCTGGGCGAATTGTCGGCTTGGTCGGCGGTGACGGGTCCGCCCGGGGATATGCTGCTGGGCATTGCTCATAAAGCACCCTTTTCCGCTGATCGCCGCCGATTTCAAAGGGGGCGTCACGGGCGGATGTCCATGCACTCGGTCGCATCCCATGCCCAGCAGGGCTTCCGATTCCCGCAAGCTTCTGAAGCCGACGCCATCGGGCATCGGGCGTTGGGTATCGAGCCTCGGGCATCGGGCATCGGGCATCGAGCCTCGGGCTTCGACATGCGGCGCTGAGTAGCCGGGTCGACACTTTTTGGGGGGAGGGGCAACGCGCGGGCATGACTGGAAGTCACCCAGATGGTGGGCCGACGGGGCGGGAGCCGTACGTCAGAGAGGCACCGCAACCACAGCACCGGACTACGTTCGGTGGCTGCCCTCCAGAACCTCCAAACGGCCTGTATGACCGCCGCTGACCGAACCAGTAAGAGTGACGGATCAGGCTGAGGGGACCGCACCGCCGGTAGTTCGCACTGAGGGTCGGTAGAGGGGCCGGCCAGACGTATCGTGAGCCCATGCGCAACGAGAGGCACGACGAGCCGCTGTCCGGTGAGGAGTTGGAGTTTTTCCTCCAGTACCTTCACCGCTTCGCACGGCACGACGTGGATCTGTTCACTTTCATGGAAGTTGGCGACCCCTCCGATCCCCGCTACGTGACGTTGACCAGCGAGCCCGCTCCCGGCATTGACCGGTCCGCATACCGTCGCCCTTGAGCGCGCGGTTCGAGGAGTATCTGGCATCCATGGCTGACATCAACGGCGATGAACTCCGGCGGCTCTAGGTGGTCGAGGACGCCGCCGCGGGTCCCTGCGGAATCGTCATGCGGGACAGCTGATCGAACTCCTAAAGCGGTGTTCATGCACGTATTCGGGCTGTGCCTGTGGGCAGGGAACGGTCCGTATGCGTCCGCCGCGACCTCGGGTGCCGTTGTCAGTGGCTAGTGGCATGCTCTTGCTGCTCTGAGACAACCCAGAGGGGGCGGCATGTCCATGCCGAGCAAGTGGGAGATTGCGCAATTTTGGGAGCAAGGTCGGAACCGCGATGAGTTCGCTCCTCATCTGTCTCTTGTTGAACCATGCTGCTTCGCATGCGGATGGTTCTCCGAACGCTGGGAGGAGAAGACCCCTCGCGCTCGCTGGCGTCGAGCCCGCCTAGAACGCGCCCACATAGTGCCTCGAAGCCTCGGTGGTCCAGATACCGCCGACAATCTGCTTCTACTCTGCCGGCCATGCCATGAGGACTCGCCTGACTGGGCCGACCCACGGCAGATGGCCCGCTGGATCGCGACCAGGGCGGAGCGGCCAAGCAAAGAGGTGGAGACTTTCCAGGCATGGTTTGCTGCTGCCGGTGAGACACCAGAGTTCAGGGATGCCGTTTCCTCTGCCGCCACGAAGCAGAATGCGCAAGAGCGAGTGATGGATCTCCTTCAGGACCTAATGGCGCAAGCGGGCACGCACTTTGCTGTTGGGATCAGCCCGGGCACCCGTGTCGCTGTACTTCGGACAGCTGCCGAGCGAATCCGCAGTTGGGACGAACATGGGAGGTCAGATGGCTGACGAGCTCGTGCAGGATTGGGATGACGAGGCTGAGTATCACGCGGCGGTTGGCCGTTCCTGGCTCGTGATCGTCGTCGCGCTGGTGTGCGTCGGGGTTGTGATCAGTGTCGCGCTCGTTGGCGTGTTCGGAGTCTTCGGGGTGTCCGAGGTGTTGTCGATCATCTCCGGCTGACATCAACAGTGGCGGACGCCGGGAGGCCCGAGCGGTCCTTCGTCGCAACGGGGATGGTGGCATCTTCGACACCTAGGCCCAGAGCTTCGACGCGGTCTGGACGACGGTGAAGCCTGTACTCGAGGAGTGAATCCTGTCGCGGAGGGAGACCGGGCTTGATGTGGAGGTCACGGGGCTGGTGGGCACGTACACCGATCCCCGTCACGTGATCGCCTACACGGACGGAGAGGTGCGGCGGCAGTTCAACGTGTGCTTCACCGCAGGCCTCGCCGGGGAGCTTGCGATCTCGGACGAGTCGACGGAGCTGCGGTTCATCCACGCCGATGAGATCGGCGATCTCCCGATGCACCACACGCAGCAGCTCCGTATCCGGCACTTCCTGGAGCATCGGGAGCGCCCCTACCTGGGATGACGACCAGGTTAGTCCCCGGCTGGAGCGACGCCTACCGGGCAGCTCAAGCCTGCACGCGGAGCTTGGGGTGGCACGGCTGCGCAGACACTGGCGCGGCGGTGGCAACCCGCGCGGATCCGGCCGTGGCCCATTTACCCTTGAGCTGGGGCACAGACCGACCTCGCCGGGGTGATGGAGATGCTCGACCTTTCCTCCGCGCTGTCCGATATCCCGCCTCTACGGGGCCAGGCGCCATGGCCCCGGCACGAATACGTCAAGGGCTGGGGTGTCTTCGGGCTGCCTTTTGATTCCGGTCATGTCCTCGCCCTGCGCGTCTTTCCGGAGAACTGCTTCGGTCCCTACCGCACGTTGTGGCATCGCGACCCGAACGGCAGCTGGTCGATTCACGTCGACGGGCCACGACTGCACACCGCATGCCCCAGGTACTACGGCGCGGCCTGCGACCACACCGGGTATGGCCGGATCGGACTCACGTGGACGGGCCCTGCCACTTTGCGGGTGACGATGGATTCCCCCTCCCTGGACTGGACCCTCACCGCCTCTGCGGCACGACTCCTCAGTTTCCTCAACGGCATCAGTGGGGCGCTGCCGCTCGCCACCTGGCGCCCTCGACTCCTGGTGCGGGCTCGTGAGCGCCTGGCCCGTGCGCTGGGAATGGGGGACCTCCAGCTGTCCGGCACGATGCCGAGCGGTCACACCGGAACGCTCATGCCACAGCGGATGTATTTCGTCGACGACTCGCATGCCCTATTCGACGGCGTCGACCTCGGGCGCCCGGTCCAGCTGACGGAGAACCCGCGCATCGGTGATGTGCCCCTGCCGGCCCGCGGGGTTCTGGCTATCGGCCAGGCGGCATGGGAGATTCTCGACCCTGCGGAATATGAACGCACTCGTATCGAGACTGCCCGGGATCTCGCCCTACCGGGAGAGGGCGGTCCGTGACGACGGCGAGGACCGCTCCGGCCACGGATTTCGTCCTGGAACGGAGTGGTGCTGTTCCGCCGCACTGTGAAGAGCGTCGAGCCGGGGAGGCTGTGAAAGCGCACCCAGCGGTCGCTGTAGGCAGCGCGTAGCTCGTGGGCGATGGGCGGTCCCATGGGCCACTGCCGCTGCCACAGTGCGGAGAGACGCTCGCGGTCGAGACCGAGGCTCATCCGTCGGCGGTGCCACGCCTACCGGGCAGCTCATCCGCGTCCCTACGGGGCTCGCGTGCCGAGTAACCCCAGGCACGCATGATGCTTCAGTGGTGACGGCTACAGCGCGTCGAACGCCGGGAGGCCGATGGCGGCGTGGGCTTCGTCCAGGATCCGGCCGATCTCGGAGGCGGCCTGCCGTGCCTGAGCGGCGTCGCCCGATTCGGCAGCGTTCTCCCACCGGCGGAGGTCCGCTGCTGCGTCGGGCTGACGCTGGAGGTGGACATAGGCAGCCCACGATGCGATGAACCGTTGGAGCGGTGCCAGGTCGGAGCCCTGCCGGGACTGGTCGGCCGCTTGGTCCAACTCCCGTGTGAAGGCCGGCAGCGCTGCGGGCGCGATCTGACTGATCGCCTGCCGCAGTGCGGCAACCGTGGCAGGGGGCTGGGGAATGAGTGGCTGCCCAGCGGCGGAGGTGGTCATGGCTACTCCCATGGGCGTGATTCTGATCCCGTGCGTCAGCGTATCCGGCGCAAGTCCTCTCCCACCGCTCGAACGAGTGAGGGAAACGAGTGAGGGAGAGGCAGTGTGACTCCCGCGCCTGGACCGGTTTGGCGGGAGCGCTCTACTGCTCCGTGACTTCCGGCGCCGGAGCCACGCCTACCGGGCAGCTCACCCCCGTCCCGCCGATCCCGCAGTACCCCGTCGGGTTCTTGTCCAGGTACTGCTGGTGGTAGCCCTCCGCCGGGTAGAAGGGGCGGGTGGTGTCGGCGGGGAGGATTTCGGTGGTGATGTCGCTGTGGCCGGCGTTGTGGAGGATGGGGCGGTAGGCGTCGCGGGAGGCTTCGGCGGTGTGTTGTTGGGCGGGGGAGTGGGTGTAGATGGCGGAGCGGTACTGGGTGCCGACGTCGTTGCCCTGGCGGAAGCCCTGGGTGGGGTCGTGGGACTCCCAGAAGAGCTTGAGCAACTGACCGTAGGAGACGACCTTGGGGTCGTAGACGACGCGGACGGCCTCGGTGTGGCCGGTGTGGCCGCTACAGACCTCTTCGTAGGTGGGGTTCGGGGTGTGGCCGCCCTGGTAGCCGACGAGGGTGGTCCAGACGCCCTCGGTCTGCCAGAACTTCCGCTCGGCGCCCCAGAAGCAGCCCAGCCCGAAGTCGGCGATCTCCAGGCCGTCCGGGTACGGGCCGAGCAGCGGGTTGCCGAGGACGGTGTGCCGGTCGGGGACGGCGAAGGCCCGCTCGGGGCGGCCTTCGAGTGCCTCCTCCGGGGTGGGGAGCTGGTTCTTGAAGCGGGAGAACAGCACGGGGATCAGCTCCTGAGGGTGCGGAAGGGAAGGGGGACGACCTGGCGGGCGCTGGGACTGGCGCGGGGGGCGGTGTGCGTAAGGCTGCAGTGACAGAAACGCCCGCAGGGCAGTAGGCATTCCGGCCTCCGAACGCAGTTCCCGGGGGGCCGGACTCAGCTCCCGGATGGCGGAAAGCCCGTGGACGTGCCGCCGAGTTGTTCCCAGCCGGCGATGGCCAGGGCGCGGTAGGCGGCGTATTCGGTGGCGGGGCTGTGGCCGTAGGACCAGGGGACGGCGCCTACGTGGCCGTCGACGAGGCGGAGCTGTTCCATGGCCTCGGCGTAGCGTTCGGCGCGTACCAGGAACCAGACCAGGAGATGGCGGACGTGCGGGGCCATGGGGTGGTCGGCGGGGGCCTCGCGGAGGGCGAAGTGGGCGCCCTCGATGGCGCGCTCGACGACCGCGCTCTGGTAGAGGCTGCGGACCATGTTGGCCTCGGGGAGGTGCTCGTAGACCGCGAAGAGGGGGAGGGCCGGGAGGAGGGTCCCCTTGGGGGCGGCGGCCGCGGCGCGTTCGGCGAAGGACTCGGCCTGCTCGCGGGAGCCGTGCCACTTCTGCGACCAGTAGGGGAGCGCGGCGAGGTGGGCGCCCATGTGCTGCGGGGCGCGCTGGGCGACCTTGGACCAGAGCTCCTCGTAGTCGGCGGGGCGGTCGTGCAGGCCGCGGGCGATCGCCAGCTCGGTGATGTACGGGACCGGGCTGCCGGGGGCCAGCAGCGCCGCTTCCCGGCAGACCGCGCGGGCCTCCTCCAGGATCATCCGGAAGTCCTGGGAGCCCGGGTCGCGCAGCGCCTGGACGACGAGGAACTGGGCGTGCGTCTGGGCGCCGCCGGGGTCCTTGGGGGCCTCCGAGCGCCAGGTGCGCAGCCAGATCCCGCCGGTCCGCCCGCCGTCGCCGTACCCCGGGCCCGTACCGCGCCGCTGCTGCTCCGACGCCTCCTCCGCGGCCAGCTCGAAGGCCGCGGCACCGGCCAGCGTCTGCACCCGCTGCCAGCGGCGCTCCCAGTCGTCGCCGGTGGACTTCAGCAGCTCGGCGGCGGGGCGCCAGTCGTGCGTGCGGCGCATCTCGGCGAGCGCGTCGGCCAGTTCCCGGTCCGGGCCGGGCAGCCGGACGTCGAGCTCCTCCAGCGGTACGAAGCCGTAGCCCGCCATCGGGTCGGAGGCCACCACCAGGCCCTGCCGGGTGTGCTGTACGGCCCGTCGGCGCCGCATCCAGGGCAGGAAGACGAGGCCGCCGAGCGCGAGCGCGGCGAAGAGAACCAGCAGAGCGTCCATGTGGGGTGTCCTGTACCTGAAATTCTTGTAACGGCTGCCTGGGAGCTGCGGTGGGGCGGAGACGGGGGCGGCGGGTGCGAGGGGCGGTGTGCGGCGGGCGGTGACGGGAACCGCTGTGCGGATCCTCGTATGTATCCACTATCCAGCCAACCAGAAAGTTCCGGAAAGTTCGGTTGCGCGGACGACTACCCTCGGCAGGCATGAGCGATCAGCGCGAAGAGCGCCACCAGCATTTCGAGACCCGTGCCATCCACGCAGGTCAGGAGCCTGACGAGGCGACCGGCGCGGTGGTACCTCCCATCTACCAGGTATCCACGTACAAGCAGGACGGCGTGGGCGGGCTCCGCGGCGGCTACGAGTACAGCCGCAGCGCCAACCCGACCCGTACCGCGCTTGAAGAGAACCTCGCAGCCCTGGACGGCGGCCGCCGCGGCCTGGCCTTCGCCTCCGGCCTTGCCGCCGAGGACTGCCTGCTGCGGACCCTGCTGACCCCGGGCGACCATGTCGTCATTCCCAATGACGCCTACGGCGGCACGTTCCGTCTCATCTCCAAGGTCGTCGAGCGCTGGGGCGTGGAGTGGTCGGTGGCCGACACCTCCGACCCGCAGGCCGTGCGCGCCGCACTGCGGCCCCGTACGAAGGCGATCTGGGTGGAGACGCCCAGCAACCCGCTGCTCGGCATCACCGACATCGCGGCGCTCGCCGCCGTCGCCCGGGACGCCGGGGTCAAGCTCGTCGTCGACAACACCTTCGCCAGCCCCTACCTCCAGCAGCCGCTCGCCCTCGGCGCCGATGTGGTGGTCTACTCCACGACCAAGTACATGGGCGGGCACTCGGACGTGGTCGGCGGCGCCCTGGTCGTCAGCGACGACACCCTCGGTGAGGAACTCGCCTACCACCAGAACGCGATGGGTGCGGTCTCCGGCCCGTTCGACGCCTGGCTGGTGATGCGCGGTATCAAGACGCTCGCCGTCCGTATGGACCGGCACAGCGCCAACGCGGAGCGGATCGCGGAGCTGCTGAGCTCCCACAACAAGGTGACCCAGGTGTACTACCCGGGGCTGGCCGAGCACCCGGGCCACGATGTCGCCACCAAGCAGATGCGGTCCTACGGCGGCATGGTGTCGTTCCGGGTCGCGGGCGGCGAGCAGGAGGCGGTGGAGGTTTGCAACCGGGCGCGGCTGTTCACCCTCGGTGAGTCGTTGGGTGGCGTCGAGTCGCTGATCGAGCACCCGGGACGGATGACGCACGCCTCGACGGCCGGGTCGCTGCTGGAGGTCCCCGGCGACCTCGTGCGCCTCTCGGTGGGCATCGAGTCCGTCGACGACCTGCTGGCGGACCTCACGCAGGCGCTGGGCTGACGGGACACCCGCCGGCTCTGCCGTTCACCACCCCTCCACGCGAGGGGTGGTGTGGGCCGGCGGGGGCAGCCACGGCTGGGTCGCGGCCGCCCAGACCAGTGCCGCCAGCACGAGGAGCGCGAGCAGCCGGCCGAGGTGCCGCGCCCGCCTGCGGTGGATCATGAGGCGGCGGCCGCGGGCGGTGGCGCGCGCGGCCAGATCGGCCGGGACGAGCGGATGCGGGCCGGCCAGCATCCGCCGTACCTCGGTCTCCTTGCGGTCGGGGGGACTCATGGCCGTGGGTTCCGGAGTGGTTCCCGGTGCCGGTGCGCAGTCCGCTTCCGGGCACGGGGCCGGTCCGGGGCGGCGGCTGCGCATCTCCCCGAGGGCGTGCAGGCACAGCGCGTGCACCCGCTCGGCGGGCAGGCCGAGTTGGGCGGCGGTCTGCTCCTCGGCCACGTCCTCGTAGAACCGCAGGACGAGGACCAGCCGTTCCTGCGGGGACAGCCGGTCCAGGAGTCCGCCGCGCGGCCGGCGGTGGCGCCGGGCGGTGTGCGCGACAAGGGCGCCGCCCCGCTCCCTGAGAGCCCGGGGGAGGGCGGCCAGCGCCCGGCGGGTGTGCGCGTACGGATCGTCGCCGCGCAGCCGGTCCCAGTCGGCGTACGTCCGCGACAGCGCCCGGAGCAGCAACTCCTCGGCGGCCGGTGCGGGCCGGCCGGCGGGCTCGCAGGTCAGCAGGGTGGCGGTGTGCAGCAGTCGGCCCGCCGCGCCCGCCACGAACCGCTCGAACTCCCGGGCGCGGCGGCGCTCCTGCTCCGACCGCCGCTCTCGCACCGCGCCTCCCGGATGACGGACGCACGACCTTCGTGGCTCCTATGGCACGGCAGTACGGCCGGCCGGTCAAGAGGCGGGACGGGCCCGCGGCGCGGGATCCGGGCCGGCGTCAGGTCAAGCGGTGTGCGCGGGCGTCAGGACGTCGGGCCGGGCGGCGTCAAGGACGCGGTGATGTCGCAGAGGGAGGCGTTGAAGCGCGTCAGGAGTGTGGTGAAGGCGGCGCGCTCCTCCTCGGACCACTGCTCCGTCACCAGGGCCATCAGCGCACGGCGCGAGGTGCGCACCTCCTCCAGACGGGCGTGCCCGCGCTCGGACAGCTGGAGCACCACGGCGCGGCCGTCCTCGGGGTGGGTGGCGCGGCTGACCAGACCGGAGTCGACCAGCGGGGCGACCTGCCGGGTGACCGTCGAGGAGTCGATGCCCATACCGGCGGCCAGGGCCTTGACGCCCATCGGGCCTTCCTGGTCCAGGCGGTTGAGCAGCAGATACGCGGCGCGGTCCATGGAATTGCGCGCCTGTCCGACGCCGCCGAGCCGGCTCTGTTCTGCGCGGCGGGCGAAGACGGCCACTTGGTGCTGTAGCGCGTCGAGGAGAGCGGGGTCGGTGTGGGTCGTCATGTCCGAAGAGGTGGGCATGGCCGGGAGCTCGCTTCGGTGGAAGTGCGTATGGATGGGAGGACAGCGTACGCGGACCCGGCGCGGAGCGTACCTGTGCTGCCCATTCCGATAACGCCCCGTAGCCCCCGGGCGGTCGTGCGGGCACCGCCGTACCCTCGCCCGCCGCGCGTCTGATCACCATTCGGGCAGAAAAGGCTCTCCGGTGGGCGAACTGCGAGACTGGCGGCATGGCCGACCACACGCCGCGCACGCCGCAGGAGACCGCCGCCGCCGCGCCCCCCGCGGAGGGTCCGGCGGCCGCGATCACGGTCGATGACATCCGGGCGGCGCACAAGATGCTCTCCGGTGTCTCCCGGGCCACCGCGATGGAGGGCAGCCGCTATCTGTCCGGGCTGGTCGGCGCGCCCGTGCACCTGAAGTGCGAGAACCTCCAGCGCACCGGCTCCTTCAAGATCCGTGGCGCGTACGTACGGATCGCCGGGCTCTCGGCGCAGGAGCGGGCGGCCGGTGTGGTGGCCGCGAGCGCGGGCAATCACGCACAGGGGGTGGCGTTGGCGGCTTCCCTGCTGGGGGTGCGCTCGACGGTGTTCATGCCGGTCGGCGCCCCGTTGCCGAAGGTCGCCGCGACCCGTGAATACGGGGCGGAGGTACGGCTCCAGGGCCATGTGGTGGACGAGACGCTGGCCGCCGCCCAGGACTACGCGCGCGAGACCGGTGCGGTCTTCATCCACCCCTTCGACCACCACGACATCATCGCCGGGCAGGGCACGGTCGGGCTGGAGATCCTCGAACAGTGTCCGGAGGTACGGACCATCCTCGTCGGGGTCGGCGGCGGCGGGCTGGTGGCCGGGATCGGGCTCGCGGTGAAGGCGCTGCGGCCGGATGTGAAGGTCGTCGGGGTGCAGGCGGCGGGCGCGGCCGCCTATCCGCCGTCCTTGGCGGCCGGGCGGCCGGTGGCGATCGAGGGGCTGTCGACGATGGCCGACGGCATCAAGGTCGGGCGGCCCGGCGAGGTGACCTTCGGGATGGTCGAGGAGCTGGTGGACGAGGTCCGTACGGTCACCGAGGACCAGCTCTCCAGTGCGCTGCTGCTGTGTCTGGAGCGGGCCAAGCTGGTGGTCGAGCCGGCCGGGGCGAGCCCGGTGGCGGCGCTGCTCGCCGACCCGGAGTCCTTCGAGGGGCCGGTGGTCGCGGTGCTGTCCGGCGGCAATGTCGATCCGCTGCTGATGCAGCGCATCCTGCGGCACGGGATGGCCGCCGGCGGCCGCTATCTCTCGCTGCGGCTGCGGCTGACGGACCGGCCGGGGGCGCTCGCGACGCTGCTGGGGGTGCTGTCGGTGGCCGATGCGAACGTCCTCGATGTGGGCCATGTGCGGACGGATCCGCGGCTCGGTCTGACCGAGGTCGAGGTGGAGCTGCATCTGGAGACCAAGGGGCCGGCGCACTGCGCCGAACTGCGGGCGGCGCTGCGCGAGGCGGGGTACTTCGTCACGGAGTGAGGCTGCCGCGACGGATGCGGCAAAAGGGATGGGGCCATGGGGCGTCACGGGTATACCGTGGCGCCCCACACGCGTGGCGAACGTCTGTTTCCTCCCGCTTCCCTCCGCCGCCGCGCGCGAAAATCAGCAAACTGTATCGCGATGTATCGCGTCTGTGCCGTAGTATCCCGGCTGCGGGGTGCCGGTGCGTCATGGTGTTCCGTCGCGGACAAATGCCCATAGAGCAGGCATAGTCCGCCAACCGTAATATTCGACCTGGAACTGACCCAAGCCATGGGAGTACCCCTATGCCAGGCGCCATTTACGCCGAAGGTCTGGTCAAGACCTTCGGCGACGTGAGGGCACTGGACGGCGTCGACCTCGACGTCCCCGAAGGAACCGTCCTAGGAATGCTCGGCCCCAACGGTGCCGGCAAGACCACCGCCGTACGGGTCCTGACGACCCTGCTCCAGCCCGACCGGGGCAAGGCGGTCGTCGCCGGAATCGATGTCCTGGCCCACCCCGACAAGGTGCGGCGCTCCATAGGTCTGTCCGGCCAATTCGCCGCCGTCGACGAGTACTTGACCGGCCGCGAGAACCTGATAATGGTCGGCCAGCTCTACCAGATGAGCGGGCGCGACGCCAAGCGGCGAGCCGCTGAACTGCTGGAACGCTTCCATCTCGGCGATGCCGCGGACCGCACCGCCAAGACCTACTCCGGCGGTATGCGCCGCCGGCTCGACCTCGCGGCCGCATTGGTCGTCAGCCCGCCCGTGATGTTCATGGACGAGCCGACCACCGGCCTGGACCCCCGTAACCGCCAGGGTCTGTGGGACGTCATCCAGGAACTGGTCGCCGGTGGCACGACCCTGCTGCTCACCACGCAGTATCTGGAGGAGGCCGACCGCCTCGCCCACGACATCTGCGTCGTCGACCACGGCAAGGTCATCGCCCGCGGCACCTCCGACCAGCTCAAGGCGCGTACCGGCGGCGAGCGCGTCGAGGTCGTCGTGCACGCCCCCGAGCACCTCACGGTCGCCGACGAGGTCCTGCGCGGCTTCGGCAAGGGCGAGGGCACCGTCGAACCGCACACCCGCAAGCTCACGATCCCGGTGACCGGCGGCGCCAAGCTGCTCGCCGAGGTCATCCGCGAACTGGACCTGCGCGGTGTGGAGATAGACGACATCGGGCTGCGCCGCCCGACCCTCGACGATGTGTTCATCTCGCTGACCGGCCACGCCGCCGAGACCGCGGACGGCAACGGCAACGGCAACGGCAACGGCAACGGCGCGGGCGCCGCGGATGCCGCCCCGGGCGAGGGGGGATCCGTCGGCAGGCAGCAGAAGCGCGGGAAGGCCGCGGCGGCGGCCGGCGCCCCGGACGCGGACGCGACGACCGACAAGGAGGGCGTGAAGTGACCACGGTGACCGAAGCGGCCGACACCGCTCCCGTCCGGCCCCCACGGCCGCGCGGCGGCTTCAGCCGGTCCGTACGCGACTCCCTGGTGGTCGCGAAGCGCAATCTGATACGGATGCTGCGCATTCCCGAAGTGGTGATCTTCGGGCTGATCCAGCCGATCATGTTCGTGGTGCTGTTCACCTACGTCTTCGGCGGCTCCATCAACATCCCCGGCGCCCCCGTGGGCGACGCCCAGGCATATCGCGAGTTCCTGATGGCCGGGATCTTCGCGCAGACGGTCACCTTCGCCACGGCGGGTGCCGGCGCGGGCATCGCCGACGACATGCACAAGGGCCTCATCGACCGGTTCCGGTCGCTGCCGATGTCCCGGGGCGCGGTGCTCACCGGCCGGACCCTCGCCGATCTCGTGCAGACCGCGCTGACGCTGGTGGTGCTGGCGGTCGTCGCGCTGCTGATCGGCTGGCGTACCCACGAGAGCCTCGCCGAGGTGCTGGCCGGCTTCGCGCTGCTGCTTCTGCTCGGCTACGCCTTCTCGTGGATCGGCGCGCTCATCGGCCTCTCGGTGCGCACGCCCGAGGCGGCCACGTCCGGCGGGCTGATCTGGCTCTTCCCGCTGACCTTCATCTCGAATGCGTTCGTGCCGGTCAACGGCATGCCGGCGTTTCTCCAGCATGTCGCGGAGTGGAATCCGTTCAGTGCGACGGTGGCCGCCGCCCGGGAGCTGTTCGGCAACACCATCACCAAGGTGCCGAAGTCGGTGACCGGTGCCTGGCCGATGGAGCATCCGGTGCTGGCCTCGGTGATCTGGTCCCTGGTGATCATCGCGGTCTTCCGGACGCTGGCCGTCCGCAAATACCGGTCGGCCGCGGCCTGAGCGGGCGGGACGGCCCTTGGCGGGCGCTGCGGCGCGCGGCGCAGGGGAGCTCGGCGTACGGTCCCCGGACCCGCGCGGCGTGCGGTACGGCGAAGGGGGGGGGGGGGGGGGGGGGGGGGGGGGGGCGGGGGGTGGGGGGGGGGGGGGGGGGGGGGGGGGGGGGGGGGGGGGGGGGGGGGGGGGGGGGGG